>JAKTNK010000005.1:45075-121464 GCA_029593465.1 Streptococcus suis
ATCCGTTTGGCAATTTGTAAACAACTTTGAAGTCTTCTTTCGCTGCTGTAGGTTCTGCTTTTGGTGCTTCTGCTAAGCCTTTGAAAGTGAATACATGTGTGTTACCTGAAACGTTCCAGTCGTAGTCACCGTAGCTAGCTTTTGAAGCGTCTGCTGATGCTAAAGCATTTACGATAAAATCATCATAAGAAACATCCTTATAATCTTGTGTTTGTTCTGAACCGTTTGGCAACTTGTAAACCACTTTGAAGTCTTCAGCATTTACAGTTACAGTAGATGCAGCTGCAACACCAACAGCGACAGCTGAAGCAAGGGCAAGTAAACCAGTACTCTTAAGGTTTAGTAAACCATTCTTAGTTTTGCGCTTTTCCATCTGGATAATATCTCCTTAAATATAATATTTACACGTTAATTTTACCCCCCTCCCCCGGCATTTTGTCAAGTGTTTTCCTAATATTTTTTAATATCTTGTTAAATACTGTCAATTTACAAGGTCTTAAAATGACCTTAGGTATTTGAAAACATGATTGACACTGCTATGACCTTCTAACAGTCTCTCTCATTTTTGAAAGAAAATGAGAGATATTGCTTCTGGCTATCGATTCGAATGAGGGTAAGTAGGATATTCACTCCATTAACCTATCTCTTTTTAAACTAATTAATATAGAAGGAAATAGCAAGTTATACTTACTAACGTGCTTCACATGATTAATAGGGGCTTTAAAACGGTTATGAAACTATTTTCTGTCTTATAGAATTCTCACTACAAGCCTAATCCTTCCACTTATGTTAACTACTTCATACCCTCTCTGTAGCTATGCTACTTAGCGACAAATAGCAAAATGGGTACCGTTGATCAGCCTGATAGCATTTCTATTATAGTTTTTCTTGAATAGTATCATTGATGTTTAAGAATTCCAAACTATCAAGATTTCATCCTTTTACTACCTGCTATTCTAATGTCTCAAGAGTTAACTGTTTAAGTCACTACTAAAGATACTCCTGATTCTAGTTTACAAGAATCAGGAGTGTTTCTCTTGTGTCCCATGTTTTAGAAACATTAGCTAATATTTAAAATAGCTTCTTTCGCATGAACCATTTGGGTAATCAAACGGCAGTATGGCGTATCAATACCTAGTTTTTCGGCTTTCGCATTGACTGCTCCGTTGATAAAGTCAATTTCTGTTAAACGGTGATTTTGCACTAAATCTTGGTGCATAGATGGGTAATGAGGAGCTGCTTTTTCAGACGTTTCCATGACATAATTGGTAATGGCTTCTTCGTCCAAGGTCACACCTTCTGCGCGTCCAACGGTCACAAATTCATGGATAATTTCTTTAACAATTTTCAAGCCATCTTCGCTGGCAAATAATTCACCGATAGTACAATCGAGTAAGGCACACATTGAGTTCATCGTGCCATTAACACAGGCTTTTCGCCAAATATTTGGAACAACGTCATCGTCATAAGTCGCAAATAAGTTGGCTTCTGTCAGCATCTCTGCTACCTCAAGACCAGCTTCTTTATTGCTAGGATCTACACTTTGTAAGTTTAGTGCACCAACACCTTGTAGGTGAACATGTCCTGGACCTTTCAAGCCAGCTGTCCAAACCGTTACTCCCATTAAAATATTGTGTTCTGGGATATATTGACGAATGACATCTTCATGACCTAGACCATTTAACAAGCAGAGAACCTTCGTCTCTTTACCAATGATGCCCTTGATGTCCCGCAACATTTGAGGCAATTGCATCGCCTTGGTAAATAAAATCACCAAATCAGCTTCTCGTGTAGCCTCTTGTGGCTTCATTATTGGTAGATGAACGGTCTCTTCGACATCACCTGTAATTTTCAAACCATTTTCTTGGATAGCTTTGATGTGATCATCCCACTGATCCAACAAAATCACTTCATTACCTGTTTTTGAAATTTGGTAACCAAAACGACATCCCATCGCTCCAGAACCTGCGATATAAACTAACATTGATATTCCTCCTTATTATCCTTCAAAAATGAAAATATCATCTTTGTAAAGGTTTAAAACGTCTTTACATAATTTGTGAGCCGCAAAACCAACACTAAACGGAATCACTAGCCAAGCAAGAATGATAATCAAAACATTGCTACCACCAGCTAATGAAGCTATTGGTCCTACCGCACCCACAAGACCAAAACCAGAAGTAGCAGGAGTTCCCACTAAGTTAAACAGAGGAACTGCTAATGAAGAGATTCCAGCTGTCATCACTAACGGAATCGCCATGACAGGGTGCTTTAAGAAGTTTGGCATCATCATCTTCATGGCTCCCAAAGCAATGGCAATCGGAACACCAGATTTGTTCACTTTTAATGTTGCCCATACCAAGACCGCTGCTGTGGTTGCTACGCCCATTGAAGCCGCACCTGCTGATAAACCATTCAAACCAACCGCTAATCCAATAGCAACTGTGGATACCGGACTAACAATCAAGAGTGAAAAGGCCATCGCAATCAGAATAGACATCAAAATTGGTTGGAGGGTTGTGAAAGAGTTGATAACTTGACCGATTAAAGTCGTCACATAAGACACATACGGTAGGAGTTTCCACCCAAGATAACCAACACCCGTTCCAATAATAATGGGTAACAGAATAATGGTTACTGAACCAAATTTATGACCAAACCATTTAACTGCTAATACAGCCAAACTAGCTGTAATCATCATGTTAATCAGATCACCAATACCCCTTAGCTGGAAAATACCTGTGGTAACACCTTCTTTAACAATCTCTGTGTAAACCCAAGCTCCAGAGCCGACATAGGCTGCACCGCCGATAGCTAATTGTTGCATGGGATTCAGTTTAAATTGTTGACCAATTAAAAATCCTGCCATGATGGGAGTGAAAAATTGAAAAATTTGCACAATATGCAAAAATTCCGCAGCCATTGTATTGGGCAATAATGGCTTTAAGAAAGTTGCCAATATGGCATTGGGAATCAAGGCTACAACAATCGCCGTCGCAGTTCCCGCAAGAACCTTATTGGTAAAGGTTTTGAAAGTTTCTCTTGTTTCTGTCATACAATCCTCTTTCCTTTTTCTTTTCTTATGGAAGCCCTTTCCACAACGAATATTAGAATTTTACCACAAAAACCAACCCTTGTCAGCCCCTTATGGGCAACTTATCAAAAACTGGAGCATGCCGACTTTGATAGTGCTCTCTTCAATCAAGGATACTAATTCCTGATTGAATTCTCCACAAACAAGACTAACTTATTAGCAAAAACCATACTCTCTATGCAAACTTTTTCAAGTTTTACCTGAAAATAGATAAGGGTGTTTTCGTTGACTTGCACAAGTAGCTATGTTATCCTGTTACCTAGCTTCTAAAGGAAGGGCTCGAAGGTAGCCATCTTCCTTTCGCAGAAATCATATATACTAGCACTAATATTGGGATTACAGGTCACTTGTCCCAGTATTAGTCTTTTTAGATAGGAGAATTCTTTTTGTCATCAGAAACTCATGATAACCATGGTAAGCCTTACAATCGGACTGCCATGCTCATCACCCTACTTGTCGGAACCTTTGCCGGCGTGCTTAATCAAACTAGCCTTGGAACTGCCATTCCAACATTAATGAAAAGTTTTGATATCAGTTTATCAACTGCTCAACAGGCAACCACCTGGTTCTTGTTAACCAATGGCATCATGATTCCAGTATCTGCCTACTTGGCGACGAAATTTTCAACCAAGTGGCTCTTTACCGTGGCTTATGCTCTCCTCACAACGGGACTCTTGATTGACTCTTTTGCACCAACGTCTAACTGGACGATTTTCCTTTTTGGGCGTATCATCCAAGCTGCAGCGGTCGGAATTACGATGCCACTGATGCAAGTCGTCATGGTCAATATCTTTCCTCCCGAAAAACGCGGTGCTGCTATGGGGATTAACGGACTGGTTGTCGGGCTTGCTCCTGCAGTAGGACCGACACTAGCTGGTTGGGTCCTCAAGGAAAATATCGTTTTATTGGGCACAGCTCTTGAATGGCGAGCTATCTTCATCCTTCCCTTGAGCATCCTTACTATTGTAACTCTACTCAGTCCTTTTGTGGTTCGGGATGTGGTGCCTAACCGCCCTGTCACCCTTGATGTGCCATCACTTATACTATCGATTATTGGTTTTGGAAGTTTCCTGTGGGGCTTTACCAATGTCGCCACAGATGGCTGGGGAGATGTCAAAACGGTTATTTTGCCAATCATCATTGGCATGGGAATTATCCTCATCTTCTTCCTGCGTCAGTTAAAACTCGATAAACCATTCTTAGATGTCCGTGTCTTTAAGGTCAGACAGTTTACGGTGACCACGATTGCTATCTCACTATCGATGATGGCCATGATGGGGGTCGAGATGATGCTTCCTCTTTACTTGCAAAATGTCCATAGCCTATCCGCACTTGACTCTGGCTTGGTTCTTCTACCAGGTGCCCTGATGATGGGATTGGTTTCCCCACTAGCAGGACAAGTCTATGATAAGGTTGGTGCCCGCCGCATGGCTCTAGTAGGCTTTAGCATTTTAGGGATTTCAACAGTGCCTTTCGTCTTTTTAACAGAAAGCACGCCTGACCACTTTATTACCTTGCTTTATGCCGTTCGTATGGCTGGGATTGGTATGATTATGATGCCATTAACAGCCAGTGCCATGAGTGCCTTACCACCTCATGAAGCAGCCCACGGTACCGCCGCCAATAACACCGTTCGTCAAATTGCTTCTGCCATTGTTGTAGCCCTCCTCTCCAGCGTGACGCAAAATGTTATTTCGTCTAACACACCGGCTAAGAGTCTCCTCACTCAGAACCCTTTGGCTTATGCGGAAAAAATGATTGAGGCTAGTCTATCTGGCTTCCACGTTTCCTTTGCTATCGGTGCCAGCTTTGCCTTGGTCGGACTTATCGTGTCCTTATGGCTTCATCAAGGAAAAATCATTGAGAAAGAGGAGGTATTGTCCTAATGATTATTCTCATTATTGCTTTAGCGACCATCGCTGTATTTATCTCTTGGCTCTTGATTAAAAAGCCTCTCTTGCGGGTCAGTTTAGGGCTACTCTCTTTGCTCATCTTTGCAGGTTCCATAACCATGCTAACCAACCATTTCGTTCATCATACCGGAATGGTCATCAAAACAACCAAACAGACCAGAGACATTTTCTCTGCTGCTGAGACAGGTACTCCGTTTGGATTATTGATTACACAGGAGATTGGCTCTAACTCTGGCAACTATGTCCTCGTCTATCGCGATAAGGTTTCTGACAAAGAAGCGACAGCTCATTTCGTCCCTAAAAAGGAAGAGCCTGCTGAAGCTGTCAAACAAGTCGTGACCTACAAGCAGGCTAAGGTTGATAAAGCCACGCTCACAACCATCACAAAGCGCTATACTTGGTCATCTGATTGGGCTAAGTTACTCTACGGTTTTGGTGGCGAAGATCAAGAACTGGTATCGCGTCACGTTATTGCGACGGTTCCAAATGACACTTGGCTGGTACTAACCAAAGAAAAAGCTGAGCAACTCCCCACAATCGCTCAGCAATTACAAGAAGACCAACGTCAAAAAGCCATAGCCAATCCTCAAGCAGCGGCTGAATGGCAAAGCAAGGCCAACCAAAATCCCAAAGCCATCTTGGTTCAACAAGTTGAGGCCTTGAAAAAAGCCGTGAACGAAAACAATTAAGAGGACGACTAACCCCCTTATTCTATAGAATAAGGGGGTCTTTAATTAATATTGTGGTAAACGTGAACGATTTAATAGAAGAGAACTGGCTAAAACAGATACCGAACTCATGGCCATCGCCAAGCCTGCTAACTCTGGATTAAGCGTCAGTCCCCAGGAAACAAAGAGACCACTGGCAATCGGAATTCCAATGAGATTATAGATAGATGCCCAAAAGAGATTGAGGAGGATACGTTTAAAAGTCTTCTGACTCAGGTCATAAGCCTTCACAACCCCTAGTAAATCATTTTGAATCAAGACAACATCGCCCGATTCAATGGCAATATCTGTCCCTGCCCCCATGGCAATCCCAACATTGGCCAAACTAAGCGCAGGCGCATCATTGATACCATCTCCGACAAAAGCAAGACGATGGTCTTTTTGAAGGGATTTTATCCGAGCAGCCTTTTCCTGGGGAAGAACCTCAGCAATGACTTGCTCAATACCAACCCTCTCAGCAATTGCTTGTGCCACACGATGGTTATCACCTGTTAGCATCATCGTTTTGAGTCCGCGTTGTTGCAAGGCTCTGATCGCTCTCTCTGAACTGGCTTTAGGACTATCTTGGATGGCAATGAGACCAAGGATCTCATCATCTTTAGCCAGTATAACCACTGTCTTAGCTTCTTGTTGCAAGGCCTCCATCTGTGATTTTAGAGAGCTTGGAAAAGTTTTCCCCTCTTGCAGGTGATGATTCCCCAAGAAAATCTGATGCCCTTGATAATTTCCTTGGACACCTTGTCCCTCAATGGCCTTAAAGTTTGCCACCGCAGGTACGACAAGTCCCTGCTCTTGAGCATAGTCCCTAATAGCCCATGCCAATGGGTGCTCAGAGGATGCCTCTAGCGCTGCTGCAAGGGTCATGACCTCCTTACTATCACCTATGACATCCGTCACTTTAGGTTTACCAAGGGTAATGGTACCTGTTTTATCAAAAATAAGGGTATCGATGGCCTGTAATTCTTGCAAGACACTGCCATTTTTAATCAAAACACCCAGCTTAGCACTTCTTCCCGTACCAACCATCAGCGCTGTTGGAGTCGCCAAACCTAGCGCACAAGGACAGGCAATGATGAGGACTGAAACAGCGTAAATCATGGATTGTATGGCTGTCTCCCCAAGCACCGAATACCAGACGACAAAGGTAATGATGGCCAGTATCATGACAAGGGGTACAAAAATAGCAGATAGTTTATCCGTTAAATCTTGAATAGGAGCATGGCTGGATTGGGCTTTTTTGACAAAATCCACAATCTGAGCCAGCATGGTATCCTTACCAACCTTGGTAGCCTTAAAGGTAATGCTTCCATTCAAGTTAATGGTCGATCCGATAACCTCATCACCAACTCCTTTTGAAACCGGCATGCTTTCTCCAGTGACCATGGACTCGTCGATACTGGTTGTCCCTGATGTAATAAGGCCATCCACTGCAATTTTCTCCCCAGGCTTGACGCTAATCACATCACCAATCACAATGTCTTCGATAGCAATGGTCACAAATGACCCATTGCGTAAGACACTAGCTGATTTGGCCTGTAAATCGAGTAGCTTTTCAACAGCCTGCGAAGCATTTTGACGCATGCGCTCTTCAAAAACCTGCCCCAACAAGACAAACATGACGATAAAGCCTGCACTCTCAAAATAAACTGGCAGGCCATTAAACAGGGCAAAAAGGCTGTAAAGGTAGGCAACAGAGGTACCAAGAGCCACCAAGGTATCCATATTAGCATTATGGTTCTTAAAAGCTGCCCAGGCACTTTTAAGAAATGGAAGGCCTGAAAAGAGCATGATAATACTGGTGAATACAAACGTTCCCCATTCAATCATCCGATGATCCAGTAAATGGGTAAACATGGCTACCATCATCCCTAACATCGGCAGCGAACAACTAAAAGCAATCCAAAATCGTGTTCTCAGTGACATAATATTCCAATCTATTTCACAATTAACTTGCCACGATACATATTCATCCCACAAGCAAAGTCAAACTCTCCCTTCTCCTTGGGAGTGAGGTCGATGAGCGTATCCTTATTTAAAGGAAGTGGCTTTTGAATACCAAAGTCTGAAAAAACCACCTGATCTAGGCAAGAGGAAGGGTCTTTACGATGAAAGATGAGACTTGCAGGAATCCCCTTTTTCAACACAATCGTTTGCGGATTGTAACCCCCGTTGACCTCAACACGAATCTCCTGATAATCTCCCCGCATCAGGGCAGTCTGTTCAGATCGCTCGTGCTTTCCAAAAAACCACCAAATTAAAAATGCCATTAAGGCAAAACCTATGATAAGAACGCCTAATTTAGCCAATCGTCATCCACTCCTTTGTTTACATTTGTAGATATATTTTAGCAGTATTCGTTACCATTGTCAACCAGGGCCTTCTCTCTATATACCACTAGTTAGTATCAGTTGCTTTTTACAACACTCTAGGCTACAATAAAATCAAGGAGAAAATACCATGCAATCAACCATCGAACAAGCCATCAAATCATACTCTCCCAAGCCTATCGGAGAGGAGAAGGCTTACGCTGTTTTATTACCCCTAATAACCATCGATAATGAGTGGCATGTCCTCTACGAAGTGCGCAGTGAAACCATTTCCCAACCAGGGGAGGTATCCTTCCCAGGCGGACGTATCGAAGCTGGCGAATCCCCTCAAGAAGCCGCTGTCAGAGAGACCCATGAAGAATTAAACATCCCCACAGAAGCCATCATCGTTCTAGGCGAAATTGATTACTTGGTGCAAAACCATCGGACAATCCACTGTTTTGTAGGCCAACTTCATATTGATTGTCTGAGCAAAATCACCCCAAATCAAGATGAAGTGGCTAATATTTTTACAATCCCTCTGCATTCTCTCATCGAGCAGCCACCGACTTACTACAAGCTCCAATCGCAATTCCACATCGAGGATGATTTTCCCATCGAACGGCTGTCCAACAAGGGAAAAACCTTTCGATTGAACCCCCAAGCCAATAAAATCCCCTTTTATGAGCAAGGTTCTGAACTGCTTTGGGGAATGACTGCCCTGTTTACCCATCGCTTTACCGAAATTATCAAGGATTGCGGCATCGATTAAAGGCGTGTGCTAGACACACGTCTTTTAAACTGCACAAAAAAGTGAGCCAGAAAAACCAGCTCACGTGATCGTATTAGCGGTGGCTAAAACCGCGTTTTAAACTATTGAACAAGCCGATATCATCGGTTTGTAAAATCAAGCCCGCATAAGAGCGACCGATATATAAGGTGGCTAAAACAGTCGTAGCAGCTAAAATCACTAGAGAGATAATCGCTTCCAGACTCCCTGCATAGCCATTGATTAGCCGAATTGGCATAAAGAATGACGATAGGAAAGGAAGGTAGGAGCCGATCGCTAGGATAAGGTTATCATGCCCTTGCTGTCCAAGTGACATCGCTCCGATAAAGCCAACAATCACAACATAAACAACAGGCTGAACAGCTTTATTGACATCCTCTGCTCGAACAACTATGGAACCGCAAAGAGCTGCTAAAACAACGTATAATAAAATGCCAAAAAGCGCTAAAAAGACCATCGTCCAATCCAGATTAGCAAAGACCGCCTCCAACATGGGGTTAAGAAAAGCCATCATCTCCTTGCTAACCGCACGCTCTTGGAACCATTTAAAAGCCAGTACCCCACCAATCGCATAAATACCAATATGCGTGGTAATGACAGCGAAAATCCCTAAAATACGCCCATAGAAATACCGATTGGCAGGGACACTAGAGAAGATAACTTCCATAATCTTCGTGCCTTTTTCACTCGCAATCTCTTGGGCTGTTTGGCTCGCATAGGTTAGGATGATGACGTACATCACCATTGTTAAACCAAAGAAGGCAATGTATTTGCCAAGTTTTTTCAAATCGCCTTTTTCAGCAATTTTTTCCTGAAATACTGGCTGTTTGGCTAGGGAGGCAATCTGCTCGGGGCTTAGATTGGCTTTAGCCATATTGAGTTTATTTTGTAATCCGCCTAAGACGCTAAGCAAGTTATCCTTGACGGATTCCTCCAAGCTAGTATCCCCATGATAAGTTGCCTTAACCTGATCACTGCTCGTCTCAACCAAGACATAGCCAGTAATAGCCTCATCCTTTTGTGCTGCTTGTGCAGCTTTCTCAGTCTTATAGCTTAAAGTGGTTCCTGAAAGCCCTTTGAATGCTTTGGTTAACTGATTATCCGAAAGAACCACTGCCACCTTGTCTGACTCAAAACTTGAGGAACCTGTCAGATAACCAATGCCCGTAAAGATACCTAAAAAGAGAAAGGGTGACAGCACCATCATCAAGAAAGCCCATGACTTCACTTGTCTGAGATAGGTTTCTTTTGTCACTAACAAGACTTGCTTCATAAGGTTACCCCCGATTTCATTTTGAAGATTTCATCAATGGTTGGTGATTGTTGATCAAACGTGGATACATAACGACCACCACTAATGAGGTCAAATAGTTCAACACCCGCTGACTCATCATCCAAAACCAAACGCCAGGTGTTTTGATTTGTTGCTGAGATAGCTGTTACATGAGGCAGTTCTTCCAAACGCTCTCTAGGGATATCTTTTGAAACAAAGAGACGGGTCCGACCAAATGAGTCCCGAATCTCTTGGATAGTACCATTTAAGACCAGCTCTCCCTCACTAATCATCACCAAGCGGTCACACAGTTCTTCGACATTGGTCATGACATGATCGGAAAAGATAATCGTCGCTCCTCGCTCTTTTTCAGCCAGGATGACTTCTTTCAACAAAGCCGTATTAACAGGGTCTAAACCAGAGAAAGGCTCATCTAGGATAATCAAGTCAGGCTCATGAATCAAGGTAATAATCAGCTGAATCTTTTGTTGATTCCCTTTCGAGAGACTCTTGATTTTATCCGTCAATTTCCCCTTGACCTCAAGCTTCTCCATCCAAAGAGGTAGTTTTTCACGCACCGCTTTCGTGGACATCCCCTTTAGGCTAGCCAAATAACGGACTTGCTCGAAAACCGTCAATTTGGGCATGAGACTACGTTCTTCTGGCAGATAGCCGATACGAGCATTAATCTCCGGTGTCACGGGCTGATGGTCAAGTTCAATCTGACCATCGTACATCACAAAATTTAAAATCGAGTGAAACAAAGTCGTCTTTCCGGAACCATTTTTCCCGACAAGACCACAAATCGTTGCCGAAGGAACATCGAAGGAGATTTCTTTAAGAACCTCCTTTTTACCATAACGTTTCGATAGCTGTGAAATGCTAATCATAACTACTCCTTTCTTATCTTTAAAGGGTAACAACAAGCCGAGAGTCAATAACCCTCATCATCTCCAGTTTACCATAAAAGAAAGATTATGAAAAGGTTTTCAAAGGATAGACTTGCAAAATGTATTATTTTTTATATATAAAATATTGACATATATCAAAAATCATTATATACTTAATGTGTAGAAATATTATATATAAAACTATCACCTAAAAGGAGATGATAACATGTACTTTCCCGTATCATCAACCCTGATTGAATTTTTGATATTAGCGATTTTAGAACGTGAGGATTCTTACGGTTACGATATTAGCCAGACCATTAAGCTAGCAGCCGCCATTAAAGAATCAACACTCTACCCAATCTTAAAACGCTTGGGACAAGAAGGCTATGTGACCAATTACAGTCAGGAACATCAAGGACGGCAACGCAAATACTATGCCCTAACAGACGAGGGGAAAAAACACCTCGAGCACTTGAAATCACATTGGAAGAGTTATAAGGATACCCTGGATGGGATTATTGAAGGGAGTTTAAGACATGACAAGGACTGAATACCTAGCCAAGCTCGATAGATACTTGCACCGTTTGCCACAAGACGATTATCAAGAGGCTATGGATTACTTTACAGAATATTTTGATGAGGCTGGACCTGAAAATGAAGCGCGCGTCATTGAGGAGTTAGGAACTCCTCAAGAAGCCGCCCAAGATATTCTCAATGCCCTTTGGGACAAACGAGAACTTGATGACGAAGAAAGCCATCACTCACGCGCTCGTATCTTATGGATTGCCCTACTGGCTCTCCTAGCGGCACCACTTGCTTTGCCAGCAATTATCTTGGCTATAGTATTTTTCATCGGCTTTATTGGTATGATTTTGGTCTTCTTTGGAACTGCAGTAGTTCTCTTACTGTCAGGCATTGCCTTGCTCGCTAGCCTGGTTTGGGAGAGTTTCACTGTCATTCCCCACTCACTTGCTGCCATCTCACTAAGCCTGGGTGTCGGATTAGTCGCGCTGGGAGGATGCTTACTGCTGTTTCTTTTATTCACCTTACTCGCTAAGGCCATGACCCGTTTAATCCTTGCCCTCATTAGCTGGCTAACAAAGAAAGGAAAAAGAGCATGAAAAAAACCACTAAAGCCATCTTGAGTCTGTCTCTTTTCTGCATTATCCTGGGGGGAGCAGCAGCCTTATTTGGTAGCCTTAACGGTGGGATTGAGGCTATCCAAAAAGCCACTCAACCTCAAAAAGTTGACAAAAACATCACTAGCTTTAAAGAACTCAACCTCGATTTACCCACGCGTCACCTCACGATTGAGCCATCAAAAGACAACAACTGGCACCTTAGTTACTACACAGATGACAAGATTTTAGGAAAGGTACAGGTAAGGCAAGAAGAGGAGACACTCAATCTCAAACAAAACCCACAAGGATCTGTCTCTTCAGGTATTATTACTACATTCGGCTATTACCTAAACCATAGGGACAACAGGAACAACGAGTACCAAACGATTGTCCTCTCTGTCCCTAAAGAAACTCAGATGAAAACTATCAAAGGCTACGTTTCAGGAAATACGCGACTCTATAATCTTAAGCTTGAAAATCTGGATCTAAGTTCAGGATCTATCCACACCGATGAGCTCACTATCAATCAGGGTACCTTATCTGCTAGTGCACTCTTTTTGGATAACACCCAAGTAGAACAACTCAATCTGGCCAACTACAATTACCTCTCTCTAACCAACTCTAACCTCAAACATGCCAAGTTAGCATCTGATTATGCTTCTACGGATATTGATAACAGTCAACTCCACAACACTACTCTAAACACTGACAACAACACGCTTAAACTAACGAATACGCTTCTTGATAATGTGACCCTTCTAGGAGAGTACAACGATATTAGCGCCACGCGCCTAAAACTTCAAAACTTAGTTGAAATCAGCAATGCTTACAACAGTATTGATATTAACTTAGATGATAAAACCAAGGCAACAACCAACCTTAATCTAACGGTGACTGACGCCAAACTTGACCTTTCTAAGGCGATTATTGGCACAGCTAGCATTGCCTCTGACGATGATGGACAGCGTTTTAACAAACAAGTGAAAGACAACACTGCTACCTTGACCATTCGCAATAAAGAAGCTAACCTAGCCGTCAACTAGATTCTTTCACTGAGTACCGTCGTTTTGTAGGCACGTTTAAAAGGCTTGGAACAAATGTTCCAAGCCTTTCAGGCGTATCCGTTTTTTGATAAAACCCAAAATGATGATGGCTTTAGGACTTGAGCAAGCTAGAAAAGCATTGTTCCTAGGGCTAAAATCGCTAAGCCACCCTGTGTCAATAAGATTTTCTTATCCGCTGTAAGAGCACCGTAAGCCGCTGCCAAAACCACATTCAATAAAAAGACCATCACCAAGGTTTCATTAGCAATGACGAGACCAAATAAGAGAAACACGCCAATTAAGCCATTGTAAATACCTTGATTTTTAAATAGCTTACTGACCGAATCGCGTGTCAGCTCTTCTTGACTCATGTTAAAGACACGGGCAGTCGCTGGTGATTGGGTAGCAATCGTTTCAAGATACATAATGTAAAAGTGTTCCAAAGCTACTAAGGTAGCTAAGATAATCGTTATTATCGACATCATTTCTCCTTTCGGGCCATTCCAAACCCTTTTAAAAATCAACTCCTATCATATCACAAGATGGGAAGCAAAGCAAAGACTTTCTCTTTCCAAAAGCTAGCTTACTAGCATTGTGGTATAATAAAGAAAAAATGGAGAAATAAAGATGACCAAAGACGAAGTGATTAAACGCCTACGAGATGAGTTGAAAATACCCAAGTTTAATGCCTATTTCGAAGACAAAGATTATAGCGAAGACGATTATCAAAAACTCAAAACAGACCTGCTCAACTACTATCGTGATTACGTAGAGCATATAGAGGCCGACTTTCAAGGCGGCTTAAAAACCAATGACGGTCGTCAGTAACAACCAGCTTAGCCTAGCTAATGCTGGTTTTTTGCTAGCAGTTATACACCTAGTACTGGCTTATCGCATTGATAACAGTTTAGCTTCTAGCCACCAAAGAAGGTGCTAAAAAAACCGTCTCTCGTTTTACGAAACAGCACTAAAAGCTCTCAGGGTCAAAAAAGTAAGCAAATTCAAAAATCTATCTTTTAAACAAAGCAAAAAGCCCGCAATAACGGACTTTCAAAGCATATAATCTTAAAATTAAAGCATTTTGTTGTAGAATTCAACGACAAGGGCTTCGTTGATTTCTGGATGAATTTCATCGCGTTCTGGAAGACGTGTTAGGGAACCTTCAAGTTTTTCAGCATCGAATGATACGAATGCTGGACGACCAAGAGTTGCTTCAACCGCTTCAAGGATAGCTGGAACTTTAGCAGACTTTTCACGAACAGAAATCACTTGACCAACTTCAACACGGTATGATGGAATATCAACACGTTTTCCATCAACAAGAATGTGACCGTGGTTTACAAATTGACGAGCTTGACGGCGTGTTGTCGCAAGACCTAGACGGTAAACAACATTGTCAAGACGACGCTCAAGAAGAACCATGAAGTTGTAACCAAGGATTCCACCTTTGATTTTAGTTGCTTGTACGAACAAGTTACGGAATTGTTTTTCACTCATACCGTAAGTGAAACGTAGTTTTTGCTTTTCAGCCAATTGCAAACCGTACTCAGAAAGTTTTGAACGGTTGTTTGGTCCGTGTTGCCCTGGAACATAGTTACGACGAGCAAGCTCTTTTCCTGTTCCTGAAAGTGATAAACCAAGACGACGAGATTGTTTCCATGATGGTCCTGTATAACGTGACATGTAAAATGTCCTCCTCTTTTTATTTTGAAACTAGCCAAGCTAATTTCGACTGATTGAGGAAATAAATTTGTTCAATCCTGATTCGTGCAGATGCCCTTCGCCCAAACAGCCAAGGTTACTTGTCTTTCAAGGTATCTGTTGACGAGCTTCATATTGAACTGCCATTATTTCACACAAAGAGCATTATATCACCAAATAGTTTAAAAGTAAAGACTTATCACTTAAAATGTCACTAAGGCCATAAGCGATTACTGCCTCTTAGCATTAAGCCTATTCTGTTTATGAATTTTAGTGGATTACCTGCTTTTAGACTGTCAATCCCGTCAATAAAAGACCTCCTTAGAGGTCTTGCTTTATTCTGCTGTTTCATCATCAAAGTAACGAATCAAGGTTTTTTCGGTCAAAATATCAGAGTAAGTATAAGATTCAACGTAAGAATGGCTACTTGCTGCTGGATCATTGGATTGGTCATTGTATTCAACGATAAATAAGGACTGGTAAACCTCAATGAGGCGTCCCACTTTCGTCTTTTCCCGCTTACGACCATTTTCCAAGGTTAACTCAACCAGTTGACCTTCATGGTTTTTGACATCATCTTTAATTTTTTTCATTTTAGCGACATCAGCAAATGCATCACTCATATGGTTTCTCCTTTTTCTGTGACAACTTGCTTTACAAGATTGTCAATGTGATTAATATTTAAAACTCTTCAAACTGGGCGATGCTTGAGAATTTATTGTACTCTTTTTGGAAAATCAATTTGACCGTTCCACGAGCACCAGCACGGTTTTTTTCTAAGATAACCTCAACTGTATTATCTTCAATAGCTTCCTCATCTTCGTCACTCTCTTTACGATAATAATCATCGCGATAAAGAAAGGCGACAATATCAGCATCCTGCTCAATCGAACCTGACTCACGAATATCGGATAGTACAGGTCGTTTATCTTGACGTTGTTCGACCCCACGAGAAAGCTGACTAAGAGCTATGACAGGCACGCGCAATTCTTTTGCCAAAATCTTCAACTGCCGAGAAATGTCAGAAACCTCCTGCTGACGATTTTCAGGCCGTGTGCCTGAAATCAACTGCAAGTAGTCAATGACAATCAGACCCAGTCCTCCCTCAACTTCTTGAGACAGCTTTCGAGACCGAGCCCGGATCTCTGTAATCTTAATCCCTGGCGTATCATCAATGTAAATAGGTGCTTCAGCCAGAGCTCCTTGTGCAAGCATGACATTTTTCCAGTCCTGCTCTGTCAACTGCCCTGTACGTAAAGCATGCGAATCAATCATGCCCTCAGCTGCTAACATCCGATCGACCAAACTTTCTGCCCCCATCTCCAAAGAGAATATCGCAACAGCTTTATTTTGCTTGGTGCCGACATTTTGCGCAATGTTAAGAACAAAGGCTGTTTTACCAACCGCTGGCCGAGCTGCCAAAATAATGAGTTGATCAGGGTGTAAACCTGTTGTAATCCTATCCAAGTCTCTAAAACCAGTCGGAAGACCCGTGACATCAGACGTTTGTTGAGCCCGCATTTCAAGACTCTCAAAATTTTGATCAAGTACGCTAGCAATGGTTCTAAAGCCACTGCGATGACTGTGCTCGCTAATGTCAACGAGAGCTTTTTCAGCGCCAGCAATAATTTCATCAGACTCCAGTGACCCTTCATAAGCCTCATTGACAGTATCTGTCAACCGCTTGATAATATTGCGTAGCATAGCTTTTTCAGCTACAATTTTGGCGTAATAATCAGCATTAGCACTCGTTGGCACACTATTGACCAACTCAACAATGTAAGAAAGCCCACCAATCGTTTGCAGTTCCCCTTGACTATCAAGGATATTTCTAACAGTTGTCGCATCTATGGCATCATGCCGATCATTGAGGGTAATCATGGCACGAAAAATAACCTTGTGAGCGTACTTATAAAAATCATCTGCTTCGATGAACTCTCGAACCGTGATGATCTTGTCTGGTGAGATAAAGATGGATCCCAAAACAGACTGCTCAGCGACCAAATCTTGAGGTTGCACCCGTAATTCTGGTGTCTCCGCCATTGTCTCACCTCCTTAGCAATGTCTCACCTGGTCCTAAGCTTCTTTGATAGCTAATTTTATCTCTGCAGTTACTTCTTTATGAAGTTTTACAGGCACTTCAATCAGACCGATAGCACGGATAGGATGCCCCAATTCAATGTGACGCTTGTCCACTTTAATCCCAAATTGCTTTTGCAACTCCTCAGCAATCTTTTTAGCTGTAATAGAGCCAAAAGTACGTCCATCTGGTCCTACTTTTTCAGTAAATTGAACACGTGTTTCTTCTTTTTCTAGCTGGCGCTTGATTTCCTGCGCGTCTGCCAAGAGTTCTGCCTGATGCTTTTCTTCAGACTTCTGTTTTCCTTTTAATTCACCAAGCGCTTGATTTGTTGCTTCTTTAGCCAAGTTTTTCTTTAATAAAAAATTTTGAGCGTAGCCAGTCGGTACTTCTTTGACTTCGCCTTTTTTACCTTTTCCTTTGACATCTTGTAAAAAAATAACTTTCATGATTTACTCCTCTTCTATTTCTTGATCAATAATAGCTAGTAGCTGAGCTTCTAAATCAGCAACCGTTGTATCATCACGTTGACAGGCAGCAAGGTTAAAATGTCCTCCACCTCCCAATTTTTCCATAATGCGCTGAACATTGACGTTATTACGGCTTCGTGCCGAAATAGCCGTCTGTCCCTTGGGATTTTTAGTAATCACAAAACTAGCTTCAATATCAGCCATGGTTAACAAATTATCAGCAGCCTTGCTGGCAATCACATTATTATAAGCAACAGTCTCAGAACCGCTAGCAATCATAAAATGTTTTCGATAAGGTTTGGCTCTTAGAACTAGCTCAATCACTTGACGATATTCTGCAAAATCTGTCGCTGCAATGGTTTGGATTTCAACACTATCGCTCCCTAAACTTCTGAGATAGCTAGCAACGTCAAAGGTACGACTGGTAACTCGTGTTGAAAAATTCTTCGTATCAAGCATAATACCAGCCATCAAGAGACTGGCTTGAAGTTTAGTTAACTTGCTTCCCTTGGCATTTTGAAAGGTAATCAACTCTGTAACAAGTTCAGAGGCTGAACTGGCACCACTTTCGATAAAACTTAATACTGCATTGTCTGGAAAATCATCATCACGACGATGGTGGTCCACAACAATAGTCTCACGAAACTCATCAAACAATTCCTTGGATAAGGTTAAACTGGTTTTAGAATGGTCAACCATAATGAGCAGAGAACGGTAATCAACCATCTGAAGCGCCTCTGAAACAGTGATAAGGGCTGTTTCACCGTCTTTTTTTAAGCGTTCGATAGCTCGTTTGATGTCCCTTCCCATTTCATTAGGATCATAGACAACATAGGATTCTGGTACAAGCTGCTTCGCAAAAAATTGCATGCCGACCGAAGCCCCTAATGCATCCATGTCCAGACGACGATGTCCCACCACAAACACCTTATCGACAGATTTAATCTTATCCGAAATAGCTGACATCATCGCTCTGGTTCGTGTTCGTGAGCGTTTGACAGTTGAAACAGTGCCTCCGCCAAAGTACATGAGGTCTGCGTGCTCCTCATTTTCTTTAACAACAACTTGGTCCCCACCTCTCACCAAGGCAATATTGAGGTTTTCTTGTGCAATCACCCCAATCTGATCATGATGCCCCCTACCGAAAGCAACGCCCATGCTGAGTGTCAAGGACAAACCGTATCCTCTCGCCTCTTCACGAAAACGACCCAGAATATCAAATTTCGTAGTCATCAAAGTTTCCAAAGTAGCATAGTCGGTAAAGAAATAAAAACGGTCCATAGCAACACGACGGTAAAAAATGGCATGTTCTTCCGCAAATCTAGCAATGAAATTAGCGACAAAGCTGTTGATACTTGAAACGTCTGCATCCGCCATATTATCTGTAAGATCATCATAGTTGTCAACCGATATGATACCAATGACAGGCCGTTTTTTGAGAGCTTTTTCACTCACATTACCTGCTTGACTGGCATCAAAGAAATAAAAGACACCTGCGTCAAAATCCAAGTAAGAATTATAGCGTGCCTCTCCAATCGTGATAGTACGACTTGGAGTCCCGTCCTTGTGGTCATTAATTAAATCAAGGACAACTTGAGTATCAAAATGACCGGTTTCTTGATTGCTAAAAATCAGCTGAGAATAAGGATTATACCAATCGATTTCACTTGCTGTTGGATTAAACTTAATCACCCCAACAGGCATTTTATCCAGCAAGGTCTTCAAACTAATCTCAGTTTGTTCGTTTAGTAATTCAATTTGCTGTTCTTCGGATAACTGGTAATTTTCCTTTTGGACGTAAAGGAGGAAGGTCATAAAGACACAAGCTACCAAAATAACCAGCAATAAGCCAGTCTCAGACTGTATTAGACGCACACTAATCGCTAAAAGTCCAAAGACAATCATGCCAATCATCACTAGATGAATGGTTTCAAAACGAAATCTTTTCATTTAATAACCTCTTAAGGTTATATTATACCATAAAAAGCCCCGAATATCAGGACTCTTTTTACTCAGCTAAGATGACAGTTTGATTACTGATTGGGGTTACGACGTGCCTTATGATTTCCTTCAAGGTAAACCATCAAAATCGAAATATCAGCTGGATTAACACCCGATATCCGACTAGCTTGACCAATGGTTTCAGGATTGATTTTCTTAAATTTTTGCCTTGCCTCAGTAGCAATCGAATCAATGGCATCCCAATCAATATTAGCTGGAATGCGTTTTTCCTCCATGCGTTTCATCTTGTCAACTTGATCAAGTGCCTTGTTAATGTAGCCTTCATACTTGATTTCTGTCTCTAAAAGTTCAATCACTTTGTTATCGAGATTTTCTGCCGCTGGCCCAACAAAATCCGTAACGACCTGATAACTAATCTCTGGACGTCTCATGAACGTTTTCGCTGTTACAGCATCTGTCAATGGCTTAAAGCCAAGCGATTCAATACGTTTGTTGGTTTCCTTGACAGGTTTTAACTTAACTGTGTCAAGTCGAGTCAACTCATTGTCAAATTGATTTTTCTTGATTTCAAAAATCTGCCAACGCTCATCGTCAACGAGACCAACTTGACGTCCAAGTGGTGTCAAGCGCATATCAGCATTATCATGACGAAGAATGAGACGGTATTCTGCTCGAGAAGTCAACAAGCGATAAGGTTCCAAAGTCCCTTTGGTAACCAAATCGTCAATCATCACACCAATATAGGCATCTGAGCGCTTCAAGATAAATTCTGGTTTTCCTTGCACTTTTAAAGCTGCATTGATACCCGCAATCAGTCCCTGACCCGCTGCTTCTTCATAACCAGACGTGCCATTGGTTTGACCGGCTGTAAAGAGCCCTGAAATCATCTTGGTTTCCAAGGTTGCTCGCAGTTGGTGAGGCAAAACGATGTCGTATTCAATCGCATAACCTGTTCGCATCATTTCAGCATTTTCAAGACCTTTTATGGACTGAAGCAGCTCACGTTGGACATCTTCTGGTAAAGAAGTTGACAAGCCTTGAACGTAAACTTCATCTGTATTTCGCCCTTCTGGCTCAAGAAAAAGTTGGTGACGCTCTTTGTCAGCAAAACGGACAATTTTATCCTCAATAGATGGGCAATAACGGGGTCCAACGCCCGTAACCACTCCTGAAAACATAGGAGCCCGATGTAAATTATCCTTGATGATCTCGTGACTAGCCGCATTGGTGTAGGTCAACCAGCAGTCAACTTGATCGGTGACATAATCCTCATCTTTTGACAAGAATGAAAAGTGATTAGGCTTGCTATCGCCTGGTTGAACTTCTGTCACTGAATAGTCAATTGTTGACCCTTTCACCCTCGGAGGAGTCCCTGTTTTAAAGCGACCAATTTCAAGACCATGCTTGACAAGGTTGTCAGCTAGGGTAACAGAGGCTAAGCTGTTATTAGGACCAGACGAATATTTGAGTTCTCCCAAGATAATCTCACCACGCAAGGCTGTCCCTGTCGTCAAAACAACCGCACGCGCCCCATATTTTTGACCAGTCGCTGTCAAGACACCGACAACCTGACCATCTTCGACTAGAATATCATCAATCATGGATTGGCGTAATGTTAAGTTGTCTTGTTTTTCAACCGTTTTCTTCATTTCCTCGGCATAAAGATGCTTGTCAGCTTGGGCACGAAGAGCACGTACGGCAGGCCCTTTACCAGTATTCAGCATTTTCATCTGAATGTAGGTCTTATCGATATTTTTCCCCATCTCGCCACCCAAGGCATCAATTTCTCTAACGACAATTCCCTTGGCAGAACCGCCAATAGAGGGGTTACAAGGCATAAAAGCCAACATGTCTAGGTTGATGGTCGCCAATAAAGTCTTAGACCCCATACGACTAGCCGCTAAGGCTGCCTCAACGCCCGCATGACCAGCACCCACAACAATCACATCAAATTCTTCTACAAAAGTATGTTTCACGTTAATCTTCTCCATCTTTATTTACAAAATGTTTTAAGTGTCCGTCCCAGTTTTTCAGTTGCGTTTTAAGAAAAGCAGGATTTAAATTTAAGGCTTCCAAAGCATCCAGAGATACCCACTCACATTGTCTCGTCTGACCACCTTCTTGCATCTTGCCACTAGGTTCAGACAAGGGGGTGACCCAATATAGAAATTCAATTTGGTGGTAGTTGACACCCTCTCGGATAAAGTGGTTTTCCACAACAAAGGCCAAATCACCGACTTCAACAGCAACCCCAGCTTCTTCATAGACTTCACGCTTAATCGCTTCTTCTGAGAGCTCATTGACAAGAATCGCTCCACCCAGCAGATAATACTCATCTTTTGGAGATTTCGCTAAAAAAATCTTGCCATCTGTCACCATTAAGGCTGATACTCTTACTCCAAAACGGTCATGTCCTATTGTGGTTCTAAAATCTATCAAAGCTGTCTCTCCTATCCTTAAAACACAAAAAGAGCCAAAACTCGTATCATTGCAGACCAAAAAGACCTACAAGACCATGAGCTTTGACCATCATTGTATTGTTAGTGTTATTTTAACAAAAAAAGGAGCATTGTCAACCAAGAATTACTTAATGAGAAAGGCACCTTGAATCCCCGCAATTAGCATTTGAATACCAATTGTGGTCAAAATAAGTCCCATCATCCTTGTGATAATTCCCATAGCATTTTTACCTAGTAGGGCCATAATCTTATTGGCACTAACTAATAAAAAGTAAGTAATCACACACAGTAAGGCAAAAGAAGCTACGGTCATCAGTTTGTTTTCAAAACCACCATCAGACAAGCTTATGGCTGTCGCAATCGTGCCCGGTCCAGCCAAGAGTGGCATCGCTAAAGGCGAAATAGCAACATTCATCGGGTCGTTTTTGCCACTATTGATATTTTGGTTAGCAGGTCCATGCACACCGTTAATCATGTGATAGCCAATCAAGGCAACTAAAATACCACCAGCAATTTTCAAGGCATGAATTGTAATGCCAAAAATGTGAAATAAATCGTTGCCAAAAAGGGTAAAAATCACAACAATACCAAAAGCAATGACAATACCCTTTTGAGCAACCTTTTTGGAAATATCCTTACTATCGCCAGCCACCAAAGCCATAAAGGCAGGTAGGTTAGAAATAGGATTCATGATGGCAAAAAAAGCCATAAAGGTCATAATGAATTTTGAAAGCATGAGAACTCCTTATCGTTTGCTTACTTTCTTTTACAGAAAAACTGTTTTTCATGTATTCTAGCAAAATGGACAGGGATTTTCAATCCCTTATTGCCCTTAAGTCATTCATTAATGCCTTATTGATGGCATGCTGCTCTAAAAAGTGGTAAAACACCTTCCTAGAAAGGACTTTTTCGAGCAACTCAGAATCCATTTCACCTAAAATTTCTTGAAAGCTTTTCTTCGTCAAGCAATTCAAATAAAGAGCTTGGTCACTTTCTGTTCTTTTTCGTTCAGCATCTTGAGGTGGGTAGCCTGAACCAAATGTATCCGTAAACAATTTCTCTAAAATATACTGGAGGTTTAACTCACCTGCCCAGCCAACGTTTAAGCCTAAGGGTAATGAAGCCACATTTCCATGATTAATGCGACCAAAAAGATAGGCATCTTGTGGTGTTTGCAAAAAACCACATCTCAATCCTGGCAGACTATTGCAAGCCATCATCATCCCTTGACCTGATGAACAACCTGTCACAACAAAATCCAAACTTCCGGTCTCAATCAACAAGCTAATCATAACCGCAACTTCAACATAGGAATAGTTTTGTTCTTCGTTGGGAAAAATACCGAGATTATAAACCTCATCGCCATGAGAAGCAGATTGACAAGTCAACGCAAACAATAGCTCATTGATATCTGCTCGTGTACTTTCCTCAATAACGCCAATTCTCATTTTAATCCCCTTTACAGTCTCTAGACAGTTTTTAAATATACTGACAAGCTACACCATCTTTGTAGGCTTGGTCAATGATTCCACCACCGAGACACTCATCACCATCATAAAAAACAACGGCTTGTCCTGGGGTGATTGCACGTTGTGGCTCAGCAAAGGTCACTTCTGCCTTATCCCCTGTCACCTTGACAGTAACTTTACTGTCTGGTTGACGGTATCGGAACTTAGCCGTGCATTCCAAGTTGAATTCTTGAGGCATCTCGCGTGTAAAATGAACGCTTGAAGCGTCAAGTGAGGTTGACATGAGTGACTCATGATAAAATCCTTGCCCAACATAGAGAATGTTTTGTGACAAGTCTTTGCCAACCACAAACCAAGGTTGGTTGTCGCCACCGTGTTGACCTCCGATACCCAAACCACCACGTTGACCAATGGTATAGTACATAAGTCCAGCATGTTCGCCCATATCACGACCGTCAACTGTCATCATACGCCCCTTTTGAGCAGGAAGGTATTGACTAAGGAACTCTTTAAAGTTCTTCTCACCAATAAAGCAGATTCCAGTAGAATCTTTTTTCTTAGCTGTTGCAAGCCCAGCACGCTCTGCTATTTCACGTACCTCTGATTTTTGCAGGTGACCAAGTGGAAACATGGTCTTTTGCAATTGTTCTTGTGATAATTGACTTAAGAAATAAGTTTGATCCTTACCATTATCAGCGCCACGAAGCATGTGAACAGTCCCATCTTCATCACGCGCAACCTGCGCATAATGCCCAGTCGCCACATAATCAGCGCCTAGACTCATGGCATAGTCCAAGAAAGCCTTAAATTTAATTTCTTTATTACACATGACGTCTGGATTGGGAGTGCGTCCCGCACGATATTCCGCTAAGAAATACTCAAAAACACGGTCCCAATACTCTTTTTCAAAGTTAACCGAGTAATAAGGAATCCCAATCTGATCCGCTACAGCTGCGACATCTTTGTAGTCTTCTGTCGCCGTACAGACGCCAAATTCGTCAGTGTCATCCCAGTTTTTCATGAAGACACCAACCACGTCATAACCTTGCTCTTTCAACAAAAGAGCTGTAACAGAGGAATCCACTCCTCCACTCATGCCAACAACAACACGAGTTTTTGCATTATCAATCATTTGATAAGTCTCCCATCTTTTCGTTTTTAACGCACGATTTGAAGGTCGCCGTTTTCAAAAGTCGATTTGAAGGTCGATTTTGAATGCCAAAAGGCAACCTACATTATAACACGATTAACGCCTATTGCCAAAGGAGAAAAACGTGAGCAAGTGTGCTACTAAAAAAGCGCTTTAATTTGTTATAATAGAAGCAACGTCTAAGCTCAGGAGATTCGTATGAAACCGTTAAAATTTCAATCTGTTTTTGACATTATTGGGCCAGTTATGATTGGACCTTCTAGTAGCCATACGGCAGGAGCTGTGCGTATTGGCAGGCTCATTCATTCTATCTTTGGTAAAGAGCCTAAAGAAGTGACCTTCCATCTCTACAATTCGTTTGCCAAGACTTACCGCGGACATGGTACCGATCGGGCCCTAGTTGCTGGTATTATGGGGATGGACACCGATAATCCTGACATAAAAAATGCACTGGAAATCGCCCATGAAAAAGGCATTCGCATCTACTGGGAAATTCTCAAAGAAGGCGACGCCCCACATCCAAATACTGTTAAAATTGACGTCAAGGATTCGGAAAATCATCACATGAGCATTACCGGGATTTCCATCGGTGGAGGCAATATTGAAGTCACTGAATTAAATGGTTTCGCTGTTGCTCTCAAAATGAACACACCAACTATTATCGTCGTTCATCAAGATATCCCTGGAATGATTGCTAAAGTAACAGATATTTTATCTGACTATCAGATTAATATTGCCCAAATGAATGTCACCCGTGAAAATGCTGGTCAAAAGGCCATTATGATTATTGAAGTTGATTCTAGAGATTGTCAGGATGCTATCAAAGCAATCGAACAGATACCTCACCTTTACAATGTCAACTACTTTGGATAAGGAGTTTGCCCATGTTCTACTCTATTGAAGAGCTCGTCAAACAAGCTGAGGAGCATTATAGCGGTTCAGTTGCAAACTTAATGGTCGCAACTGAACAAGAACTAACAGGACGTCAAGAAGACGAAATCAGATACATTATGTCTCGGAATTTAGATGTCATGTTATCTTCGGTTCAAGATGGTTTAAACGGTGACAAATCTGTCAGCGGCTTAACAGGGGGTGATGCTCTAAAACTCCACCAATATATCCAGTCTGGCAATACCCTTTCTGAAAAAACCATTTTAACAGCCGCTCGTAATGCCATTGCTGTCAATGAACAAAATGCTAAAATGGGCTTGGTCTGTGCGACACCGACTGCTGGAAGTGCTGGCTGTATTCCTGCCATTCTCTCAACAGCTATCGAAAAACTAGGATTGACACACCAGCAGCAACTTGACTTTCTCTTTACAGCAGGAGCCTTTGGGCTTGTCATTGCTAACAATGCATCCATTTCTGGAGCTGAAGGTGGGTGTCAAGCAGAGGTTGGCTCAGCAGCAGCTATGGGAGCGGCAGCTATTACCATGGCTGCTGGAGGAACAGCCTACCAAGCCAGCCAAGCCATTGCTTTTGTCATCAAAAATTTGCTAGGCTTGGTCTGCGACCCAGTTGCCGGCCTGGTTGAAGTTCCGTGTGTCAAGCGCAATGCCATGGGAGCTAGTTTTGCCTTAGTGGCAGCTGACATGGCTCTCGCTGGCATCGAATCCAAAATTCCAGTTGACGAAGTGGTTGACGCTATGTATCAAGTCGGTAAAGCTATGCCGACAGCTTTCAAAGAAACAGCTGAAGGTGGACTTGCCAACACACCAACCGGTAAGCGTTACGCCCAAGAAATCTTTGGAGGTATCTAGTGTGAAACAGACTGTTTACCTCATTCGCCACGCCGAACCTAACTATGATAATCACAATGATAGGGAAAGAGAACTAAGTCAAAAAGGTTTACAAGATTGTCAACTAATCACCGACTTTTTCAAAGACATCTCTATTGACACTATCTATTCAAGTCACTTCAAACGCGCTATTCAAACCATCACTCCTCTCAGCACAAGTAAACACTTGCCAATACAACTTCAGGCAGACTTTCGCGAGCGAAAAATCGATGATAGCTGGATTGTAGATTTTGATACTTTTGTCGCAAAACAATGGGAGGATTTTAACTATAAGCTAGCGCAAGGAGAAAGTTTACAAGAGGTTCAAGATAGGGTCATTAAGCAACTGAAGCAAGTCCTTGCCACAGAGCAACAAACCATTGTCATTTCCTCGCACGGTACCGCTATTTCAACCCTGATACAGTATTATGACAAAAGCTTTGGTCTGGATGACTTTCAAGCGATTAAAAGGCTAATGCCTTTTGTTGCCAGCCTCACTTTTGACCAACAACGCCTGATGTCTCTAGAAATCATCAATCCCTTTACTAACACCTTAATCTATCAAAAAAGAAGTTGAAGACTCTTCAACTTCTTTTTAATTTAGTAACCCCAAGCAGCTAAACCTTGAGCATTATAGGCTCTAATCGCTGCATTGATTTGATCTTGAACAGTCGCTGTTGACCCCCAGCCTGGCATGGTTTGAAACAAGCCAGAAGCTCCTGAGGCATTTTGCGCATCTACTTGACCGTTTGATTCACGCGCAATAATATATTCCCAAGTTGCTTGATCAACACCTGTTGCAGCAGCCATCTGTGCGGCAGCATAAGACCCCGTTTCACCAGCAGTATTGCCATTTGCTAAGACATGACCTGACGATGAAACGTATTGAGGAGTCGTTTGAACTGGCGTATAAGTGGCTGTTTGAGCATGGTAATAGTCAGTCGTTTCGACAGTTTCTGCGGTTTGTACAGATGTTGCTAGCTCATCTGTCGAAAGATAAGCTGTATCTGTTTCAGTGACTAAAGGTGTTTCCTCTGTAGTTGTCTCAGAGGTTCTTGCAGATGAGCTTGGCTGGCTATCTGATTTTGAGGTTGACTGTTTAGGTGTAGAAGAAGTCTCAGCTACCTTAGCATGACGGCTTGAACTTGCTTTTACTTCCTCAGATTCAACCTTAGAAAAGTAATTATTTCCCCAAAAACCAATCGTTGAAACCAAAATGGCTGCCAAACCCAATACAGGGAATGTTACATATAACAATCGTCTTTTCAGGCTACTTTCCTTTTTTAATCGTCTTCTTGTCATCTTTATAAAGTCTCTTTTCTAAAATAATCCTCATTTATCATACGCTTTTATTATTACCCAATAATGATATTTATATGACAAATGTGTCAAGCACTTTTAAAATTGATAAAGAAAGACCAGAAAGCGTTTAAAAATCCTCTTACTAAGAATAATATTTTGGCACTGTTAACTAATCACGTCAAAAAGTAGGACATTTGAAGACCTACTTGTAATAAAATGCTAAGAAGGTGTTTTAAGAAAAAATAAGATGCAACCAAGTAATACAAAAATAAGCAGTGTCAAAGTATCAGTACTTTGCCAACTCAACTGACGAAACTTGGTTCGCCCATCACCACCCTGGTAGCCACGCGATTCCATCGCTGTTGCCAAAGCATCTGCTCGTTTAAAACTGGAAGCAAACAGAGGGATTAAAATTGGAATAATGGTTTTTACCTTTTGCATCAGATTTCCCTCTCCAAAATCAACACCACGCGCCCGTTGCGCATTCATAATACGCGTCGTATCATCCATCAAAGTTGGAACGAAGCGCAAACTAAGCGACAGCATTAACCCAATTTCATGTGCCGGTACTTTAATAACCCGCAGTGGCTTTAGAAGCGACTCCACAGCATCTGCTAAACTCAAAGGCATGGTTGTTAAGGTTAAAATGGTTGACATGAGAATAATTAACATAAACCTCATGAAAATCAACAAGGCTTGACTTAGACCAAAATCCGTCACACGGATAAACCAAATGGAAAAAAGAGGAGTTCCTTGTTGGGTAAACAAAATCTGAAACATGGTGGTAAATAGGATAATCCCAATCATTGGTTTGACCCCATTGACAAAAAAGCGCAGCGGAATCTGAGATAAAAAAACGGCAACTCCTGTGAAAACGAGCATGATAAGATTGGTCACAACATTATTAGCCCAAAAGACCACAACAAGAAAGACTAGCATGGCTAGTAACTTACTCCGAGGATCCAAGCGATGGACAAATGAATCACCTGGGATATAACGCCCTAATATTAACTTATCCACCTTTCACCTCTTCTATAAATTGTTCTATCGTAATAGGTAATCTTGACAAGGGTAACCCTCTTTTTTGCAGACGGTGAGCAAATTGGGTAATTTTAGGCACACCAACCTTCTTTGCTTCTAAAAAATCAATCTCTTGAAAGAATTCTAAAGGACTCCCCTGGGCAATAAGTTTGCCTTTTTCTAAGAGGTAAACCTTATCAGCATAGTTAGCAACATCGTCCATTAAATGGGTGACCAGTACAATTGTCATGCCTGAGGCATGCAGCTCTTTAAATAGTTCCATGAGTTCCTTGCGACCTCGAGGATCTAATCCCGCTGTCGGCTCATCTAAGACCAAAATATCTGGTTGCATGGCAAGAATACCAGCAATCGCCACCCGACGCATTTGTCCACCTGATAAATCAAAGGGATTCTTATCAAAAAGCTCTTCTGAAATACCGACACGTCTCAATGTCTGACGTGCACGTTCTTCAGCTTCCTCAGTAGATACCCCAAAATTCTGTGGTCCAAAAGCAACATCCTTTAAGACTGTTTCATCAAACAACTGACTTTCTGGAAATTGAAAAACCAAGCCTACTTTCTGCCTAATGGATTTGATGTCTTTGGTCTTAGAAGAGGAGGCAATTGCAAAATCATCAACATAAACAGTTCCTTCTGTCGGAATATTCAAGCCATTGAGCAGTTGCATCAAGGTTGACTTACCTGAACCAGTATGGCCCACAAAGGCAGTATAAGAGCCTTTTGTGATTGTTAAATTAATATCAAAAAGGGCACGCCCCTCAAAAGGTGTCCCAGGCTGATAAGTATAACTTATCTTTTGGAGAGAAATTCCCATAGCTCGTCTTCCAATTCTGTTTCTGTCTTATAGCTTGTTTTTGTCCAGCCGATGGTTTTTAAGGATTCTTGCAACCTTCCCGTAAATGGTAAATCTAAGCCCAAGTCTATCAAGTCATCCCCTCGTGAAAAAAGGTCTTTTGGGGTACAGATAGATTCAATTTGACCTGATTTCATCACAATAACCCTATCGCTCAAAGCAACCTCATCTAAATCATGCGTGATGGAGATAATGGTCATATTCAATTCGTGACGAATAGTCTGAATGGTGGTCAATAATTCGTGACGACCTTCTGGGTCCAGCATACTGGTTGATTCATCAAAAATCAACACTTTGGGTCGGGTGGCAAGAGCTCCTGCAATAGCGACACGTTGCTTTTGACCACCAGATAGTCTGGCTGGTTCACGGGTTTTAAACGCGCTCATGCCAACAAGCTCCAAAGCTTCTGACACTCTTTCAAGCATGTCAGTATGAGAGACACCTTTATTCTCTAGTCCAAACGCCACATCATCTTCAACAGTAGCACCGACAAATTGATTATCAGGATTTTGAAAAACCATGCCGATGTCTTGACGAATCTCCCAGATATTTTCTTGTGTCAGGCGTTTGCCATCGATAACAATGGCTCCCGAATCCGCTAATAACAAACCATCCAGTAATTTTGCTGTTGTTGATTTACCTGAGCCATTATGTCCGACAATGGATACCCACTCCCCTGGTTTCACGTGAAACGAAAGATCTGTTAAGGTGTATTCGTCTTGATCTTTTTGGTATTTAAAATATAAGTTCGAAACGTCAATCATGGGTTAGTCCTTTATTTGAAAGTATCTTTAAACAAGAAACTGGTCCCTTTGAAATAGTCATAGCCTGAATAAATGGTAAAGAACAAAGCGATATAGAGGACAATGGTTCCTAAAAGGGTAAGGTGGCACAATAATAAAATGACGGCTAACATTTGAGTGACCGTTTTGATTTTACCAGGCATGGCTGCCGCTAAAACCTCGCCGCCAGTTTCAACCAGCAAAAGACGCAAACCAGTTACAGCTAATTCACGACAAATAATCACAGCAGCTATCCATGCTGGAATCATCTGCAAACCTACAAGCATAATAAAAGCACTCATAACTAGCATTTTATCCGCTAAAGGGTCAGCAAATTTCCCAAAATTAGTCACAACATGCCATTTACGAGCAAGGTAACCGTCCAGGTAATCGGTTACGCTAGCAATTGCAAACAGAATCGCTGCGATAATATGCATGGCCAAATAATGGGAAGACGTGAACACTAAAAACAATGGAATCATACCGATTCTGATAAGGGTTAGTAAATTAGGGATGTTTTCTTTTTGGGTCATGATGGTTACTCAATTCTTAAGGTAATATAACTCGTCGTGTATGCTTGGAGGGATGACAGGTCTAACTCTTCTCCATTAACAGTGACTGTCACACTAGATGGGTCTCCTACGGTGATTACTGTTTCTAAGACATCTTGTGGCAAGGCAACTCGAAGGGTTGGGTATTCTTGATTTAAGATGGCACCTGATTCGTAATTGGAATTAGAGACTGCGAACCAGTTTTCTAGCGCATCGTTAGCCAAGGTAAAAACAAGGTCAACAGGCTTATTAGCCTGAGATAGCTGAGCTGTCAACGTGATCCCATCAACAGAAGGGGTTAAGCTAATGCTTGGTGATTGACTAGATGAGCTTGAAGCCTCTTGACTACTAGAAGCCTCTGAGCTGGACAAAGCGGCCTGGTCTGAGTTATTTTTAGCAATAAATGCCTGCTTGTTTTGAAAAATAAACAGGGCAGCCGTAGCCGCTATGATGAGCAACAAAGCTATCATAAACAACCACAACCCTTTAAAATAACCTGAGGAGATTTGCTTGGTTTGACGATGACTCGTTACATGACGGGTTGCTTGGGCCCTGCTATAAGATGAATCATTAGTCTTCGTAATCTCAACGGGGGCTTTTTTATCCTGAGCTAGTCGTTCTTGCTTCTCAGCCACTGCGATATGATAATCCCTTAAGATAGCTTCATGGTCTAGATCAACAGCTTGAGCATACTTTTTGAGATAAGAAATTTCATAAGCTTTACTTGGTAATAGTGCAAATTGGTCCATTTCCATGGAAAGAAGGTAGGAAGATTTGATACCTGTCAGTGCTTCCAAATCATCGAGGCTAAATCGCTTAGCTTCACGCCCATTTCTTAATTGCGTTCCTACTGATTTTTTAATCATCTGACTTCCCCTCTTTTCTAATCCATATTGCTAACCTTTAGTATATCAAAAAATTCCCTATTTTCCCATGACTTATTTTGGAAATATCGTCACTGTAGTGGCCTCCATATTGCTCACAAAATGGTCAGCTATTTTTTTGACATCTGATAAGCTAATTCTTCGAATAGCATCTCCTGTCGCTAGATAATCAGCACCATCTGCTAACGATAAGGTAATGTTATGAGCCAAATGGTCAATACTATCCAAAGAGCTGATAAAATCGCCATACATCTCTTTTTTCAACAAGGATAAGTGCTCCTCCGAAAAATCCTGATGGTTGGAATAAGTTTGCAACAATCGTTTTATATTACGAGTCATCGCGATAGGTTGATTCGTATCTAGGGTCATTGTAACAAAGCTATAGCTTTGTGTAACCTCAAGATGATAATCAAAGGTATAGTCAATAATTCCCTTGTCATACCAATCCTGGTAGGTTTCTGAGGTCCAACCAAACACCATCGCCAAAAACAGACGTAAACCTAACTTATAGTCAGTTAGGCTGACTCCTTCTAGCTCTTTCAAAATCCTAAAACCAAGACCTAATTTAGGCTGTGCAACATCCATAACCAACCGACTACTATGGACAACCTCTTGCGGGTTAGTATTTAAAGGCATTGAGTTGATTGGCGGTTTATCAAATTCTTTGTTGACAGTATTTTTGACAAAATTGTCAATTTCATTGACAGTGTTGTCAATATCAAAATCACCAACTATTACCATTGTTAATTGGTTAAAAGCATAGAAGATCTGATGCGCCCGCATTAAATCAGAAACGGTAATCCGGTCAATGCTTTCCTTATTGCCTGCGATGTCATAACTGAGCGCAGAATGAGGATATAAATTAGCTAACAAGGCTCTTCCCATCTGATAGTCACTATCATCTTCGTAGGTTAACAGTTCATTCTTGATAATAGAACGCTCCCTATTGACACTTTCCTCTGTGAAATGACACTCAGCAATCAGTTGTAATAAATGAGTTATAGCGTCGTTAATTTGATTGACAGTTGAAAAGTAGTAAACGGTTTGTTGGTAGGTTGTAAAAGCATTGGCTTCAACACCGAGAGCTGTAAACTCTTCCAAAGCATCCTTCCCATCACCCATCTCAAACATCTTGTGTTCCAAAAAATGAGCTAGACCAAGCAGGGGCCCGGCATCATTCTTTTCGGAAGAAACTGCACAACTAGTTGACCCAAAAGGGACTGCCAACAGGACCTGTTTCTCCTTAAAATGAGGACGAGGAACCATGTAAACTGTTAGCCCACTATCAAACATAACTTCCTGAACAGACATCCCTAAATCAGAATATTCGTGTCTTATCTTACGCAATGCTATCATCTTCCTTCCAAAGTGTGTACTGCTTGTAATTTGATTTTTTTAGCAACCTTGACAACTGATGCTTTACAAACGTTGTCAATTTCTGTCAACAATCTGTCAATATTATTATCTCTACTAAAGTAATAGGCATTATAAACCAATTCCATCAAATGCTTGGGAGAATCCTGGGTCATTAACAATTGATTTTTTAAAGCAGTTTTAGCCTGTTCTAAGTCAGCTTTACTAAACTTACCCAATCGTAACTCTTTCACTTGTTTTAGCATTAGGTTTAAGGTTAGTGACTTCATTTCTTTTTGAGTGCCTGCATAAATCGTAAACAGCTGAGAAAAAGCATCATAGTAGCTGCCAATAGCATAAGCTAAGCCCTTTTTCTCACGAACATTGACAAATAATTTTGATGTGGGCAAGTCCCCCAATAAAGCATTGTAAACGGCTAGGGCTGCCATCTCATCATCGTCATAAACAAAAGGTAGGTGGTAACCTAATGTTATCACCGTTTGCTGACTGTCCTTTTGATCTAGCTGCTCAGAAATAACATTGACATAGTCTTGATGGTAGGTAAGTGAGAGTTCTAAAGTTCTTTCTTTAAAGGGAAATTGATGAAAAATCTTGATGACTTGGTAGTCATCAAAGTTACCTACCAGAAAAATGTCAATGTGATCATGGTTCAGCATTCGTTGAAATTCTTGATAAGCTGTAAAAGAATTTTCTTTTTCTAAGAGTTCTTTAGTGGTTAACGTTGACAGCGATTGACAAGAGTCCTTAAAAAATTGACGCTTCAACTGTTGATCCGAAAGAAAAAACACATCTTCGTTTTCAGTGTCAATGGCTGCGATAACATTTTGTTTTTCCAACTCAAAACTGGCCGGCTGGTACTGCTCCGTTGTCACAAGCGGGTTGAACAATAGTTCTTTTAAAACGTTCAAAAGCTCTTCCAATAATGAGTTTTCTTCAAAACGATAGGCATCACTGATGACCGAACAGTCAATATCAACACAGTGAGTGCTCCCTTTAGTGACAATATTGGTTGACAAACTAGCACCGTATAGACTGGCTAATTTTTTTCTCAAGTCTCGATTAGTGGGATAGGCTTTACAGGCTGTTTCAAGCATTTGAGCCACCAATACCCTCCTAGCAACAGTCTTTTGATTTAGATGACCACTAAAGCGACATTTTAGCTGTACGGTTTTTAAAGATTCATTTTTAATGAGGTGCAAGTTGACACCTTTGACAATCTCCATGTAAGCTCCTTTAATAAGGGTAGTTCCATCAATTATACCATTTTTTATGGTATAATGGCTTCAAATAAAACAGGAGTAACTCATGGATTACAAACTATTTGATGACTATATTACCTTACAAGCTCTTTTAAAAGAAACTGGTATCATTCAAAGTGGGGGTGCCGTTAAAGGATTTCTAGCTGAAAACACTGTCCTCGTTAATGGCGAGGATGAGAAACGCCGTGGTAAGAAATTACGAATTAATGACCGTGTGAACCTCCTTAAGCAAGACATCCTTATTACCCTCATCAAACCTAGCGAGGAAGAATTCAAACAGCATGAGCTTGATTTGGCTGAAAAAGCAAGAGTTGCTAAGCTGGTTAAGGCAATGAATAAACAACATCAACAGAAACAAACGGCCAAGACAGGCAAGGACAAACGTCATCAACAGCAAGCTCCTTCTAAAAAGAAACCTGTTCGTTTTCCAGGTACATAAATCATGTGGATTGAACAAATAACACTCACTAATTACCGGAATTACGATGAGGTTTCAGCGGATTTTTCACCAAATCTCAATGTGTTTATTGGTCGTAATGCCCAAGGAAAAACCAATTTTTTGGAAGCCATCTATTTTCTTTCTTTAACGAGAAGTCACCGTACCAGAACCGATAAAGAGCTCATTACCTTTAACAAAGAGCATCTCCATATTTCAGGTATCATTCACAAACAAAATAGTACCATGCCTTTAGAAATTCATCTTTCCGATAAAGGACGGATTACTAAGGTTAACCATCTCAAACAGAGTCGTTTATCTGATTATATCGGTAGCTTGACAGTCGTCTTATTTGCTCCTGAGGATTTACAACTCATTAAAGGAGCGCCAAGTCTAAGACGCAAATTTTTAGACATTGATTTAGGACAAATTAAAACCATCTATCTCTCTGATCTCAGTCAATATAACCACGTTCTCAAACAGCGCAACGCATATTTAAAAAATACTGAGATTGTTGATAGGACTTTCTTGTCTGTTTTAGACGAACAGTTAGCTGATTTTGGTAGCCGTGTCATGGTTCATCGCCAGCAGTTTATCAAGGATTTACAAGCTAAAGCCAATAAGCACCATGCCACTATCTCAGAAGAAACCGAACAGCTCACCATCACTTATGAAGCCTCTATAAAATTTACAGACCTGTCAACCTTGCGTCAAAACTATTTACAGCAATTAACCCAACAGCATCAACGGGATATCATGAAAAAAAGCACTGGTCTTGGACCTCATCGTGATGACATTAGCTTCTTTATCAATGATATGAATGCTAGTTTCGGGAGTCAAGGTCAACATCGTAGCCTCATTTTGTCATTAAAGATGGCAGAGATTGATCTGATTAAGCAAACTACTGGCGATTACCCAGTCTTGTTACTTGACGATGTCATGAGTGAACTTGACAATCACCGTCAAGCCAAACTACTTGAAGCCGTCTTAAAGGAAAATGTCCAAACATTTATCACAACAACTAGTCTAGAACATCTCAAAGATATCCCAGAAAAAATAAATATTTTTGCCATTAATCATGGAACAATAAAATCAGGTACTTAAAAAGTAACCTGATTTTTTCGTTTAGTAAGATTTTACGATACCTAAAAGAATCGCTCCAATCACAAATAAGGTGGTTCCAATGGCAAGCCATTGAAGCTCTTTTTTGGTTTTCTTTTCACCCAGGAAGAGGATACCAGCTACGATAGAAATCACTGCCCCAAGCTGTGAAAAACTAAAAGCAATAGCCAAACCAGCCTTAGCAGCTGCTAACAGCATAAAGATATTACCTGTGCCCCAGAGCAGACCTACAATAGCATTTTTAAAGACAATCGACTCAAAAGCAATAGATCCTCTCATAAAGAAAAGGGCTCCTAAAAACATTCCAACAGCCATAGGCAAGATGACTGATAAGGCTTCAAATTTCATGATGTTATTAAATAAAACAGCATAGGAAACATAGCCTATGGTTGAAGAAATTAGCACCCTAAATCCTTTAGGAAAATCGCGTTCAGCCAGTCCTTCAATCGCTTCTGATTCATCTTGACGGCTGAAGTAATAAAAACCGACCAAGAGAATTGCAAGGGCTGACAAACCTAAAATAAATTGAATGGGTTTGGTCCACTCATGAAAAACAAGAGCACCAATCAAACTACCTAATAATAATTGGGACCCACTTGATAGTGGTTGAGCGACTGAGACACCCATATATTTCATGGCATGAAACTGACCATTTTGACCAATAGACCATAACATACCGCCGATGATACCAACAATCCAAAGGGTCCAAGACATTTCTGGCCTAACAATCATCCAAGTGACTAAGGCAAACAGTAGCGCTCCTACGGTTAGACCAAGTGTTTGTTGATTAGCAGTTCCGCCAATCTTATTTGATGTAAAACCAATCAGTCCCCAGGCAAACATCGGAACCAAGGCGTATATAATACCTTCCATGATAAATCCTTTCTGAAAATGGTTGTAGTAGCTGTCAAAAAACAGCTACAAGACTTGATGATATTAAATCATAAAAAATAGAACTAACATACTTTAATAAAGTTTACAGCTTTTGTCAACCATTTGTTACCGCTTTTACATTCAAATCTTCTCTTGCCGTGACGCAAAAAGGAGAATCCATAGATTCTCCTTGTCAATCTTAATGAACAGAATAGTTAGGGGCTTCATTGGTAATCTGAACGTCATGTGGATGGCTCTCTTTCAAGCCTGCACCAGACATTTCAATAAATTGAGCATTGTCTCTCAGGTCTTGAAGATTGGCTGCACCAACATAGCCCATACCTGAGCGAATACCTCCAAGCATTTGGAAAACAATATCTGCGACTGCCCCCTTATAAGCAACACGACCCTCAATACCTTCTGGAACCAGTTTATTGGCTTCATTGACCGAACCTTGGAAGTAACGATCGCTTGATCCTTTCTTCATTGCTGCGATGGAACCCATGCCTCGGTAAGTTTTAAACTTACGCCCTTGGAAAATTTCTGTTTCACCAGGTGCCTCATCAGTACCAGCAAACATAGATCCGAGCATGACCGCATTACCACCAGCTGCTAAGGCCTTAACAATATCTCCTGAGTATTTGATTCCACCATCAGCGATGATCGTTTTTCCATATTCACGCGCAACACTAGCCGCATCATAAATGGCAGTGACTTGAGGAACACCGACTCCCGCAACCACACGCGTTGTGCAGATTGAACCAGGACCAATACCCACTTTAACCACATCAACACCCGCATCATATAAGGCACGTGTGCCTTCGGCGGTAGCCACGTTACCTGCGATTAAGGTTTTATCTGGGAAATGATTTCTAATTTCAGCAATTTTTCGTAGCACACCTGCAGAGTGACCATGTGCAGTATCAATAACAATGGCATCGGCACCTGCTTCAAATAAGGCTTCCGCACGCTCAAAGGTGTCTGAGGTGACTCCTACCGCAGCAGCCACTAAGAGGCGACCAAATTGGTCCTTAGCAGCATTAGGAAACTCAATGACTTTTTCAATATCCTTGATTGTGATAAGTCCTGAAAGGCGACCTTGTTCATCCACAATTGGTAATTTTTCAATCCGATGTTGGTGAAGAATGCGTTCAGCCGTTGCCAAATCGGTCCCAACTTCTGCTGTGATTAGATTCTCACTAGTCATATGGTCTGCAATAAGCGCATTATAGTCTGAAATAAAGCGCATGTCGCGATTCGTGATAATACCAACCAATTGACGATTGTCCAGCGAATCCACAATTGGAACACCACTGATACGGTAACGTTGCATCAACTCTTCTGCTTCATAAACCTTTTGACTTGGGGTTAAAAAGAAAGGATCGATAATAACACCATTTTCAGAACGTTTTACCTTCCGAACTTCTTCTGCTTGTTCTTGAATAGACATGTTTTTATGGATGACACCCAGACCACCCGCACGCGCAATCGCAATCGCCATTTTACTGTCTGTTACCGTATCCATAGCAGCTGTAATAATGGGAATATTCAATATCAAATTATCAGATAGCTTTGTCTGCATGTTCACCTCATTTGGTAAAACATCACTTTTAGCTGGTATCAATAGGACATCATCAAAGGTAAAGCCTTTTTTCAAAAATTTAGATTCCCAATTTGACATGAACAAGTCTCCTTTTATGCTTTTGTTTAAATTTTATTTGTACTATCATATCACTCTAAAATATTTTGTCAACCGATATTTCCGCAAGGACCTCTTAAAATAAAAAATAAAAATTTTCACGAACTTTTAATTGTAATATCTAAATAAAAATCTACTTTTTATAAAAAATCATTCCTTTACAAAAAGAAGAAAGTTCTCCAATAGAACTTCCTTCTTTACTGGTAATAAGAGTCATAATCTGGTATATCATTGGTCAGTACAAATCACTCGTGACTTATCTTAAATTGAATGTCTATGACGATACAGTCATCCTTTTACAAAAAGAACTTTACCTTTTCGAAAAGAAAAATGGGGGAGTGTACTGACTTAGTTTTTCAAAACATTGCTGAGCTTTCTCATTATCTGCACAAATAATCAGACAAGTATCATCGCCACAAACGGTAGCTAGAATTTCGGGTAATAAAATAGAGTCCAAAATAGAACCAAAAGATTGAGCTAAACCTGGTAATGTTTTTAAGACAACTTGATGTTGTACAGGAAATAGCATCACAAGAGCATCTTCCATATAAAATCGTAAGCGTTTTTCCCAACGTTCTTGCGAAATGCTATGAATTTCATAATAAGTTTCTGTTGATTCATGATTAATATCATTAATTTTAATGAGATTAAGTTCTTTCATATCACGTGATAACGTCGCTTGAGTCACAGAAATACCATTTTTTTCAAGTAGCTCTCTTAACTCATGCTGAGTATGAATCTTTGTCTCTGTGATTAATGAACGAATCAATTGGTGTCGTGCCTCTTTTTTATTCATAGTTAGTTCCTTATTCCAAAAATTTTTTAAAATAATACTTATTGCTATATAATAATTTTTTCCCCTTCAAATCAACAATGTCTTGCTTCCGTAATTCTTTAAGGACATGGCTTACTGTCTCACGAGTTGTAGCACTCATACTAGCAATCTCAGTGGTTGTAATAGGAAACGGTAAATAACCTTCCTCAGTTGGCACTTCTAATAGAAGGGTCGCCAAGGTTTGAACAACACGTGTCCTAGCACTTGAGGTAACCATATTACGTAATCTTATTTCATGAATTTGTAGTAATCGTGAGTATTTTTGACACAAGTGTCTCATCTGATCCATGTTGTTCTGTGAATATTCTTCATACAATGTCATAGGAATCAAAAAATAAGTAGCATCCGTAATGACAACAGCTGAAAAATGATAATATTCTTCCAGAAAAAGGCCTCCATACGGAAAAATGGTCCCTTGTCTCACATAATCAGTATAAATAAAATCTCCCGAAACATCTGCTTGCTCTAGCTTAACATGTCCTGTTTCTATCAAAAATAAGGTATCACGTTCATCTCCCTCAAAAAACAAGGTATGATTTTTTAAGACCTTGCGATACTTAATATGAGCAACAATATGATCAAACTGCTCAATAGTAAAATATTTGAAATCCTCTAATCCTCTTAGATAGATATACTGTTCTTTTGAAATCACTCTAGTTTGCGAAGTATTCCTTTCAGACTATTGGTCTATAGCACCTTATAACCCTCATTATATCAAAAAATATCATACAAAACTATTTTAAAACAGTTAAATATTTTGAATTGCTTAAATATTATTGCTTCCCGCGTTGTAAAATGAAGTGCAACAAAAAAGCCACGTTCATCTGATATACTAAAGTCGCGAAACCAGTATAGAAAGAGATGGACATGCCCACTACCTATCCTACCATAAAACAGTCATATAATCACCTATCTGAAGCGGAACGAGGTAAAATTGAAGCGTTTCTGTCAGAAGGCCTTAACCAAGCAGAGATAGCTCGTCGTTTAGGTAGAAACCGCTCCACCATTTCTCGTGAGATGAAGCGTGGGACAGCTAAGCAGGTAAAGTTGGTCAATGGCAAGAAAGTTTACTATGACCAAGATTTCGCAGAAACCGGTCAAATTCGGTATTCTAAGGTCAGAGAAGCCTCTCATTATCTGAAGCTCAATCAAGTATCTGAGAGCTTTCTGATGGCTTTTACAGAAGCTATGAGAGCTAAGCCACGTATCCACAGTGTAGCTAGCTTCGTTCATACATATAGAGAAGAGTACCCAGAGGATACTATTCCTAGCACTAAGACGCTCTACATCTATATTCATCAAGGGTTACTGGACGTTAAGCCGATTGACTTGCCCAAAGCTGTCCGTATTCGCAAGCGTAAGAAGGTACGTCCATCCACCAAGAAACATCTGGGAACCTCCATTGAAGAAAGACCTGAGGAAATCAATAATCGCTCCACATTTGGACATTGGGAAATTGATTTCGTTCTAGGTCTGAAGACAGTTGGAGAGCCTTCTATCATGAGCTTGGTTGAGCGTCAGACTCGATTTGCACTGACTGTTAAACTGCCAGAAAAGAAAGCAGAATACGTTAACCAAGCTGTTTTAGAGTGCATGGCAAGTTATCCAATCAAGTCTATCACAGCGGATAATGGGTCTGAATTTGCCTTACTGAGCGAGCTCAAGGATGTAGACACTTACTTCGCCCATGCCTATGCTTCTCATGAACGAGGAACCAATGAGCACTTCAACGGTTTACTTAGAGAGTTTGTTCCCAAAGGCGTGTCGCTAAAAGAGCTTACTCTAACTGACTTGGAGGCTTACACACAAGCCATCAATGATAGACCTAGAAGAATACATGGCTATCAATCTGCTAAAAAACGGTTTGAGCTAGCTCAAACCGCATGAAATACACTGACTTTGTCAGATGACAAGTTGTTGCACTTGACTTGACAATTCGGGAATATTATTGCTTTTTCTACTCAGTTATGAAATAATACATCTAACATAGCCTAAAAGGAGATTTTATATGAAAAAATTTATCGTTGATGATAGTTACTGGAAGTTATTTCCCCATTCCAAAATCGGTGTTATATTAATCCATAACTACAAAATGAACGAGGATCTAGTAGACGAACTAGAGCAGTTACTATCCGTTAGTAATAGTTTAGCAAAAAAACATCTCCAAGAAGAACAATTTAGCCAAAATGACACCATTCAAACTTACCGCAAGGCTTATCAACAATTTAAAACCAAAAAAGGTGCTCGTTCGAGCATTGAAGCACTTTTAAAACGTGTCGATTCAGGTAAACCTATCACATCAATAAGTCCTCTAGTTGATATCTACAATGCTGCCAGTCTCCAATTTGCTTTACCAATTGGTGCAGAAGACCTTGATACATTTGAAGGTGATTTGAGATTAACCATTACTAATGGTGGGGATGAGTTTTACCTTATCGGAGATGATGAAAACAAGCCTACTCTACCAGGTGAATTGGCTTATATTGATAATGCTGGTGCAGTTTGTCGCTGCTTTAGTTGGCGCGATGGAGCCCGAACAATGATTACCAATCAAACAGTCAATGCTTTTTTAGTGACTGAGTTGATTGATATCACAAAAGAAGCAGAATTTAAGAAAGCTTTAGATTTTATTGAGGAAAAAGTTAACTATTTCTTATCAGCTAAAACACAACAAATGATTTTAGAGCAAAAATATCCTGAAATAAATCTGAGCTAATCAACATTTTACTAAAAAGAGTCACGAGATAGTTGGACAAAATCGGTAACTCGAAGGGTTAGAGTTTGTAGTCCCACCTCCACACAGTTGATTAGGATTATAAAGCTAGCAAAATCAGCACCTTAAAACTCTCTTAACTACTGCGTATCGCTTAGCTAACTAAATAACCTAAAAAGGCAAGGACTTTTTTCCTAGTCTCTTTTTTTTGAATTGATAAATTATCATTTTTGAATTAAATACATTTAAAAACATATAGAAATCGTTTACATTTGTATAGTGATACATTTTTGTTTTAAAAACTGTTAACTTTTTAACAGTGTGACTGTGAAGTAATCCGTTCTTTTTTTTGAAAAAATAGTAAAATGAAATCGTAAACAAAACGAGAGATTATTTATCATCTCATTATTATGAAAGGAGAACAGTATGTCTCAAACAAGTCCAATTCATGTTTTCTCAGAGATTGGAAAACTAAAAAAAGTCATGTTACATCGTCCAGGTAAAGAAATCGAAAACCTTGTGCCCGATTACCTTGAACGTCTTTTATTTGATGATATTCCATTTTTAGAAGATGCTCAAAAAGAACATGATGCTTTTGCTCAAGCACTTCGTGATGAAGGTGTTGAGGTTCTATACTTAGAAACCTTGACTGCTGAGTCACTAGCAACACCTGAAATAAAAGAAGCCTTTATTGATGAGTATCTTTCAGAAGCTAATATCCGTGGTCGTGCGACCAAGAAAGTTATTCGTGAACTACTCTTATCAATCGAAGACAATCAGGAACTCGTGGAAAAAACAATGGCAGGCATTCAAAAGTCAGAACTTCCTGATATCCCAGATGAAGAAAAAGGACTAACTGATTTGGTTGAATCTGACTATCCATTCGCAATTGATCCAATGCCAAATCTATACTTCACACGCGATCCTTTTGCAACTATCGGCAAAGGAGTTTCACTAAACCATATGTTTGCTGAGACACGTAATCGTGAAACAATTTATGGTAAATATATCTTTACGCATCATCCAATATATGGTGGCGGAAAAGTTCCTCTAGTCTACGATCGTGATGAAACAACACGTATTGAAGGAGGAGATGAACTTGTTTTATCGAAAGATGTTCTAGCTGTCGGTATTTCTCAACGTACTGATGCTGCTTCTATTGAAAAATTATTGGTTAACATCTTTAAAAAGGAGCTTGGTTTCAAGAAAGTACTAGCTTTCGAATTTGCAAACAACCGTAAATTTATGCACCTTGATACTGTCTTTACAATGGTTGACTACGATAAGTTCACTATTCATCCAGAAATTGAAGGAGATTTGAAAGTTTACTCTGTCACTTATGAAAATGACTCTCTAAAAATTGTTGAAGAAACAGGTGATTTAGCTGAACTGTTAGCTAAGAATCTTGGGGTTGAAAAAGTTGAACTCATTCGCTGCGGAGGAGAGAATTTAGTTGCAGCCGGTCGTGAACAATGGAATGATGGTTCAAACACATTGACAATTGCACCAGGGGTAGTTGTTGTTTACAATCGTAACACTATCACTAACGCAATCCTTGAATCTAAAGGTCTTCGATTAATCAAGATTCACGGAAGTGAATTGGTCCGCGGTCGTGGTGGACCACGTTGTATGTCAATGCCTTTCGAACGTGAAGAAATTTAATGCCTAGCAACTATAGAATCAATAAGCATTTATAGTCAGATATAAAGGTTCTATTATGCTAAAGATGATTAATAGTAAATGAACAAAAAAGATAGGAGAATAAAACTTATGACTCAAGTATTTCAAGGACGTAGTTTTTTAGCAGAAAAAGATTTTACCCGTGAAGAGCTCGAATACCTCATTGATTTTTCAGCTCATTTGAAAGACCTTAAAAAACGAGGTATCCCACATCGTTACCTAGAAGGCAAAAATATTGCCCTCTTATTTGAAAAAACATCTACACGTACACGCGCTGCTTTTACAACTGCTGCAATCGATCTTGGTGCTCATCCAGAATATCTAGGTGCTAATGATATTCAATTAGGGAAAAAAGAATCAACCGAAGATACTGCTAAAGTATTGGGACGTATGTTTGATGGTATTGAATTCCGAGGATTTAGTCAAAAGATGGTTGAAGAACTTGCTGAATTCTCTGGTGTTCCTGTTTGGAACGGACTTACAGATGAATGGCATCCAACTCAAATGCTGGCAGACTATTTAACTGTAAAAGAAAACTTCGGCAAGCTTGAAGGAATTACCCTAGTTTACTGTGGAGATGGTCGTAACAACATGGCAAACTCACTTTTGGTAACTGGTGCTATCCTTGGTGTTAACGTGCGCATCTTCTCACCAAAAGAGTTATTCCCTTCAGACGAAGTTGTCGCACTTGCGGAAGGCTACGCTAAAGAAAGTGGCGCAAAATTAGTCATCACTGAAGATGCCGACGAAGCTGTTAAGGGAGCCGACGTCCTCTATACCGATGTTTGGGTATCGATGGGAGAAGAAGATAAGTTTGAAGAACGCGTTAAATTATTAACGCCATATCAAGTCAATATGGATCTTATCAAAAAAGCTGACAATGAAGATTTAATTTTCTTACACTGTCTCCCTGCTTTCCATGATACTAATACCGTTTATGGTAAGGATATCGAAGAAAAATTCGGTGTTAAAGAGATGGAAGTTACAGATGAAGTCTTCCGTAGCAAATATGGTCGTCACTTTGATCAAGCTGAAAATCGTATGCACACCATTAAAGCTGTTATGGCAGCAACTCTTGGAAATCTCTTTATCCCAAAAGTTTAAACAGTTACGACTAATTCATCTACCGTTATTAGAAGGGCTGGACTGGCTAAAGCCCAGCCCTTTCATTATAGGCAAAAATGTTACTTTAAAGGAGAAAAACATGACAAATCGTAAAATCGTTGTTGCCTTGGGAGGAAACGCCATTCTTTCTAGTGATCCCAGCGCTCAGGCACAACAAAAAGCTCTAGAAGATACCGCTAAACACTTAGTAAAACTCATCAAAAATGGCGATGAGTTAATTATCACTCATGGCAATGGACCACAAGTTGGTAATCTCTTACTTCAAAATATCGCTGCTGATTCCGATAAAAACCCTGCCTTTCCATTAGACAGTCTCGTAGCTATGACAGAAGGGTCTATTGGTTTCTGGCTTCAAAATGCCTTACAGAATGCTTTGCAAAATGAAGGAATCAAAAAGGAAGTAGTATCTGTCATTACGCAAGTCATTGTTGATAAACATGATCCTGCTTTTGATAATCTTTCTAAACCAATTGGGCCTTTCTATACAGAAGAAGAAGCTAAGGCTGAAGAGGAACGTACTGGTGCTAACTTTAAAGAAGATGCTGGACGTGGTTGGCGTAAAGTCGTAGCTTCTCCAAAACCTATCAACATCAAAGAAATCGAAACAATCCGTACCCTTTTAAGTAGCGGTTCTATTGTCATTGCTGCCGGTGGAGGCGGCATTCCTGTCATTGAGGAAAGCAATGGGCATCTAACTGGTGTCGAAGCGGTTATCGATAAAGATTTTGCTTCTCAAACACTCGCTGAACTAGTAGATGCTGATCTTTTCATAGTATTGACAGGAGTTGACTACGTCTTTGTAAACTTCAACAAACCAGATCAAACCAAGTTAGAACGTATATCTGTTGCAGAACTAGAAGATTACATCAAAGAAGAACAATTTGCACCAGGTTCAATGCTCCCTAAAGTGGAAGCCGCAATGGCTTTTGTCAACAATAAACCAAACTCTAAGGCGGTTATCACTTCTTTAGAAAATCTAGGTGAGCTCATTGCTTCTGATAGTGGTACGATTATCGTAAAACATTAATAAACACAAAAGAAAGAACAGGTATCTCTTATGTCTAAAGAACCAAAAAAATTAGGAGTTATTGCCTTAACAGCACTTATTATTAGTTCTTCCATTGGTGCTGGTATCTTTGCTATCCCTACAGATATGGCTGATGCTGCATCTCCTGGCGGAGCTTTAATGGCTTGGCTTATTGCTGGTTTTGGGATACTAACGCTATGTCTATCCATTGTTAATATTATTAATAAAAAACCTAAACTCTCAGGTATTGTTAGTTACGCTGAAGATGGTTTTGGCCCCTTTAATGGCTTTATTAGTGGTTGGGGGTATTGGCTATCTGCTTGGTTAGGTAACGTCGCCTTTGCAACCATGATGATGAAGACCATCGGACGATTCTTCCCAGCCTTTGGCGATGGCAGTAATCTATTATCTATTCTAGTTGCTTCTATCATCCTATGGGGTCTTTATTTCTTAGTTAATCGTGGTGTGGAGTCTGCCGCTTCTTTAAATACCATTATCACTCTTTGTAAACTTCTTCCCCTTGCCTTTTATATTATTTTAGCTATTCTCTTCTTTGATGTTAACACATTTATGAATAATTTTTGGGGTACAACTTCTGGAAGTTTCGAACTATCGTCTGTTATTAAGCAAATTCAAAACTCAATGATGGTTATTATGTGGGTTTTTGTTGGTATTGAAGGAGCTGCTATGATGTCTGATCGAGCTAGTAGTAAAGCAATCGTTGGAAAATCAACCGTCCTTGGACTTATTGGACTACTAGTAGTTTATATTGCCGCTTCCATTTTACCTTATGGTATACTAGCACGTGAACAGATTGTTGGACTTCCAAATCCAGCTATGGGGTATGTCCTAGCAGAAAATGTTGGAAGTTGGTTCCCAATTGTTGTCAATATTGCATTAATCATTTCTATTTTCGGTGCTTGGTTGTCTTGGACAATGCTTCCCGCTGAAACAACCTTAATTATGGCTCAAAGAGATTTACTACCAGCTAAATTTGGTAAACTCAATAATCAAGGCGTGCCTACATATTCGCTCTTCTTCATGACAGCTTTAACACAAGTGTTTATGTTCACCTTACTCTTTACCGAATCTGCTTATCAATTTGCATATGCTCTCTGTACTGCTGCCATGTTTATTTCTTGGCTATACGTTGTTCTTTATCAAACAAAACTATCAAAATCCTTAAACGATACAAAACAAATGCTTCTAGGACTTGCTGGATCTGCTTTCTTCATTTGGGTTATTTGGGCGTCTGGTATTGATTACTTCTTACTTTGTTTGATTGCTTATTTGATCGGAATTTTCTTCTATATCCAAGCACGTAAACAAAAAGGCGTTAAAAAAGTGTTTTCACAAGCTGAGTTAATTTTATTAGTCTTTCTTGTCGCCGGTGCCCTTCTTGCTATCTTTAGATTATTGACGGGCCAAATGTCATTTTAACAGACATGCCTGACTGGTACAAAGAGACGAATAAAACTTGTCTCCTTGTACCTTTTTGAAAAGAATGAGTATGATAATGTCAGAAAGGATACATTATGAAAATCAATGCTTTCGGTGTTGAAGAATGGTTAAATATCTGGGAAAACGATGCCATCTACGATATTGCTGGTAGTTCAATCGCTTCGATGACTCTTGAAGAAATTGTGGAACTCAATCCTGCAGATAAAGAAAACTTACTAAACGAGCTACTTCAGAAAAAAATGAATTATGGTTGGATTGAGGGATCTCCAGAATTCAAGAAAGAAGTTGCTAAACTATACCAAACTGTTAAACCAAGCCAAATACTGCAGACCAATGGAGCTACTGGAGCCAACTTTTTAGTTCTCTATAGTTTGATAGAACCTGGTGATCATGTCATTTCGCTTTACCCTACTTATCAACAACTTTATGACATTCCGCATTCGTTTGGTGCCAATGTTTCACTTTGGAAAATTCGTGAAGAAGACAATTGGTTACCATCATTAGATGAACTACGTCAGTTGATAAAACCAAATACCAAGATGATTTGTATCAATAATGCCAATAATCCTACCGGTGCTGTTATGGACAGAACATTTTTGGAAGAATTAGTGTCAATCGCTGATCAAGTCGGTGCCTATATTGTATCGGATGAAGTTTATAAACCGCTGGAAAACAATATAGATGTTCCAGCTATTGTTGATCTCTATGATAAGGGAATCTCAACTAATAGCTTATCAAAAACGTATTCTGTTCCTGGTGTTCGTGTCGGATGGATTGTTTCAAATGATCAATTAGCTGATATTTTTCGCAAATATCGCGATTACACAATGATTTGTGCCGGTGTTTTTGATGATTTGATAACCACACATGTTTTAAAACATAAAGAATTGGTTTTACAACGAAATCAAGACATTGTATCGCGTAATTTAAAAATAGTAAAAGATTGGGTAGCTAATGAGCCAAGAGTATCATTAATTTTTCCAAGACACGTGTCAACCTCTTTTATTAAGTTAAATATTCCAGAAGAAATAGAGAGCTTTTGTATTCGGTTGCTCAAAGAAAAAGGCGTTCTTCTCGTTCCTGGGAATCGTTTTGACATGCCTGGTTATGCTAGACTCGGTTACTGTACCCATACAGAGGTTTTGCAAAAAGGATTAGAAAAACTATCTGAATTTTTGAGAGAGTTTGATTAGTTCTTGTGGTACAAATACCAGAGAGTTTAAAACTCTCTATCTCTAGTTAATGCTAGCCATTGCCATTAATCTAGCATCTTAGTCACTATCTTAGCAACGCCAACTGATGACCAATACTGGAATTTAGTCATGGCTTTTCCATGTAGGGCATTGGTAGTAGAGTTGGATAATAAGGTATTGTCAGCTATCATCTGTCAATCTACCTCCAAATGTATCGCTGACAAGCGTGTAGCTTACTTAACTTGGAAGCTGACAACACTAGCTAATCAGTCTTATTCTGCTGTTATGAAAACCTCTCCAATACTTGAAGAGGTTTGTTATTGTGCTCAAGAGTTGCATCGCCTTTCTGAATGCAGACAAGTTGTGTTAGATGATATGCTCACCTTAGCTCAATCCCTACCAGAATATGACATTCTACTTTCTATTCCTAGTATCGCAGAAACGACTGCAACAAGCCTTATTGGCGAACGTGGAGATGTTCGTCGTTTTCAGTCTGCCAATTAAATCAATACTTTGATTGGAATTGACCTTAGACACTAGGAATCTGGCAACTATCTCGCTCAGGAGCATATTACCAAACATGGGAATCCCTATGCTCGAAAGATTCTGTTCAAGTGTATCCCTAACATTGCTTCTGCTAGTCATAGGAATCTATGCCCCTTCACTTCTATAGAAAACGAAAAAGACAATCGCAAACGACTTCAACCAAGCCACATACGATGGCCTCTATTCATCGCCTCATCAGAACAATGTATTAGCTCATAACGCATAACAAGCTTTTTGATTATGATTCTACCCAAACCAATAAAGCTATTTATACACTATCATTGTAACATCTTGTTTCAAAAAACAGATGAGGTTTCATTTAAAACTGCCTTTTATAGTTAAATAAGTGAAGAAGCAAAACAAGAACCTCAAAGTGGTTACTACTTTGTCTTATTTTTGGGTTTAAACTTTGATAGACTTGGCAAATGGTAGAAAAAGGTTTTTGTCCAGTCTATTCTTCATTAACTCTTAAAAATAATTAATTCCCATCACTTCTTTCACTTCTGAGAGTGTCTGTCCTGCTACAGCACGTGCTTTTTCACTGCCTTTATCAAGCATGTCAAAGACTTGTCCCATATCTTTAGCGTATTCTAAACGACGTTCGCGGATTGGAGACAATTCACGATCCAAAATGTCCAAAAGGTAACGTTTGGTTTTGACGTCCCCAAGACCGCCGCTTTGGTAATGGTCTTTCATTGCGGCAATATCCGCTTGATCCTCTGGTCTGCCAAAGACATCAAGATAATGAAAGACCATATTACCTTCGATTTGACCAGGGTCTTCAATACGGATATGATTGGGATCAGTGTACATGCTCATCACTTTTTTTTGCACCGTGTCCATATCATCGGAAAGGTAGATACCATTTCCTAGCGATTTGGACATTTTAGCATTGCCATCAAGGCCTGGTAAACGCCCTGCAGCCTCATTTTCTGGGAAAAGACCTTCTGGCTCTACTAGGACATCACAATGGTAAGTATGATTAAAGGAACGAACAATCTCACGTGTTTGCTCAATCATTGGCTTTTGATCATTACCAACAGGTACTAGATTGGCTTTAAAAGCTGTAATATCAGCTGCTTGAGAAATTGGGTAAACCAAAAAGCCTGTCGGCAAACTCTCACCAAAACCTTTTTGAGCAATCTCAGTCTTAACAGTTGGATTACGCTCCAAACGCGCCAAGGAAACCAAGTTCATGTAGTACATGGTCAACTCTGCCAATTCTGGAATCTGACTTTGAATAAAAATCGTTGATTTTTCCGGATCAAGCCCGCAAGCCAGATAGTCTAAGGCAACATTGCCAATAGAATCCTTGATAAGTTCCGATTCTTTAGCATGATCAGTTAGAGCTTGTTGATCTGCTAAAAAAACAAACATGTCATATTTATTTTGATTTTGCAGTAAGACGCGATTCTTAAGACTACCTACATAATGGCCCAAATGTAATTTTCCTGTCGGACGGTCTCCTGTTAAAATAGTTGGTTTTGTCATATAATACTCCTTATTTAGTCACTTGACACTACTGTCAAGGTGTGTCAAACCTTTAGTTGATGCTAACAATAAGCCCCCACGTAGCTAAACTACGTGAGGGCGTTAAACTTAATTGACGCGGTACCACCTCAATTAACACTAATGTGCTATCTCTGATACTATTACAAAGCATGATACCATATGGTTTCATGTGAAACATCAGCCCACTTCATCAAGGTGTCCTACTGGTTTTCAGCAACCACCAGCTCTCTTAAAGAACAACACTTCACTACTTATCTGACAACTGTTATTCTAAAAAAATACCTCTCAAATGTCAAGTTTTCCAACAAATACCTTGACGTCAGGTAACCGTTTCAGCGATAATAGGTTTGAAAATATCTAGGGAGGAAAAAATGAAACAGCGACTCATCGATTTTTCATTGGTCACGCTAGGCTCTTTAATAGCTGCAGTTGGTTTTAATGCCATGTTTGTTGATAATAACATTGCATCTGGAGGGATGGTCGGTATAGCAATCAGCCTTAAGGCTCTTTTTGGTTGGAATCCTTCAACCTTCTTACTTTGGACAAATATTCCCTTATTATTGATTTGTTACTTTGGCTTGGGGCGTAACATCTTCATCAAAACACTTTACGGCTCATGGATTTATCCGATTTTCATCAGATTGACGGAATCACTCCCAACAGTTACTGATGATCGTATGTTAGCTGCTATTTTTGGTGGGATTATCGTCGGCATTGGCTTAGGTTTAGTGTTTTGGGGAAATTCTTCCACAGGGGGTACAGGGATTTTAACCCAAGTACTTCACAAGTATAGTCCACTCTCTTTAGCCATTGCCATGACTATCTTTGATGGTTTTAGTGTTGCCATGGGATTTTTTGCCTTTGATATAGAAACAGTCATGTATTCGATTATTGGGCTTATCATTATCTCCTATACCGTTAATATCATGGAAACTGGCCTTTCATCTGCCCGTAACATGATGATTGTTTCCCAAAAACATGAGCTCATCAAACATAAAATCGCTTCTGACCTTGACAGAGGGGTCACAACGATTCCAATCAAGGGAGGCTACACCGATAACAATCAAGTGATGTTGATGACAACCATCTCCAGCCATGAAGTGCATCGGCTTGAAAAGGCTATTGAAACCATTGACCCTTCGGCTTTTGTCATCATTACTCCTGCTAGTCGCGTTACAGGGCGTGGTTTTAGCCTAACCAAAGACTACAAAGTCCCCGAAGAAGATATTATCTTACCGAGTTAATCATTGAAATATAGCTAGTTTTCTAGTAGAATGAATGAGCATACTATAGATAAAATGAGGTAATCACATTGCTTACAGTTTCAGACGTTTCGTTACGTTTTAGCAATCGCAAACTTTTTGATGACGTTAATATCAAATTTACCAAAGGAAATACTTATGGGCTCATTGGGGCCAATGGGGCAGGAAAATCCACTTTTCTCAAAATCTTAGCTGGTGATATTGAACCTTCAACAGGGCATATCTCTCTTGGGCCAGATGAGCGTCTTTCTGTTCTTCGTCAGAACCACTTCGATTACGAAGATGAGCGTGCGATTGATGTTGTTATCATGGGAAACCAAGAATTATACGACATCATGAAAGAAAAAGATGCTATCTACATGAAAGAAGATTTTTCTGACGAAGATGGTGTTCGTGCTGCTGAGCTTGAGGGACAGTTCGCAGAGCTTGGTGGCTGGGAAGCAGAGTCAGAAGCAGCCCAGTTATTACAAAATCTAAACATTCCAGAAGAACTTCACTACCAAAACATGAGTGAATTAGCAAATGGGGATAAGGTCAAAGTCCTTCTGGCAAAAGCCCTCTTTGGGAAACCTGATGTTTTGCTGCTCGATGAGCCTACCAATGGTCTTGATATTCAATCGATTTCATGGTTAGAAGATTTCTTGATTGATTTTGACAACACTGTTATCGTTGTTTCCCACGACCGCCATTTCCTCAATAAGGTTTGTACACACATGGCTGACCTTGATTTTGGTAAAATCAAACTCTTTGTCGGTAACTACGATTTTTGGAAAGAATCTTCTGAGCTAGCTGCACGCCTCCAAGCAGACCGTAACGCTAAGGCTGAGGAGAAAATCAAGCAACTGCAAGAATTCGTTGCCCGCTTCTCAGCCAATGCCTCCAAGTCAAAACAAGCGACCTCTCGTAAGAAAATGCTGGATAAGATTGAATTGGAAGAAATCGTTCCATCAAGTCGTAAATACCCATTTATTAATTTTAAAGCAGAGCGTGAGATTGGTAATGATCTCCTAACCGTTGAAAACTTATCTGTCAAAATCGATGGCGAAACCATTCTTGACAACATCAGTTTCATTCTAAGACCAGGAGATAAGACAGCACTTATCGGTCAAAACGATATTCAAACAACAGCGCTTATCCGCGCTATTATGGGAGAAATCCCTTATGAAGGGACTGTCAAGTGGGGCGTTACAACCAGTCAATCATACCTTCCAAAAGACAATACCAAAGATTTTGAAAGTGGGGAAACCATTCTCGAGTGGCTACGCCAATTTGCAGCTAAAGAAGAAGATGACAATACCTTCTTACGTGGTTTCCTTGGACGCATGCTCTTTTCGGGTGATGAGGTTAACAAGTCTGTCAATGTCTTGTCAGGGGGCGAAAAAGTACGTGTCATGCTCTCGAAACTCATGTTATTAAAATCAAATGTTTTAGTGCTAGATGACCCAACCAACCACTTGGATTTGGAGTCTATTTCAAGTCTGAATGATGGTCTCAAAGCCTTCAAAGAGTCAATTATCTTTGCTAGCCACGATCATGAATTTATTCAAACACTTGCCAACCATATCATTGTGCTTTCTAAAAATGGGGTAATTGATCGTATTGATGAAACCTATGATGAATTCCTTGAGAATGCTGAAGTTCAAGCCAAAGTACAAGAACTTTGGAAAGCCTAATTCTAAAACTCAGTTGTTTAGCAACTGAGTTTTATACTATACTTTACAGGATGTTGACACTATGATGTTTATAAAATACCTCTTTAAAAAAGGATTGCCTGCTTTACTAGCCTTTTTTCTGCCTTTGACAATCCTTTTTACCGTCCTATTAGCAAAAGGAATTAGCTGGGGAAGTAGCCGGACTATCTTAGCTAGTGACGGATTCCACCAGTATGTGATTTTCGCTCAGAATCTTAGAAATATCTTACACGGTTCCGATAGTCTCTTCTACACCTTTACAAGTGGTTTAGGGCTTAATTTTTATGCCTTAGTGAGCTATTATTTGGGATCATGTTTATCTCCCTTGGTCTATTTTTTCTCATTACAATCTATGCCTGATGCCATCTACCTCTTCACGTTAATCAAGTTTGGTCTATCTGGCTTAACCATGTTTGTCACTTTACAAAGTCTTTACAGCACTGTCAAAAAGCCTTTACTCATCTCGTTATCGACGGCTTATGCTTTAATGAGCTTTGCCATTAGCCAATTGGAAATTAATACGTGGCTAGATGTGTTTATAGTCGCTCCTGTCATTATATTGGGACTACACCGCTTATTAGAAAAGCGTCAACTCAGCCTATACTACATCAGTTTAAGCCTTCTTTTTATCCAAAATTATTATTTTGGCTTTATGATGGCGATATTTCTGACCCTTTATACCTTAGTTCAACTAAGCCGTGAGTCACGTCTTAAAAAGATAGGCACGCAACTGCTTGATTTTATCCTAACGTCTATCTTTTCAGCCTTAAGCAGCGCGATAATGCTGCTACCCACTTATTTGGATTTGTCATCCCATGGTGAAAAACTATCTTCTGTTACAAGCCTTTTCATTAAAAACACTTGGTATTTTGATTTATTTGCAAAAACAGTCATTGGTGCCTACGATACCACTAAGTTTGGTTCGATTCCAATGATTTATGTCGGACTATTGCCATTAGTCCTATGCCTACTCTTTTTTGCAATGCCTAACATAAGATGGCAAACTCGGTTAGCCTACTTCTTATTAATAGGCATTATCCTTGCTTCTTTTTACTTGGAACCACTGGATTTGCTCTGGCAAGGCATGCATGCCCCAAACATGTTCCTCCACCGTTACTCTTGGGTGCTATCACTTCTGATCATCTTAATGGCAGCCGAGTCATTAAGCCATCTAAAGACCGCAACAACCAAACGAATCATCCTGCCTTTTATGGTCTTATTCTTAGGCTTTAGCCTGACCTTGGTCTTTCATAGTAGATACGACTTTTTAAAAATAGAACAATTTATTCTAACCTTTATCTTCTTAGTCGCTTATCTACTTATCCTCATTAACAGTCAAAATCTTGCTCTCCCCAAAGGATTTATCACTAGTTTTACCCTCATCTTCACTTTTTTTGAAGTATTTCTCAATACCTACTTTGTGATTGGTAGTTTAGGAGATGAGTGGGTATTTCCCACCCGAGCAGGATACGCCCAACATTTAAGCACCATTGAACATCTGGTCAATTATGCTAAGACTAAAGAAAACAACTTTTTTAGAATGGAACGCCTCCGTCCGCAAACGGGTAATGATAGTATGAAATTTAATTACAATGGTATTTCGCAATTTTCATCTATCCGAAACACAGCATCCAGTAGTCTACTTGATCGTCTTGGCTTTCAGTCAAAGGGTACCAATCTTAACCTTCGCTACCAAAATAATACCCTCATCACGGATAGCTTATTTGCCATCAAGTATAATCTTAGCCAAAATAGTCCTCAAAAATTTGGATTTAGGCTTGAAAAGTCGTTACCAGAAATGTCACTCTACCAAAATGCTTACGCGGCACCTTTAGCAATACTGTCAACATATATTTACAAAGATGTCAATTTAACTGTCAACACACTTGACAACCAAGCAGCTATTCTCAATCAGTTAACAGGACTATCGCTTGATTACTTCCAGCATATTCCGGTCGAGCCTCTAAATAGAAATCATCCAGTAACAGGTCCTATTAGAATCAAAGCCGATCACACTGGTACTGCTAAAATTACCTATCGGTTGTCAATACCAGCTAATCAGCAAGTTTACATCAGCCTACCCAATCTAACCTTTAGCGATGACCATCAAAAAGAAGTCATCATTTCTCATGACAACTTCTCTCAAAGCTTTACAACAGACAATGCCTATACTTTCTTTAACATTGGTTATTTTAAACAGGCAAAGACTATCAACCTCATCCTAGCCTTCCCTCAGAATAGTTCAGTGTCCTTCGATACACCACATGTTTATGGTCTCAATACCAGTTATTATCAGACTGCAATGACCAAACTAAACCAACAACCAGTATCAACAACAACAAAAGCTAATAAAGTTATCACTCACTACCAAGCCAAGCAGCAAGCATCGCTGGTTTACACCCTGCCTTTTGACAAGGGGTGGAAAGCGACTGTAAATGGCAAAAAGGCTATTATACGTATGGTACAAAACGGTTTGATGGCTGTTGACGTACCAAAAGGAAAGGGACAAGTCGTTCTTAGCTTCCTCCCAGATGGCTTTAAACTTGGAGCATTTTTATCTCTAATAGGAGTGATAGGGTTTATAGGATACAGGCGACTGACCATCATCAAAAAATAGCGCTAAACACCTGTTACCCCAGAAGTAGCTAGACTAGTCTTTTTCATTTCATAATTCAAAAAGAGCTGAGATATCTCAGCTCTTTTCCTATAGTCCGTACGGGATTCGAACCCGTGTTACCGCCGTGAAAAGGCGGTGTCTTAACCCCTTGACCAACGGACCATAATTAATTCTCTTTAAGACTCTTACTATTATAGCAAATAAAATGAGTTTGTCTAGTCTTTTGTTCAATTTTTTTTTTGCTATTGCAGATTATTTTATTTTTTGATAAACTAGTAGGGTCGATGATGGTCTCATAGCTCAGCTGGATAGAGCATTCGCCTTCTAAGCGAACGGTCGCAGGTTCGAATCCTGCTGGGATCAAAACACACCCCTAGTTGATTAACTAGGGGCTTTTTGTTTCACGTGAAACTAGAGGTATTTACTGGCTTCACGAAGTGATAAAGAAGACATTTGACTTTGATGAGCCTGGATAAAATCACGAACCCAATCTGGATTGTATTTGGCATAGTCACGCAGAGCCCAACCAATAGCCTTATTAACAAAGAATTCCTTATCAAAAGGAGAACCAGCTAAATTACAGCCAATCACAGTAGCCAAAAGTTCCGTATCAACTGCTTCCTTGAGCCCTAGCTGACAATCAATAGCTACCCGTCTCAACCAAAAATCATCAGCTTGAGCCCACGTCAGTATGACTGACTTAGTGCTATCATCCTTGAGCAATAAAACTGCCACGATTTCATCTAAGGCATCAACTGAATCCCACCAAGACTTGCTGGTAATCAACTGTTGCAAGTGCTTTAAATCAGCCAAAACCAAGCGCCTAGAAACCTTTTTCTGACGCAGGTAATCACAGGCTAAATACTGAGCTTCGCGTTTATCGTAAGCCCACATATCATAGACCCAAGCCCAGTCAATTCCATCTTGACTGGCTTTTTCCTTTAGAAAATCCTTTGATAGACTGCGACGTAGAGGAGCAGGAAGACCGAAAAATACAAACCTATTGCGCAGATAGGCCGACATTTTCTGAGCCTGTTGGGGATTAGCATTTTGAGCAAATACTTCTAACATCATCATTACCACCTACTTATGATAAGGACTGCCTACTTGAATCATGAAGGCACGGTAAATTTGTTCAAATAATACCAGTCGCATCAATTGATGGGGCAAAGTTAGTAAGCCAAAGCTCATCAAATGATTGGCTCTTTCTTTCACACGCGCATCAAGACCTAAACTGCCTCCAATCACAAAGGTAATGGTGGAATAGCCCGATAAGGTTATCCTCTCCATCTGCTTAGCAAAGTCCTCGGATGATACTTGCTTTCCTTCAATCGCTAAAGCCATAACATAGTCTCTATCGCCAATTTTCGCTAAAATTCTATCCCCTTCTTTGGCTAAAATAGCAAGTTGCTCTGCTGAACTAGCATTATCTGGTGTTTTTTCATCAGCTAACTCAATCACTTCCTGTTTGGTAAAACGTCCGAGACGTTTCACATATTCTGTGATACCCTCTTTCAAGTACTTTTCTTTTAATTTACCAACGCATATAATCTTAATTTTCATGACTCGATTATATCATATAAACACCTTTTAAACATATTATCCACATGTTCATAAATGATTATCCCCTAAAAATGCTGATTAAATCAAGGTTTCCACAATACTTTTTAATTTATCCACAACCTGTGGATACTTTCTTTTTTGACACCTTTAAGCTATAATTAAGACAAGTTAGATATGATGTAACCATCATCCAAAATAGATAGGAGTAATTTAGTTGAAACAAGTATTCAGCAAAAATAGATTTAGACAGACACTAACAACCGTCATTATTTCTCTCGTTTCTGGTTTATTGGGAGCTTATCTCGTGTTATCTTTTTCGGGAAATCTTCCAACATCAACCACTTCTCAAGGCAATACCAAAACAAGTCAAGTCGTTTACAATAACACGACAGACACGACTAAAGCCGCCGAAAAAGTTCAAAAAGCAGTTGTTTCAGTTATCAATTATAAAAAAGATACCGACTCCTCTTTAAATCGTATCTATAGTCAGATGTTTGGCGACCGTCAGGAAACCCCATCTTCTACTAAAGATGACTTGAGCATTTATAGTGAGGGATCTGGTGTTATCTATAAAAAGGCAGACGGTTCTGCTTATATCGTCACCAACAACCATGTTATCGATGGGGCTGATCGCATTGAAATCATGCTATCTGATGGAACAAAGGTGGTCGGGCAACTGATTGGGGCTGATACCTACTCTGATTTAGCCGTTGTCAAAATTTCGGATAAAAACGTCACTACTGTAGCTGAATTTGCTAACTCTGATAACTTAAAAGTTGGTGAAATCGCAATTGCTATGGGAAGTCCTCTCGGTACTGAGTATGCTAATTCCGTTACTCAAGGAATTGTGTCAAGCCTAAGTCGCACGGTAACCCTCAAAAATGACGATGGAGATACCATTTCAACCAATGCTATTCAAACAGATGCTGCCATCAATCCTGGAAACTCCGGAGGTGCCCTCATCAATATTGAAGGACAGGTTATTGGTATCAACTCAAGCAAAATTTCATCCACCTCATCAGCTGGTGAAGCCGTTGAAGGGATGGGATTTGCAATTCCATCCAATGATGTCATCAAAATTATCAACCAATTGGAAAAAAATGGTCAAGTAACACGTCCTGCTTTAGGAATCTCAATGGCTAACCTAAGCGACCTTTCTACCAGCGCCATTTCAGAACTTAATATTCCTGAAAGTCTGACTGGAGGGATTGTCGTGGTAGCTGTTCAAGACCACATGCCTGTTTCCGGAAAACTAAAAAAATACGATGTCATCACTAAGATTGATGATAAGGATGTTGATTCCAGTAGCGACCTACAAAGTGTCCTTTATGGGCATGAGATTGGTGACACCATCAAAATCACCTTCTACCGTGGCAAGACAAAGCAAACTGTCAACGTCACCTTGAGCAAATCAACAAAAGATTTAGCCAATAACTAATCCTAAAAAAGCCCTACGGGGCTTTTCAGTATTTCCTATCAGTGAGACAATAACCAACATGAAAGATTGTTTAAAAACCATTTTAATTAGCGATATTACAACCAATCCCAACCAACCAAGACAGACCTTTAATGAAGCTGACATTAAATCCCTCGCAGAATCCATCGCTAATAATGGCCTCATTCAGCCCATTATTGTTAGGCCTTCAGAAGTTATCGGGTACGAACTTATCGCTGGCGAAAGAAGGCTTCGAGCCCATCAATATCTCGGTAGAAAAGACATCAAAGCAGTGATTACGGATCAGAGCTACCAAGACAGCATGAAACAGGCTGTGATTGAAAACCTTCAAAGAACTGACTTAAATCCTATTGAAGAAGCTAAAGCCTATCAAAACATCTTAGATAAGTTAGGTATGACACATCAAGAACTGGCTAAATCCTTAGGAAAATCGCGTCCTTATATTTCAAATCAGCTCCGTTTACTGCAACTCTCAGAGCCTTGGACAAAGGCTATTGAAGCAGGTCATGTGACACCAGGTCATGCCAGATTAGTTCTATCCTTGTCAGAACAAGAACAGGCAGCTTGGTTGCAAGAAATCATAAGGCAAAACCTCAGCGTCCATCAATTAGAGCAAGCCTTAAAAAAGAAGGGCACACAAGCCGCTAAAAAGGCTACAAACCTTTTTCAACACCATATTGAGGCAAAGCTCCAACAAGCCCTAGGTCTCAATGTGCGTATTTCTGGTTTTCAACAGAAAAAAGGACAGATTACCCTCTCCTTTACCAACGAAGACGAATTCAACAGAATTATCAACAAGTTACAGTAAGCTGTGAATGTAAGCTATTCCTATATTCAGTTTATCCACAATCTTTACCTAAAAGAACCCCTTACTATCAAAGGGGTTCTTTTATTTTCCACAACCTGTGGAAAACTAGATTCAACAATGTGGATTTCCTTTTTTAGGCTGTGGAAAATTGTATTTAAGAACAACAATTTATTTTTTAAACCTGTGGAAAACACTATTCCTTTATGGTAAAATGTTAGCAGAATAGTCCCATGATAAAAGGAGAACGCTATGACCGACAATGAACGCCTTTTTTGGAACAGGGTTTTGGAATTGGCTCATGGCCAATTAAAACAGGCTACCTTTGATTTTTTTGTAGCTGATGCTAAACTAATCAATGTCACTCATAATACAGCAACCATAATGCTAGATAGCGAAATCAAAGAACTCTTTTGGCAAAAAAATCTGCAAGCCCTTACGCTGACAGCTGGTTTTGAAATCTTTAACGAAGAAATCACCAATCACTACATTTTCTCAGAAGACCAATTACAAGCAGTGGCTAAAAACGATACCTCTGAGCAAGAGGCGAGAGCTCATCAGCAAAACCAAACCTTACCCCCTATCGAATCCCATCTCAATAACAAATACAGTTTTCAAAATTTCGTGCAAGGGGATGAAAATCGATGGGCTGTGGCTGCTTCTATAGCCGTCACGGAAGGGCCGGGAACTACCTACAATCCGCTCTTCATCTACGGAGGACCGGGATTAGGAAAAACCCATCTGTTAAATGCCATTGGTAATACCATTCTCCAAGAAAACCCACAAGCGCGTATTCGTTATATCACCGCTGAAAATTTTATGAATGAGTTTACCAAACATTTACGACTCAATACCATGGATGAGCTCAAGGATAATTTTAGAACCCTCGATGTCCTCCTCATTGATGATATTCAATCACTACCGAAAAAAACGACAAATGCAGGAATTCAAGAGGAATTTTTCAATACCTTTAATGCCCTCCATGATAATAACAAACAAATTGTCTTAACGAGTGATCGCAATCCCGATCATCTCAACGATTTAGAAGAACGTCTGGTCACGCGCTTTAAGTGGGGACTAACGGTCAACATTACACCACCTGATTTTGAGACACGTGTCGCTATTTTAACCAATAAAATCCAGGATTACGACTTTGATTTCCCAATGGAAACCATCGAATACCTAGCGGGTCAGTTTGATTCTAATGTGCGTGATTTAGAAGGAGCTTTAAAGGACATCAGCCTAGTAGCTAACTTTAAAAAACTTCAAGTGATTACCGTCGAAGTAGCTGCTGAAGCCATTCGAGCACGTAAAAAAGATGGTCCGCAAATCACCGTTATTCCTATTGAAGACATTCAAGAAACCGTTGGTAAATTCTATGGCGTTACCGTTAAAGAAATCAAAGCCACTAAGCGAACCCAGGACATTGTCCTAGCTCGCCAAGTAGCCATGTACCTAGCGCGTGAACTAACCGATAATTCACTTCCTAAAATTGGTAAGGAATTTGGAGGGCGCGATCACTCAACTGTCTTACATGCCTATAATAAAATCAAAAATATGCTGTCCCAAGACGAAAGTCTTCGGATTGAACTGGAAAGCATCAAAAACAAAATCAAGTAGTTGTGGATAAAATGCCTTTTTTAGGATCGTTTTTCCACAACTTGTGAACAAGTTCTAAAGTGTGACGTTCTAAGGCTTGGCTAAGTTTTCCACAACATCAACATAGCCTAATACTAATACTATCTATAATACTTATATAATAATAAAGGAGTTGTCATGATTTCATTTGCTATCAACAAATCATTTTTCCTTCATGCCCTTACAGCTACTAAGCGGGCTATTTCTACTAAAAATGCCATACCTATTTTATCGACCATCAAAATAGAAGTATCCTCTTCTGGCCTTACTCTAACAGGTTCTAATGGGCAAATCTCTATTGAACATTTTATTTCAACAGAAAATCCTAATGCAGGTCTATTAATCACTTCTCCAGGATCTATTTTGCTAGAAGCTGGTTTCTTTATCAATATTGTTTCTAGTCTACCTGATGTGACACTTGATTTTAAAGAAATGGATAACTATCAGGTACAACTAATCAGCGGTAAGTCAGAAATCATTCTGAAAGGAAAAGATGTCGAACAATACCCTCGCCTTCAAGAAGTTGATACCACCAATCCCCTCGTATTAGATACCAAAACCTTAAAACAAGTCATTTCAGAAACTTCTTTTGCAGCTAGTACTCAAGAAAGTCGTCCTATTTTGACAGGTGTTCATGTCACCTTGAAGGATAATCAAGTCTTTAAAGCTGTTGCCACAGATTCTCATCGCATGAGTCAACGTCAACTAACACTGGACAAAGCTTCAAATGATTTTGATGTCGTTATCCCTAGTCGCTCTCTACGCGAATTTTCAGCCGTTTTTACGGATGATATTGAAACGGTTGAGATTTTCTTCTCTGCTAGCCAAATTCTCTTTAGAAGTGAAAATATTAGCTTCTACACGCGTTTATTAGAAGGTGCCTATCCAGATACGGATCGCTTACTAACGACTCAGTTTGATACCGAGGTCGTCTTTAAAACCACCAATTTACGTCAAGCCATGGAGAGAGCCTTCTTAGTGTCCAATGCGACCCAAAATGGAACGGTTAAGCTAGAAATGACAGGAGATACAGTCAGTGCCCATGTTAACTCTCCAGAAGTTGGAAAAGTAAATGAGGAACTTGATATAGAAGAGATTTCTGGTAAGGATTTGATCATTAGTTTCAATCCTACCTATCTCATCGACGCCCTTAAGGCTCTCAAGAGTGAAACAGTACGTGTGCGTTTCTTATCGCCAGTGCGGCCATTTACCTTAACCCCAGGTGATGACAGTGAAAACTTTATTCAGTTAATTACCCCAGTTCGGACTAACTAACAGTAAAACCATTTAGTTTAACTAAGTGGTTTTTTCGTCTTTTTATTTGTTATAATAGCAAGATAAGGAGATGTACTATGTATCAAGTTGGAAGCAAAGTAGCTATGAAAAAACCACATGCCTGCACCATCAAATCCACGGGAAAAAAAGCCAATTGTTGGGAAGTTAAGCGTTTAGGAGCGGATATCAAGTTGAAGTGCACCAATTGTGAGCACATGATTATGATGAGCCGTTATGATTTTGAACGCAAACTCAAGAAAATAATCGCGCAACCAGAATAACCCACTGAAATCAAGTTATTTCAAAATTTAGCAACCATGAGTTGCCCCAAGAAGTGCTAGTTTTTTTAGCAAGATTTGGTTATTATGAAGGTGAACTAAAGAGAAAGGACTTGATTATGACTATTTTTAAGGAACAACTTAAGACATTTAGGGCAGCAAAACAGCTTTCTCAAGATGATTTAGCTAAGAAACTCTATATTTCGCGTCAAGCCATTTCTAAGTGGGAAAATGGTGATGCAACACCAGACATAGAAAATTTAGTAAAACTGGCTGATATTTTGGAAGTTAGTTTAGATCAATTAGTCAAGGGTGACCAGAAAGTACCCTCTCAAGAAAATGAAATTGAAGATGATTTACAGTTGTTAAATAATCGCGAATATACGATAAATCCTGAAACTGGCAAGTATGAGAAAAGAGATGGTTTAACTATTTTACTAGCTCTCTTTTCAGAATATTGGTGGCTAATCTTTTTTGCCCCACTTATTATTAGCTTTTTGAAATTATTTTTCAATTTATTTTAGCTTGTCGCTAGACAAGCTTTTTTGCTTCTTTTCTGCTATAATAGTACTGATTGAAAAAAGATAAGGAACTGATGAATTATGGCTTTAACAGCAGGTATTGTTGGTTTACCTAATGTTGGTAAATCAACACTCTTTAATGCAATTACAAAGGCAGGGGCAGAAGCTGCCAACTATCCCTTTGCGACGATTGATCCCAATGTCGGTATGGTAGAGGTGCCAGATGAGCGTCTGCAAAAACTAACAGAGTTGGTTAAACCTAAGAAAACGGTACCGACAACTTTTGAATTTACCGATATTGCTGGTATCGTTAAAGGAGCTTCACGTGGTGAGGGTCTGGGGAATAAATTTTTAGCCAATATCCGTGAAGTAGATGCGATTGTTCACGTGGTTCGTGCCTTTGATGACGAAAATGTCATGCGTGAGCAAGGTCGTGAGTCTGATTTTGTGGATCCGATTGCTGATATTGAAACCATCAATCTAGAACTGATTTTGGCTGACCTTGAGTCTATCAATAAACGTTATGCGCGTGTTGAGAAAATGGCAAGAACGCAAAAAGACAAGGATTCAGTCGCAGAGTTCTCAGTACTTCAAAAGATTAAGCCTGTTTTGGAAGATGGCAAATCAGCTCGTACGGTTGACTTTAGTGATGATGAGCAAAAAATCGTTAAACAGCTCTTTTTATTAACAACAAAACCTGTTCTTTATGTGGCTAATGTTGACGAGGATAAAGTGTCAGATCCTGATAATATTGACTACGTGAAGCAGATTCGTGAGTTTGCAGCCACAGAGAATGCTGAGGTTGTTGTCATATCAGCGCGTGCTGAAGAAGAAATTTCGGAATTAGACGACGAGGACAAACAAGAGTTTTTAGAAGCTATCGGCCTCACTGAGTCAGGTGTCGATAAACTCACTCGAGCGGCTTACCACTTATTAGGCTTAGGAACTTATTTCACGGCTGGTGAAAAAGAAGTGCGTGCCTGGACCTTTAAACGTGGCATTAAAGCTCCTCAAGCTGCAGGTATTATTCACTCAGACTTTGAAAAAGGCTTTATCCGAGCCGTTACCATGTCTTACGATGATCTTGTCAAGTATGGTTCTGAAAAAGCGGTTAAAGAAGCAGGTCGCTTGCGTGAGGAAGGCAAAGAATACATCGTTCAGGATGGCGATGTGATGGAATTCCGTTTTAATGTATAGACTAAAAGGATATCGTAACCGACTGGAACTGGCTTCCAGTCCTTTTGTGTTCCAAGAGGAGAAAAAATGACAAAATTGATTGTTGGCTTGGGTAATCCAGGTTCTAAATATGAGAATACCCGTCATAATGTTGGTTTTATGGCAGTTGACACTATTGTAAAGAATTTAAATTTGACCTTTACAGATGATAAAACATTTAAAGCTGAAGTGGCAAGTGGCTTTTTACAGGGGGAAAAAGTCTATTTTGTCAAGCCCACGACGTTTATGAATAACAGTGGTATTGCTGTTAAGGCTCTATTAACCTACTTTAATATCCCTTTAGAAGATGTGATTGTGATTTATGATGACCTTGATATGGCTAATGGTAAATTACGTTTCCGTCAAAAAGGTTCGGCAGGTGGTCATAATGGTATCAAATCTATCATAGCCCATCTGGGGACTCAGGAGTTTGATCGTATTAAAATTGGTATTGGGCGTCCAAAAGAAGGAATGACTGTTATCAATCATGTACTTGGAAACTTGTCATATGATGAAAAAATGATTATTGACAATACACTTGACAAAGTTGACAACGCTGTCAACTATTATCTTGACACACATGATTTTGAAGCAACAATGAGACGGTACAATGGCTAAATTTGAATTAACAGACTTATTCCTAGCAAATAAAAGCATCCAAAATTGGATATCACAGATAGGAGAAGGGCGCCAGTTAGTTATGGGCTTGTCTTCTTCAAGTAAGGCTTTGGCTATTGCAACTGCTTTTAAGACTAAAAAAGGTAAAATGCTTCTTGTAACCTCAACACAAAATGAAGCAGAGCAATTAATGAGTGATTTAGCAACGCTAATTGATGATAAGTACCTTTACCATTTCTTTGCAGATGATGTTGCTGCGGCAGAGTTTCTGTTTTCTTCTCTTGATCGAACCATGTCTCGTTTAGAGAGCTTAACTTTCTTACAAGATAGAGAAGTCAGCGGTATTCTTGTTACCTCAATTATTGGTACTAAAATACGATTACCAAAACCTGAGACTTTTGCCAAATCACAAATCCATATATCTGTTGGGGATGAGATGGAACTTGACACTATTGTCAAGCGTTTAGCCCAGCTAGGTTATGAGCGAGTAACTCAAGTCCTTAGTCCAGGAGAGTACAGTCGTCGAGGAGATATTCTCGATATTTACGAAGTTACGGAAAGTACTCCTTTTAGAATTGAATTTTTTGGTGATGACATTGATGGTATTCGAAAATTTGATACTGATAGTCAAAAGTCTTTAGAAAATCTTGATACGATTACCATTTCACCAGCAACAGAGATTCTGCTAGAGTCACCTGACTATGATAGAGCCGTTAAGACTTTAGAAAAAGAGTTGCAAGATCAGACTAGTGATGAGTTAAAAGCCTATTTAAGTGATTTATTAGCTGTGACTAAGGATGGTTACCGTCATCAGGATATTCGCTATTTTTTAGATTTCTTTTATGATAAGAGCTATAGCTTATTTGACTATGCTAGTGTGGAGACCGTTTTTCTCATTGATGATTTTCAAAAAATAATGGATAGACATGCCCGTTTTGAATTGGACGTTGCTAATCTATTGACAGAACGTTTACAACAATGTAAAGCGGTAGCGAATCAACACTATTTTGCAGATACCTATCAATCTTTGAGACATTATCAGCCCTCAACCTTCTTTTCTAATTTTCATAAAGGGTTAGGAAATCTCAAATTTGATGTCTTGTATAACTTGACACAGTATCCTATGCAAGAGTTTTTTAATCAATTTCCATTGCTGGTTGATGAAATCAACCGATATCAAAAACAAAAAGCTACCATTGTACTTCAGGTTGAATCTCAAAAAAACTTAGCGTCCTTACATCAAACTTTGCAAGAATATGGGCTTGATCTACTGATTTCTGATTCTCAAGAACTGCTTAAAGGTAGGGCTCAGTTGACGATTGGCCATTTATCAAGTGGTTTTTACCTGGCTGATGAGAAGCTTGTTTTAATCACGGAACGCGAAATATTTCATAAGAAAATCAAACGTCGTCCTCGTCGTTCTAATATTTCTAATGCTGAGCGTCTAAAAGATTATAATGAGCTGGAAAAAGGGGACTATGTCGTCCATCAAGTTCATGGGATTGGACGCTTCTTAGGCATTGAAACGCTTGAAATCAAAGGGGTTCATCGAGACTATCTGACCATTCAATATGATAACTCAGATCGCATTTCTCTCCCCATCGAACAAATTGAGAGTCTGTCAAAGTATGTATCGGCTGATGGCAAGGAACCTAAGGTTAATAAACTGAATGATGGCCGTTTTCAGAAAACCAAACAAAAAGTTAGTAAACAAGTTGAAGATATTGCAGATGATTTACTGAAACTTTATGCCGAACGTAGTCAATTGAAAGGATTTGCCTTCTCACCTGATGATGATAACCAACGTGAGTTTGATAATGATTTTGCCTATGCAGAAACAGAAGATCAGCTACGTTCCATTGCTGAAATTAAGCAAGATATGGAAGCTGAAAAGCCCATGGATCGTTTACTTGTTGGTGATGTTGGCTTTGGTAAAACGGAAGTTGCCATGCGAGCAGCTTTCAAGGCTGTTAACGATGGTAAACAGGTTGCTATATTAGTTCCCACAACTGTCCTAGCTCATCAACATTATGTCAACTTTAAAGAACGGTTTGACAATCAAGCTGTCAATATCGAAGAACTCAGTCGTTTTAGGAGTAAGAAGGAACAGACAGCTGTTTTGGAAGAACTTTCTAAAGGTCAGGTTGACATCATTATTGGAACCCATCGCTTATTGTCAAAAGATGTCAAGTTCTCTGATTTAGGATTAATTGTTATTGATGAGGAACAACGATTTGGTGTCAAACACAAGGAGCGGCTAAAAGAGTTGAAAACAAAAGTGGATGTCCTAACCTTGACAGCAACTCCTATTCCCAGAACCTTACATATGTCAATGTTAGGTATTCGAGATTTATCAGTTATTGAAACGCCCCCAACCAATCGTTATCCTGTTCAAACCTATGTCATGGAGACCAATTTAGGAATGGTTAGAGAGGCTATTTTACGCGAATTAGACCGTGGCGGACAGGTATTTTATGTTTACAATAAAGTTGACACGATTGAGCAAAAAGTTTCAGAATTACAAGAGCTAATCCCTGAAGCTAGTATTGGCTTTGTCCATGGACAGATGAGTGAGATTCAGATGGAGAATACGCTGTTGGACTTTATTGATGGCGTTTATGATGTTTTAGTGGCGACGACCATTATTGAAACAGGTGTTGATATTTCAAATGTGAATACCTTATTCATTGAAAATGCAGATCATATGGGACTGTCAACCTTGTATCAACTTCGTGGGCGTGTTGGACGTTCCAATCGTATCGCCTATGCTTACCTCATGTATCGTCCTGACAAAGTGTTAACAGAAGTATCTGAAAAGCGTTTAGAAGCGATTAAGGGCTTTACTGAATTAGGGTCAGGGTTTAAAATTGCTATGCGCGATTTGTCGATTAGAGGTGCTGGTAATCTTCTTGGTTCCTCTCAAAGTGGTTTTATTGATTCTGTTGGTTTTGAGATGTATTCACAATTGTTGGAAGAAGCAATCCTTAAAAAGCAAGGTAAGTCACACGTTAGACAAAAGGGGAATGCAGAGCTTCATTTGCAAATAGATGCTTATCTTCCAACTGATTATATTTCAGATGAACGTCAGAAAATTGAGATTTATAAGCGTATCCGTGAAATTGACTCTCAAGAAGCTTATGAAGCGTTACAAGAAGAATTGATTGACCGTTTCGGCGAATACCCAGATCAAGTGGCCTATCTACTTGAAATTGGTCTTGCCAAAGCTTACCTTGACAGTGTCTTTACAGAATTAGTTGAGCGTAAGGGCAATCAATTGATAGTCCGTTTTGAAAAAGTTACCCAAACCCTCTTTTTGACTCAGGATTATTTCGAAGCTCTATCCAAAACAACGCTAAAAGCTCGCATTAGTGAGCATCAGGGTCATATTGAGGTTATTTTTGACATTCGCCACAAAAAAGATTATGAGATTTTAGACCAGCTTATCCGATTCGGGAAAGGTTTTGCGGACATAAAATCACGAAAGATGAAGAACAAGACTTAAGAAGCTCATTTCTAACCGTGCTTACCAAATGCTTTTAATGAATGAATCAACTAACAAAGGGCATAACAATAGTCGCCTTCCATAAGGCGACCAGAGCAAATAATTGCTAAAAACCTGTATAAAATAGCCTTGTATTTTAGAGAAAAAAGGCTTATAGTTAAGGTGACATTAGACTTGCTTCAAAAATCCTAGATTGAGGTAGAAGGACTTTTCGTGCGTCAGTTTTGCCTTGGTTTTTATGTCCATTAAAGAAAGGTAGGTATTATTGGTATGGAAGATAATGTATTGTTAGCCCAAGCTCAAGATATTATTGAGACATTTCGTTCGTCAGTAGAGTCTAACTTATCTGACTCAAGAGATAAACAGAAGCTATTGGAACTAACGGATGATCTTTTAGCGACTATATCGGATAAGGTCAAAGTGACCAATAAGATACTGATAGAAATGGAAAAATTTTATCAAAGCACCAGCATGATTATTGGTTTATCCTTATCAGATTCAAAAAGTGGTATTTATGAGTCGTGGAGAGCTTATGATAAGTTTCATTTCAACCATGTAAAGCCGAATTTGACAGTTTACGGGAATACATTTTTAATGTGAAATGACTGAAAGATGGACGGTAAAACCCTATTGTCAAAGTCTTTTGACACTAAAAATCTCCCATGTCAATATACTTGTATGGTAAATTAAGCTAGGGTTAATTAGACTAAAGTTATCAAGGAGGTCGAAATGGAGCTACATCAACGTTTGATTGATTTACGGAAAGCGCGAGGTTTGTCTCAAGAAGAATTAGGGGAGAAACTTTATGTTTCTCGACAAACCATTTCTAATTGGGAACGTGGCCGTACCTATCCTGATATTAACTCACTCTTATTGATGGCAACCTTTTTCGACGTTTCCTTAGATAATCTCATTAAAGGAGATGTTGATTTTATGAAACATCAAGTTGACCAGTCGCAATTTAAGAAGTGGCTTATTATTGGAGGAATTTCGTGGTTCTTTTTTTCAATAGCAGTTCCAACACGATATTTTTTTTCTACAGGAGTAGTTGTTCCCATTTTATGGCTATTAGCTTGTCCTATCATTTATTCAGCTTTTCATCTTTTTTACATTATGAAGAATCGTCAATTACAGACGTATGCTGATATTTTGCATTTTTTAGACCCTAAGAAAAATGTCAAAACAAGTTTTTTAAAGGAATTGTGGTTTGCAATCAGTTTCCTTGTCGCTATTTTCATTATTTTTTTTGCAGGCACAGTGATTTCAGCCTTATTATTCAGGTAAGAGAGCTTCTTGCTCTCTTTTTCTGCTATTTTTCCCAAAAAATGCTAAAATAAAAGAGACAGTCTAATAAAGGAGAAGACTATGCGTTTAGACAAGTATTTAAAGGTATCACGAATTATCAAGAGACGTCCAGTTGCTAAGGAAGTTGCTGACAAGGGGCGTATTAAGGTCAATGGTGTTCTCGCAAAATCTTCTACGGATTTAAAAGTAAATGATGAAGTAGAAGTTCGTTTTGGCAATAAATTACTGACGGTTCGAGTGCTTGAAATGAAGGATAGCACGAAAAAAGAGGACGCTGAAAAGATGTATGAGATTGTCAGTGAGAAACGAGTGGAAGCCCATGAAGAAACCTAATGTTGTGCAGCTCAACAATGACTATATCAAAGATGAGCAACTCAAACGTCGTTATGAAGTTGAAGAGAATGCTAAACGTCATCGCTTTATGGGAGGCTTACTCCTGATTGTGATGCTATTAATGATTTTACCAACGTATAACCTCATTAGTAGTTACCACAAGCTTCAAGAAAAAAAAGCTCGGGTGATTCAGCTGAAAAAAGACTATCAGGCTGTTTCAGAAGCTGTGAAAGAAAAAAAAGCCTTGGCAGATAGTCTAAAAAATAAAGAGTTTGCTGCAAAATATGCAAGGGCCAAGTACTACTATTCCAAAGAGGGAGAAATCATTTTCCCAGTGCCAGATTTATTACCAAAATAATGGAAAATTTGATTGAAATTATAGAAACGTTTTTACAGTATTCTGACGAGAAATTAGAGGAACTTTCTCAAAAAAATCAAGCTTTACGCCAAGAAAGAGAGGAAGAGCATTCGTAGATGAAAAAAATAGTTTTTTTGATGCTTCTTCCTTTCTTGTTCAAAACTTTTCCGGTAATTAGTACCGAAGTAGAAGTGACCTTAACGGATGCGCAACGCTATGAATTATCTAAAACAGCAGCTCACTTATCCTCTGAGTTAAAGATTCCTCAAAACCCTGTTTTGAAGGTCTCTGTTCCCGTTTACAAAGATGAGGAACTCACCAGTCCTATCAATGTCTTGACTCCTAAGGATTCCCTAGCCATTCAGGCGGTCGGAGTCAATCAATTGGGATTACCAGTCTATCATCTGAGTGACAATACCTATATGTTAGCGGATGAAACTGCCTATTATGAAGATGTTGTCCTGGAAGAGACACCTCTTTCTGCGGTTTACTGGACGAGAGAAATCACTACTGTTTATGATAGCCCTTATGTTAAAGGCAGTAAAACCCTAAATCAAAAACCTAAGGATTATAGCCCTGTCAAGGTCACAGCGCTGGCAAGAACGCATAGTGGCACCTACTATCATGTGGAGAATCATGGTTGGGTAGAAGAAGGATTACTTTCTAGCCAAGACACACGAATGGAAAAAGTACAAAAATGTCTGGAACAAAAGTACCAAAAGTCTAACTATGGGATTTACGTCAAACAGTTAGAGACAGGTCAGGTCGCAGGTATCAATGAAAGTAAGGCAGTCTATGCGGCTAGTCTGGCAAAATTACCGATATTGTATTATACCCAAGAAGTTATCAATGAAGGACAGCTTAGCAAAGATAAGCCACTAAAGTATGTCTCAGCAGTTAATGATTTCTATGGGGCATACGACCCAAGTGGTAGTGGGACTCTCCCAAAGAAAGTTGATAATAAGGACTATGCTGTATCTGATTTGATGAAAAAAGTCGCTCAACAGTCGGATAATGTAGCAAGTAATATTCTCAGTTATTACGTGACCGATAAGTTTGGGGAAGCCTTCCAACAACGCATTTCAACTATCTCTGGAACCACTTGGGATATGGAAAAACGCGAAGTTTCACCAGAAACAATTGGTCATGTCCTTGAGGCACTCTATCAGCAGCAGGGATTTGTTTTAGATGATTTATCTCAGACGGATTTTGATGATAGCCGTATCTCTAAAAATATTTCGGAAAAAGTATCGCATAAAATTGGTGATGCTTACGATTACAAGCACGACGCTGCAATCGTTTACACCAAGTCACCATTTATCATCACCATTATGACTAACAATGCCCAATACGGCGATATTACAGCCATCGCCGATGATGTGTATGAGATTTTAAAATGATAAAACCAGAAGATTTTTTAGCTCATGTTCAACAACGTCAGTTTTTTTCAGACCATCAAAAGGTACTGATAGCTGTTTCAGGTGGAGTAGATTCAATGAATTTACTGCACTTTTTATATGTTTCACGTGAAACACTTGGTATTAGGCTTGGCATTGTCCATGTGAACCATCATCAGCGTGCGCAGTCACAAGAGGAAGAAGCCTTTCTGAAGACTTGGTCAACCGACCATGAAATTCCTTTTTACGTTGGGCATTTTACAGAATCCTTTACCGAGGAAAAGGCGCGTGATTTTCGGTATCATTTTTTTCGGACCGTTATGGAAAAAGAAGGTTACACTGCACTAGTGACAGCCCATCATGCGGATGACCAGGCTGAAACCATCTTGATGCGTATTATTCGAGGTAGCAAGCTCCGTTATCAAGTAGGTATTAAAGAAAGGCAGTCTTTTGCAAATGGTGAGTTAATCAGACCTCTATTAGTCTTTGCCAAAGAAGACCTACCCAATCCATTTCATTTTGAGGATGTTAGCAATGCCGATCATCGTTACTTTAGAAATCGTGTGCGAAACAACTATCTTCCGGCTTTTCAAGAAGAAAATCCAAAGATTAACCAGGCTTTATTACGTCATGGTGATGAACTTGGTCAATTACTACTAGCCTTAAAAGAGTTAACCAAAACGATAGATACTCAGGATTGTCAGGTTTTCCGAAGTCAAATACCAGCTGTTCAACGTTTTTTACTGCAACATTACTTGGACCAATTTCCTGATTTGCAACTTGGTCAAGCTCAATTTGAGACGCTGCGACTTAACTTAGTTAATCTCAAATCTTATGACTATCCCTTAAAAAATGGTTATGGCTTAAGAAAGCATAACAATCGGTTTGAAATTTATAAAATAGGTCTAGAGACGGATAGCCTATTGTCTGAAGTTTTGGTAGAATATGGCTCATTAACCAACTTTAAACAGTATCAGTTTTCTTACGATAGAGCTATAGAAACTCACGTATCCTATATTCCATTAGTTCAGTTAAGCCCAGTACTCTTAAGAAGTCGCCAGCCAGGTGATCGTATAGTTGTTAGAAAAATCTCTAAAAAGTTACGACGATTTTTCATAGATGAAAAGATTTCGCCAAAAGAAAGAGAAAACACTATCATCATTGAGCAAGAAAATAAGATTTTAGCAGTCATCTGTGATGGAAAAACTTATTTGAGTAATCCTCATTATCATGATATAATGAGGGGTAAATTGTATATTCAAAAAATGTAGAATGGTGAACAACTATGTTAGAGCAAGATATCAAAAAAGTGCTTTATTCGTCAGACGAAATTGCTGCTAAATCAAAGGAGCTTGGTGAAGTCCTAACCAAGGATTATGCTGGGAAAAATCCGTTGCTAATCGGTGTTTTAAAAGGTGCAGTTCCTTTTATGGCCGAATTAATCAAACATATCGATACTCATGTCGAAGTTGACTTTATGGTGGTGTCTAGTTATCACGGTGGTACGACTTCTAGTGGAGAAGTGAAAATTTTGAAGGATGTTGACACTAATATTGAAGGGCGTGATGTGATTTTTATTGAAGATATCATTGATACTGGCCGTACCCTTCTTTATCTCCGTGATATGTTCAAATATCGTAAGGCAAAATCAGTTAAAATTGCAACATTATTTGATAAGCCAGAGGGGCGAGTGGTTGAGATTGAAGCGGACTATGTTTGCTACAATATTCCCAATGAATTTATTGTTGGTTTTGGTTTAGATTACAATGAAAATTATCGTAATTTACCCTATGTCGGTGTTTTAAAAGAAGAAATATATAAAAAGTAAAAAGAGAAGGTTAGTCCGTTTAATGAATAATAAAAATAATAAGGGTTTTGTGAAGAACTCCCTGTTGTATATATTGATTATTGTTACTCTTGTAACAGCCTTTCAATATTACTTTAGTGGCAATAATTCACAAACGCAGCGTATTAGCTACAGTAGTCTGGTGAAACAACTGAAAAAAGGTGATATCAAAACAGTCACCTACCAGCCTAGTGGTACAGTCCTAGAAGTAACAGGGCAATATAAAGAAGCTAAAAAAGCAGATAGTACAACTGATTTGGCATTTTTAGGCAAATCTGATCGAGAAATTAAAAATTTCACCAGTACTATTTTATATAGTGATTCCGCTTTAAATACGCTTCAAAAGGCAGCAGATGAATCAGGCGTTAACATTAAGATTAAGCAAGAAAGTTCTAGTGGTACTTGGATTTCAATTATCCTGAACTTCTTACCACTGGTTATTATTATCTTTTTCTTCAGTATGATGATGAACCAAGGTGGTGGTGCCCGCGGTGCCATGAGTTTTGGTAAAAATAAAGCCAAAACGCAGAGCAATAACAATGTGAAAGTTCGCTTTTCAGATGTAGCTGGCGCCGAAGAAGAAAAGCAAGAACTGGTTGAAGTTGTTGATTTCTTGAAGAATCCTAAAAAGTACAAAGCACTTGGAGCACGGATTCCATCAGGTGTGCTTCTAGAAGGCCCTCCAGGGACAGGTAAAACACTTCTTGCTAAAGCTGTTGCTGGTGAGGCAGGAGTGCCATTCTTTAGTATCTCAGGTTCAGACTTTGTAGAAATGTTTGTTGGTGTGGGTGCTAGCCGCGTGCGTTCACTATTTGAAGATGCTAAAAAAGCTGAGCGAGCAATTATTTTTATCGATGAGATTGACGCTGTCGGTCGTCGTCGTGGTGCCGGTATGGGCGGCGGCAATGATGAACGTGAACAAACGTTGAACCAATTATTGATTGAGATGGATGGGTTTGAAGGCAATGAAAGTATTATTGTGATTGCCGCTACAAACCGCAGTGATGTCCTTGATCCCGCCTTATTACGTCCTGGTCGTTTTGACCGAAAAGTTCTAGTTGGTCAGCCAGATGTCAAAGGACGTGAAGCAATCTTACGTGTTCATGCGAAAAACAAACCATTAGCAGACGATGTTGACTTGAAAGTTGTTGCCCAACAAACACCAGGTTTTGTTGGTGCTGACTTGGAAAATGTTCTTAATGAAGCTGCCTTAGTGGCGGCCCGTCGTGATAAAAAACTTATTGATGCTTCTGACATTGACGAAGCTGAAGATAGAGTCATTGCTGGACCATCTAAGAAAGATGCTACTGTATCTCAACGAGATCGAGAATTGGTTGCTTATCATGAAGCAGGTCACACCATTGTTGGTTTGGTTTTATCCAATGCTCGTGTTGTTCATAAGGTTACGATTGTGCCACGTGGACGTGCAGGTGGTTATATGATTGCTCTACCTAAAGAAGATCAAATGCTTCTATCAAAAGATGATATGAAAGAGCAATTAGCTGGCTTGATGGGGGGACGTGTCGCAGAAGAGATTATCTTTAACGTTCAAACAACAGGCGCTTCAAATGACTTTGAGCAAGCAAGTCAAATGGCTCGTGCCATGGTTACTGAATATGGCATGAGTGATAAACTGGGGCCTGTTCAATATGAAGGTAATCATTCTATGTTGCCAGGTCAACTATCACCGGAAAAAACATATTCTCAAGAGACCGCTCTTATGATTGATGATGAAGTTCGCGAACTCTTAAATGAAGCTCGTAACAAAGCAGCCGATATTATCAATCAAAATCGAGATACTCATAAGTTAATTGCAGAAGCACTGCTCAAATATGAAACTTTGGATGCTGCACAAATTAAATCAATTTATGAAACAGGAAAAATGCCCGAAGTAGTCGATGATGATGAAGAAGCCCATGCCTTATCATATGACGAAATCAAAGAAAAACTGTCAGAAAAAGAATAAAACAGTAGTATTCTAAGTTCTAATCAGAAAAATCCTCTTTGCTAATGCTTGCGTTAGCAAAGAGGATTTTTTAGCTATTCTAAATTCGAAAGTGAAGTTTATGGAAAAAGTATCCCGCGTTGTTGCACTTCATTTTACAGCTCGGGTTTATTAAAAAAAAAAAACTTGAGAAAAATAACATTTCAGCATCTTATAATAGTCGTAAACTTTTCAATTTTTTTAAGAAGATGTGTTATGACGAAGTA
>JAKTNK010000050.1 GCA_029593465.1 Streptococcus suis
CTACATTACGCATTTGGAATACCAACATGACGAATCCCTCCTTCTTAATTACAAATTTTTAGCATCTAATTTAACTTCAATTCCTATTATACAAAATTTTAAGATAATGCACTATCAACACACTCTTAAGTTTGCTTCTAAGTCTTATTTCCATAACTTTAGGGTTAACCATACGCAAGACCAATCACTCTCGGACAATACTCATGATTTTAATGATAAAATCCATGTTAAACCCATAGATAAGAAATACACCTGCAATAACCGTTACCTGTTTGTGCCAATTTAAAAATGCACCACTTTTTTATAATTAAAACGGTTGAAAACTGTACCACTAATAACTCACAATAGAGAGATGTCACCGTCAAGTTAAATGTACAAAATAACAGCGAAATTTTTAAATCTATTTCTTATCGATACAAATTTCTCGTAGGCGCTCGGGACCCCTATAAGTCCTTTTATAAATTTCTTTTCTACCATTTTCGATAAATTCCTGTTTAATATTTTTAATTCCATAAACAATAGTTTCAATAGGATAATATTCTTCAACTATATCTTGATATTCTTTTGCTTTCTCAATATCTATATTTCCATACATTCTTAATATATCTTCTCCAAAATTTGTTCCTATTTCTTCTTCACTATCTTCAAGTAAGTATATAAAATCACAATATTCATCTATAATTCCAGAATCTCCAAAATCAATTATTCCAGTTAATCTATTATTGCCATCTAACAATAGATGATTACAACTAAAATCATTATGGCATAAACACTTTTTACCCTCAAAAACTGTTGTTGCATTTAGTCTTTCCATAAAACTTTCTATATAATCTTTTTCTATATCAGTTAAATCATTATAAATAGTTTCACGCAACAATATATACTCTTCTAATACATTTTGTTTATTATCAATAGTACATTCACTAATATCTGTATAATCTAAACCGTGCATTTGTCTTAAAAAACTGGCAATATCTCGTTTTAACAAATTTTGTTCTTCTTCTGACATAGTAGAATAAATTTCTGGTGTTAAAAAAGTTCCTTTAATTTCTTTATAACCTAGTATAGATAATTCATCACTAATATACGAATATTCAATATTAGGAATTTTTACATTAGTTTCTAAATTTGTATTTAAAAAATTATATATTGCTTTTTCTTTTGCATAACCTTTTTTCTTATTAGTACTAAATTTTGTTTTAAAAATGTATTCATTATTAACTAAATATGCCACACTATCATAACCACTACCGATTATTTCAATACTATCTACTTTGAAATTATCAAAGTAATGCTCAATTAAATATTTCATTGCCTTAACATTTGTGGCATTATCATCATATCTATATTCCATTAAATAACAATCTTCTTTTTTGCCCTCGTGTAATTCATGTTCTGGCAAATCTTCAATAATTCTAAAACCAGATTTTTGGTATGCCCTTATTGCTCTTGGATTATTTTTATGAGGGTCTAAAATAACTGCATTAGCATTTCTTTCTTTTTTCAAAAATTCAAAAATCAATTTAATATATCTTGTACCAATTCCTTTACTCCAATAATTTGGCTCTCCTATAAATTGATCCATACCATAGACTATCTCATCAGTTTTTGGATAATGATAATCAGTATATAACTCATCATACATTTTATATATTTGTCCATATCCAATAGGAACATTGTTATATTCAATAATTACTCTAAAAACTTCATCTTCCCAAGGCTCTGTATAATGTTTTTTTAATGATTCTAATGTATATTTTTTATCTCTACCATCATAAAATTCTAATACTCTTTCATCAGTTAACCATTTTAACATCAAAGGAAAATCATCATCTATTAAAGTTCTTATACATATTTCATTTTCAACTATATTCATTTATTTATCACCTTTTTCATAATCATATACATATACTATTTCATCTTTATAATCATTTTTACCACCTAATTTTTCATATACATGGCAAGCTCTAGGATTACCTTTATCAGTTATTAAAAACATTTCAGAACAACCAATCTCTTTAGAATATTCCTTAATAAAAGATAATAATTTTGAACCATAACCTTTGTCTTGATAGTTAGGTAACATTCCTATTGAGTGTAAATAAAACATTGTTTTTCCATCAGGTCTTAAAAGGGTTCTGTTGCAAAGTTTTAAATAAAGAATAAAATCCCTTACGGTATCTATGATTTAAGCTGGGATTCCCAATAATACCTTGATTTCAGTACAGACCGAAAACCCGAAGAGAGTGCCTTCTTTTCGGGTTTTCTTATATAATCCTCGAATGG
>JAKTNK010000051.1 GCA_029593465.1 Streptococcus suis
CAAAAAAATAACTCAAATACAAATTCATTGAATATAGAGAGGAGAACATTTTTATGAATTTTGGACAAAACCTTTATAACTGGTTTCTATCAAACGCTCAATCACTGGTGCTTTTAGCAATCGTTGTGATTGGCTTGTATCTTGGCTTCAAGCGTGAGTTTAGCAAACTGATTGGCTTTTTAATTATTGCGATTATTGCGGTTGGCTTAGTCTTCAACGCTGCTGGAGTAAAAGACATTTTACTAGAGCTATTCAATCGCATTATTGGTGCTTAAATAAAACCGTTCTTTTGTGGAATATAAGTGGTTTTCTTATGTTCCGCAAAGGAATGGTACACCAAACGAAGTGCGGTAGGGATTTTTGAATCTCTACAAAGAAAGGACGTGAATATATGGACGATATGCAAGTCTATATTGCGAATTTAGGCAAATACAATGAGGGCGAATTGGTCGGTGCGTGGTTTACCTTTCCCATTGACTTTGAGGAAGTCAAAGAGAAAATCGGCTTGAATGATGAATATGAGGAATACGCCATTCATGACTACGAGTTACCCTTTACGGTTGACGAATACACTTCCATTGGCGAACTCAATCGACTATGGGAAATGGTATCGGAATTACCCGAAGAATTACAATCGGAGCTATCTGCTCTGCTCACTCATTTTTCAAGCATTGAAGAACTAAGCGAACATCAAGAGGATATTATCATTCATTCCGATTGTGATGATATGTATGACGTGGCACGCTACTACATTGAAGAAACGGGTGCTTTAGGCGAAGTACCAGCTAGTCTTCAAAACTATATTGATTATCAAGCCTATGGTCGGGATTTAGACCTTTCAGGAACGTTTATCTCAACCAATCATGGGATTTTTGAAATCGTCTATTAAATCTGTCGGTACATTACTACTGGCAGATTTTCTATTTTACGGGGTGGCTCAATCAGCTACCCCTATTTTTTATGAAAGGATTGATTACATGAAGAAAATACGAAGCTATACCAGTATCTGGTCTGTGGAAAAGGTACTGTATTCTATCAATGATTTTAGACTTCCGTTTCCCATAACCTTTACGCAAATGACATGGTTTGTCGTGTCACTCTTTGCAGTGATGATACTTGGCAACTTGCCCCCTCTTTCCATGATAGAGGGAGCATTTCTCAAATACTTTGGGATTCCTGTGGCTTTCACATGGTTTATGTCTACAAAAACTTTTGATGGTAAAAAGCCTTATGGATTTTTGAAGTCTGTCATTGCTTATGCACTGCGACCAAAGCTGACCTATGCAGGAAAAAAAGTAACGCTTGGCAGAAACCAGCCACAAGAAGCCATTACAGCAGTTAGGAGTGAATTTTATGGCATATCCAATTAAATACATTGAAAACAATCTCGTCTGGAATAAAGACGGGGAATGTTATGCTTACTATGAGCTTGTTCCTTACAATTACTCATTTCTAAGTCCAGAACAGAAAATACAAGTGCATGATTCTTTCAGACAGCTTATCGCACAAAATCGTGATGGCAAAATTCATGCTTTACAAATCAGTACAGAATCCAGCATACGTTCTGCACAAGAGCGTTCCAAAAATGAAGTCACTGGCAAGCTCAAAGCGGTTGCCTATGACAAAATCGACCAACAGACAGACGCTTTAATATCCATGATTGGCGAAAATCAAGTGAACTACCGTTTCTTTATCGGCTTTAAGTTGCTTCTCAACGATCAGGAGTTTTCTATGAAAAGTCTTACCGTTGAAGCAAAAAATGCTTTGTCTGATTTTGTCTATGATGTGAACCATAAGCTGATGGGCGATTTTGTTAGTATGAGTAATGATGAAATCCTGCGTTTTCAGAAGATGGAAAAGCTCTTAGAAAATAAAATCTCTCGTCGTTTCAAAATCCGCAGGTTAGATAAGGACGACTTCGGCTATCTGATTGAACACCTTTACGGACAGACAGGCACTGCCTATGAAGAGTATGAGTACCATCTATCAAAGAAAAAGCTGGATAATGAAACGCTGATTAAATACTATGACTTGATTAAGCCTACTCGCTGTTTGGTGGAAGAAAAACAGCGATATTTGAAAATCCAGCAGGAAGATGAAACCGTCTATGTAGCTTACTTTACCATTAACAGCATTGTCGGAGAACTGGACTTCCCGTCCTCTGAAATCTTCTACTACCAGCAACAGCAATTTACATTCCCGATTGATA
>JAKTNK010000052.1 GCA_029593465.1 Streptococcus suis
AGACAACTGGTACACCAGCGGTAAGTCCACTCTGGTCCTCTCGTACTAGGAGCAGATCCTCTCAAATTTCCTACGCCCGCGACGGATAGGGACCGAACTGTCTCACGACGTTCTGAACCCAGCTCGCGTGCCGCTTTAATGGGCGAACAGCCCAACCCTTGGGACCGACTACAGCCCCAGGATGCGACGAGCCGACATCGAGGTGCCAAACCTCCCCGTCGATGTGAACTCTTGGGGGAGATAAGCCTGTTATCCCCAGGGTAGCTTTTATCCGTTGAGCGATGGCCCTTCCATACGGAACCACCGGATCACTAAGCCCGACTTTCGTCCCTGCTCGAGTTGTTGCTCTCGCAGTCAAGCTCCCTTATACCTTTACACTCTGCGACTGATTTCCAACCAGTCTGAGGGAACCTTTGGGCGCCTCCGTTACCTTTTAGGAGGCGACCGCCCCAGTCAAACTGCCCGTCAGACACTGTCTCCGATAGGGATAACCTATCTGGGTTAGAGTAGCCATAACACAAGGGTAGTATCCCAACAACGCCTCCATTGAAACTGGCGTTCCAACTTCCTAGGCTCCTACCTATCCTGTACATGTGGTACAGATACTCAATATCAAACTGCAGTAAAGCTCCATGGGGTCTTTCCGTCCTGTCGCGGGTAACCTGCATCTTCACAGGTACTAAAATTTCACCGAGTCTCTCGTTGAGACAGTGCCCAAATCATTACGCCTTTCGTGCGGGTCGGAACTTACCCGACAAGGAATTTCGCTACCTTAGGACCGTTATAGTTACGGCCGCCGTTTACTGGGGCTTCAATTCATACCTTCGACTATTGTCTAAGCACTCCTCTTAACCTTCCAGCACCGGGCAGGCGTCACCCCCTATACATCATCTTACGATTTAGCAGAGAGCTGTGTTTTTGATAAACAGTTGCTTGGGCCTATTCACTGCGGCTGTCTTATGACAGCACCCCTTCTCCCGAAGTTACGGGGTCATTTTGCCGAGTTCCTTAACGAGAGTTCTCTCGCTCACCTGAGGCTACTCGCCTCGACTACCTGTGTCGGTTTGCGGTACGGGTAGAGTATACTTAAACGCTAGAAGCTTTTCTTGGCAGTGTGACATCACTAACTTCGCTACTAAACTTCGCTCCCCATCACAGCTCAATGTTATAGAGATAAGCATTTAACTCATCTCACACCTCACTGATTAGCCGGACTCTTCCATTCGTCCGGTTTAGTTAGCCTACTGCGTCCCTCCATCACTATATACTCTAGTACAGGAATATCAACCTGTTGGCCATCGGATACACCTTTCGGTCTCTCCTTAGGACCCGACTAACCCAGGGCGGACGAGCCTTCCCCTGGAAACCTTAGTCTTACGGTGGACAGGATTCTCACCTGTCTTGCGCTACTCATACCGGCATTCTCACTTCTATGCGCTCCAGCACTCCTCACGGTATACCTTCGTCGCACATAGAACGCTCTCCTACCATGACACTTCGTGTCATCCACAGCTTCGGTAAACTGTTTTAGCCCCGGTACATTTTCGGCGCAGGGTCACTCGACTAGTGAGCTATTACGCACTCTTTGAATGAATAGCTGCTTCTAAGCTAACATCCTAGTTGTCTGTGCAACCCCACATCCTTTTCCACTTAACAGTTATTTTGGGACCTTAGCTGGTGGTCTGGGCTGTTTCCCTTTCGACTACGGATCTTAGCACTCGCAGTCTGACTGCCGATTATATCTCATTGGCATTCGGAGTTTATCTGAGATTGGTAATCCGGGATGGACCCCTCACCCAAACAGTGCTCTACCTCCAAGAGACTTAACATCGACGCTAGCCCTAAAGCTATTTCGGAGAGAACCAGCTATCTCCAAGTTCGTTTGGAATTTCTCCGCTACCCACAAGTCATCCAAGCACTTTTCAACGTGCCCTGGTTCGGTCCTCCAGTGAGTTTTACCTCACCTTCAACCTGCTCATGGGTAGGTCACATGGTTTCGGGTCTACACCATGATACTAAAGCGCCCTTTTAAGACTCGGTTTCCCTACGGCTCCGTCTCTTCAACTTAACCTCGCATCATA
>JAKTNK010000053.1 GCA_029593465.1 Streptococcus suis
CCTTTTAACTCTGTTAAACAAACGCTACGTCCATTTGTAAAGAAAGTTAAATCATTACGATATTCTTGAATACACCGAGCAGGGATTTCTCCACTAAGAATGACCTCATTATTTTTCAATTGAGTGTCTACGATGTTCGCACAATATTTAGGAGCATCGTTGTATGCTCGTGAAAGATATTCCCGTGGCGCATAAATTTTAAAACTAAGATATGGCTCTAACAATTCTGTTCCAGCTTTTTTTAAGACTTGTTCCAATACAATAGGAGCAAGCATCCGAAAATCTGCTGGGGTACTAACAGGGCTATAGTATAAGCCATACTTAAAACAGATTTTACAATCCGTCACATTCCAACCATATAATCCTTGTTCGCAACCATAGCGTATCCCTTCCATAACTGCATTTTGAAATGATTGATTTAAGTATCCAAGAGAAACCGAGCTCTCATACTGCATTCCACTTCCCAACGGAAGCGGTGATACAGATAAACCAATGGAAGCCCAGAAGGGATTCGGTGGCACTTCGATGTGAATGGTATACTCTGCTTTTTTTAACGGTCTTTCCATATAAATGACTGTAGGCTCTTTTAGTTCTATCTCCACATGATACTTTTCTTGCAACAGTGCACTAATCACTTCCATTTGTACTTTCCCTAAGAAAGAAAGTATAATTTCATGTGTCGTAGAATCCACATAATATTGTAGAAGCGGGTCACTGTCGGAGATTTCTAAAAGTGCATCAAGTAACATTTCCCTTTGTTGAGGTTTGCTCGGTTCAACAGTTGTTTGCAGCAGAGGGAGCGGATTTTCAATTCTCTCTCTCTGTGGCAATAGCTTTGTATCTCCAAGAACACTATTTAGCTTCAAAAACTCATTTTGCAAAATAACAATTTCCCCGGAATAAGCCTTATCAATTTTACATAATTCACCATTTATTGAAGTATACATTTCTGTAATTTTTATTTTTTCCTTTTCCGATATTCTAACCGAATCCCGCAAATGCAGGATTCCGCCATAAAGGCGTACATATGCAAGACGTTGTCTTTCTTCCGAATATTCAATTTTGAAGACATTTCCGCAAAGTTCAGACTTCTTTCTGTATGTTGATGAATAAAATTTATTCGTAATCACTTCTATAAGGTTATCAATCCCTATGTTGCTTTTTGCACTTCCGTGATAAACAGGGAACAGGGAACAATTATGAAATCTTATGCTTTCCTCTTGTTCGAGTTCCAATGCTTCTAATGATTTACCGGACATATATTTCTCTAAAAGGTCATCGTTTCCCTCTATTACCGTATCCCATTGTTCAGATTCGGTAAAGTTCGTCACACACATATTAGGATACAGTTCTACCTTCTGTTTGATTACAATTTCGGCAGAAAGTTTCTCTTTAATATCCTGATAAACCGTTGATAAATCAATTCCATTTTGGTCAATCTTATTGATAAAAAAGATTGTGGGAATCCCCATTTTCCTAAGTGCATGAAATAATATACGAGTTTGTGCTTGTACGCCATCTTTTGCAGAAATCAGTAGAATTGCCCCATCTAAAACTGATAATGAACGATATACTTCTGCTAAGAAATCCATATGTCCTGGCGTGTCTATGATGTTCACCTTCGTATTTTCCCACTGAAAAGAGGTTATTCCTGTCTGAATTGTAATTCCTCTCTGACGTTCTAAAAGCGTATTATCCGTCCTCGTTGTACCTTTGTCCACGCTTCCTAATTCTGTAATCGCTCCACTGTTATATAATAAGCTTTCTGTTAAGGTAGTTTTTCCTGCATCAACATGAGCTAAAACTCCAATATTAATAATTTTCATGTGATTTTCCTCCATTCAAAAACCCAAAAGGGCATAAAAATCCCAGTGATAAATACTTTTATCACTGGGATTTTTATGCATAACCATAGGCATACAAAGCATACAGATATTCTCCGGATACTTTAGAATCACATGATAAAGGTATTCTTAAACTGGGTACAAAAAACTAAGCCCTCCTAAAAAAGGACATC
>JAKTNK010000055.1 GCA_029593465.1 Streptococcus suis
GTTTGATGCACTTACTGAGTCTGAATTTGATACTGATTCAGAGTTTGATGCACTTACTGAGTCTGAATTTGATACTGATTCAGAGTTTGATGCACTTACTGAGTCTGAATTTGATACTGATTCAGAGTTTGATGCACTTACTGAGTCTGAATTTGATACTGATTCAGAGTTTGATGCACTTACTGAATCTGAATTTGATACTGATTCAGAGTTTGAAGCACTTACTGAATCTGAGTTTGATACTGATTCAGAGTTTGATGCACTTACTGAGTCTGAGTTTGATACTGAGTCTGAGTTTGAAGCACTTACTGAATCTGAATTTGAGGTGCTCACTGATTGTGAATTTGAGTTTGAGACTGACTCTTTGTTTGATGTGCTCACTGATTGTGAGTTAGAGTTTGAGACTGACTCTTGTTTAGACGTGCTCACTGATTGTGAGTTTGAGTTTGATACTGACTCTTGTTTAGACGTGCTCACTGATTGTGAGTTAGAGTTTGATACTGACTCTTGTTTAGACGTGCTCACTGATTGTGAGTTTGAGTTTGAGACCGACTCTTTGTTTGATGTGCTCACTGATTGTGAGTTTGAGTTCGATACTGACTCTTTGTTTGATGTGCTCACTGATTGTGAGTTAGAGTTTGATACTGACTCTTTGTTTGATGTGCTAACCGATTCTGAGTTGGAGTTCGATACTGAAGCTCTTAATGACTCAAATCGTTCAGATTTCGAAGTACTTGTCGACTTACTTTCAGATAGGCTTTGTGAATTGCTATTAGAAACCGAATTCCTTAGACTTGTGCTTGTCGACAATGAATTTGACACAGAGTTTTCGGCTTGCGACACAGACATAGAATTAGATAGTGAGTCTTGATTTTCAGGAACATACTCATAACCATTGATATGACCGTCAAAGATATATCTACTGCTTTGATATGACCCAACAGCTGTTAAAAGACCTGAAAAACCTCTTTCCGCACCACCTACTTCTGCATCTTGGGTTTGAACAGTGGTAAAGGTCAATGTATGCGTTGCAGTAGAGCTAGTTTTCAACCCGAAAGTTCGTGTAAATTGGTAGGGATCATATGTACCACCATAGTCAACGGTTTTTGAATTTGAATTACCGCTAAAAGCACCTTGACCTCTCTTTTGGAAACTAGTCTCTGGTTTAGCAAAGTATGTTGCCCGACCGTAAATCCCTGTTTGGTCACTACCTCGGTAGGCACCACCGTTATCCGCAAAAGCTGTTTCAGTTGTTGCATTTAAATCATCATCAGCTCCATAGACGTTATTGTACAATCTGAAATTGTCACCTAGTAGCTTGGAAGATAAATCTTCAAACGATGTACCAGTTACTTCTGCAGAATCTCCGGAAATCGTGTTTCTACCGACATAGTTAACCCCACCTACTAATTGCAAATCTTTAGTTAAAGCAAGGACTAAAGAGGTATTGACTGGTGTCGCAGAATAATCATTATTATAGATTTTGGAACCTGGTAAAAATGTAACCACCCAGTTTGTCTCTAGCTGTCCTGCACTATTGCGAATAGTTGTTCTACTTACTTGTGCATTTCGATATGGGGTGGTCTCTATATTATCATTGTAAGCAGCTACAGTATCTACACTCTCCCAAACTCTACTAAAGGCATCGGTATAGCTTGTCACTTCTCCTGAGTCAGTAGTACCCGCTGAGGTAACTTCCCTTGTGCGACGCGTTTTAGCTGTGTTTGCTAATGATTCCGACTCTGAAGCTGACATAGAATCCGATTCAGAACTTGATGCAGATAGGCTTTGAGATTGTGCCACTGAAGCTGAGACTGAATCTGAGCTCGCTGCTTGGTTCAATGAGAGGCTCACTGACAAGGACTCAGAGGTTGATACT
>JAKTNK010000056.1 GCA_029593465.1 Streptococcus suis
TTGCCATGAACCGCAAAATGTTTAGTGACTACCATAAAATTCCCTCAACTTTTGACACTTGACATAGAAGTCCTTATCAACTTCCGCAATCAGCTGACCTATGCCCGTTTTCAAATTATCTCGCTGCTCTACTGTCAGAAGTTTTGTCTGATTGACTGTTTTAGCTATCTGGTTAATGTTATTGCCAATTCGACGTAATTCAAAAACCAAGTCTTGGTAGTTACTGGTATCAATTGTTAAAAAGGTCATATTTGGATTAAGCAAAACCTTTCTGGCATAAGCAGAAAAATTTTGACAAGAACTTTGGCTAATATGATTGTTCAGGTTCGCAAGTTCCTGGTCTGTTAAAAAGACTTTTTTGAGATTGGTTCGATAACGATTTTCCATATCTAACCTCCCATATACTTATCTCGAAATTCTGAACTGAGTGGTACTGCCTTCTCTACTTCTGTCATCAGTTCTTGAACACAAGTCAATATAATTCTTAAGTGTTCTGACGTGACCTGATGGCCTCGTTCCGCTAGAGTTGCTACCTGTAAAATATCTCTACTGATTTGTTCTATTTTTTGAGATTGCCACAGAATAAACCAATCTCTGATGTCATCCTTGTTATTGACAATGTCCAATAGTTTTTGTCTAACAAAGGGAGAAAACTGCTCCGCATTCTCCTTTCTCATCAGTAGTTGAATCTGCTCAAATTCCTCAAGCGTCAAGTTGATTTCCTTACGAATTGTCCGATAACTTTCTGTCATGATGATACACTCCTTCTCACATTTCCCTCTAGCGGGTTAGCACCGATACCATATCTGATACGGGGGCTCCCTAAAAGCCTCAAATCTTCCCTTTTCGGCTTTTGCGAGCTCAGATATTGTGTCCACAATATCCCAAAAATCTTATCGCCAGCCGACCAAAACCTTTGAGTTTTGATAGCCGATGATAAGATAACTTGGTGGCTTCGCCCCCAAACCCCCAGTGAAAAATCATGGATTGATTTTTTTAGGAATGATATTAGGATAATAGAGGTGATTTGGAAAAGGTATCACAAAACAAAAAGTAGGATATTTCTAACCTACTTTTCATTTCCTTATATTATTCAGAAAGAGCTGTCTCATATATGGACATCTTATGTTTAAATGAGTCTCTTCCACCTTCCAATTGATTGATAATATGGTTTTTTATAAATTTTTCACTAACATATCCCTGTGATTCAATCCAAGCATGAGCCCCATCTGATTCCATAATTACCACTTGATCGGTCATGGAATTTGTTACAATTGTCGCATTATGGGTTGCTAAAATAATTTGTCGTTGAGCTTTCACGTCTCTAAACTGTTGAACTAAATGTCTGTATATATAGCGGTTATCCAAATTATCTTCAGGTTGATCAATAATTAATGGTCTGAAATCCTTTGAATAATCACTATATGCTAGTAAAAAATCTAACATCGCTACAACTTTTTGACCCAAACTTAATACACTAACTTCTTTATAAAGAATGTCAAGATGTTGTGATGTTTCTTTTGAGTTAATGTTAAACTCCAAAAAAAGTCTTTCATTGGCTACGTGTTCTTTTAGCACTCTCTTTAACTCATCTAGTAAACTACTATTTGCGATTAAAGAATAAATACTAGTTTTTAAATAGGGTATGTTAGAATCATTAATCTCGGAATTATTTCTCCACTTATTCTCATGTTTTGCAAAATTCTCCTCAGAAATATTTTTTAATAACCCAATTTGTAAAATTAAGCTAGACAGAAAAAGCCATCTATGTTAGGCTCAGATAAACTACCACATTTGTCTGAAAGGAGCTAACATAAATGA
>JAKTNK010000057.1 GCA_029593465.1 Streptococcus suis
CCCCTAGAGTATCATGTATCATGGATCAAAAAAACTAAAATTGACCACATTTTGTTGACTTGAGTTTTAAAAAAAGGTACAATCTAAAAAAAAATATACAATGGGAGGTTTGTGGTACAATGTCGATTGATAAGAAACGATTTCAGGTCAGTTTTACTGACGAGCAGTTTGAAAAATTGACTTTAGCTGCTCTAAAAAAAGGCTTAACAAAGTCAAGTCTTTTGTCAGTAATTTTTGATGAGTGGTTGCAAGAACAAAAAAAGCAGGAAGGGTAATAAAAAAAGCCGACTAGGTCGGCAAGTAATTATATCAGGTATATTATATCATGGCAGATAAAGAAAAATCAACAAATCAAGATAAAACTAGAGCGAAAGATTGGACGTTTGTTGCGTATCCTGAGAGTTTACCGGATAATTGGATACAAATCATGCAAGAGCAATTTGAGGTTTCTAAAGCTATAATTAGTCCTTTGCATGATAAAGATAAAAACGATGATGTGAAGAGAACGGATAAGAAACCGCATTATCATGTAATTTTGAGATATGGTAGTATGAAATCTTTTTCTCAAATTCGTGAAATTACTGATGCTCTGAAACAACCGATGCCTCAAAAAGTTAAAAACATCGAAGGTGCGGTTCGTTATTTGGTGCATATTGATAATCCAGATAAAGCGCAATATAGTCAATCTGATATTAGAGTTATTGGAAATGTTGATATTGAGCGTTATTTTACACGTACGGCTGCAGAAGAAGATGGAATTCATGCAGAGATGATAGAATATATAAAAGTTAATGATATAACTGAATTTGCTGACCTTATGGATTATGCGTTAGCTGAAAATTATGATTGGTTTAGGTTCTTGTGCCGACATACGTATGTGATTGACAAATACATAACTTCGAGACGAAACAAGAAAGAGCAGAATACTAGTCCGAAGTCTATTGTTAAGGCTTTAAGTATGCTTTTGTATGGCGAGATAAAGTAGTCAGACAATAGCGAAGCGGTCTGACTAGCACCCTTAAAAAGGGTGCTTTTTTCGTGCGTTGGTTCGCACGAATGGCTCTCTGCAAGAGTCCCTCGGAGGAGCGTTTGTGTTTTGATGGTACGTCAAAACTACAAAAACGTTACTCTTTGTCAAAGAGTAACAGAAAGTCCGACATTGTCGGACTTAATTTGTCGAGCAATAGACTTGTCGGCTCGACATATCGCCTAGTGGCGATACAGCGTCGCAGACCGCACTTTTACGAAGTAAAGTATAGTGCGTTATACTTTACTTGGAAGTAGTGCCGAAATCGGTTGAAGAGGAATTAGCTTTTTAGCGTTTATGTCGCGAAAGCGTCTTGCTGATAAGCTAGGGCAGATTAGACTGGATTGGGCGGTTAGTCAGAACGAAGTTCAGACGACCGACAAAGCCAAAATAAGCGCCCTAGGTTACTTGTCAGCAAGATGACCGTGAAATAAAAAGGCTAAAATGCGTTTTAAGGGGTCTAGGAGCTCGTATTTGCGATTTTTGGGTTTTGTTTGAGGTTTTGGAGGTGTGTTAAACAGAAGGGGCCTAAAACGTCAAAATTTGGGTTTTAGAGTTATGCGAAATCTGCATAAAATTTTAGGTGGTGGTTTTGGGTGAAATTTTGGAGTGAGGGGGGAGAAAATTTTGAAAAAATTTTCGATTTCTAGGGGGTGCTACTACGACACACCCCCTAGAGTATCATGTATCATGGATCAAAAAAACTAAAATTGACCACATTTTGTTGACTTGAGTTTTAAAAAAAGGTACAATCTAAAAAAAA
>JAKTNK010000058.1 GCA_029593465.1 Streptococcus suis
TTCCTTTGAACTGAGTCATCTTCATTCCTCCAAGCTATCTTTTTCAATTATTTTACCTCAAAATGAGCTTATCGGAAACTTTGCAACAGAACCCTAAAAATAGACTAGCGGTTGAATCGCCAACCGCTTTTTTACTTGGTGGGCAACCAGGATCAGGTAAAACTAGTTTGCGATCGGCAATTTCCGAAGAGACACAAGGAAATGTTGTTATCATTGATAATGATACGTTCAAACAACAGCACCCTAATTTTGATGAACTAGTGAAACTTTATGAAAAAGACGTAGTAAAATACGTTACCCCTTATTCTAATCGCATGACAGAAGCGATCATAAGCCGTTTGAGAGATAAAGGGTATAATTTAGTGATTGAAGGTACAGGACGAACAACAGACGTTCCTATTCAAACCGCAACAATGCTTCAAGCCAAAGATTATGAAACAAAAATGTATGTCATGGCAGTACCTAAAATCAACTCATATTTAGGAACAATTGAACGGTATGAAACTATGTATGCAGATGATCCAATGACAGCCAGGGCAACACCAAAACAAGCGCATGATATTGTTGTCAAAAACTTACCGACCAATTTAGAAACCCTTCATAAAACGGGCTTATTTAGCGATATAAGGCTTTACAATAGAGAAGGAGTGAAACTCTATTCAAGCTTAGAAACGCCTTCCATTAGTCCGAAAGAGACCTTAGAAAGAGAATTAAATCGTAAAGTATCAGGGAAAGAAATTCAACCGACTTTGGAGAGAATAGAGCAAAAAATGGTTCAAAATCAACACCAAGAAACCCCTGAATTTAAAGCAATTCAACAAAAAATGGAAAGCTTGCAGCCACCTACACCACCAATACCCAAAACACCTAAACTTCCAGGGATTTAAACCTTAAAAAAGTAAAAGAGTAGTTACCAAAAAACGGTAACTACTCTTTTTTTATAAAAACATTTCCTCATTTTTTAAAAGCTGATCGAGAAATAAAGCACACAACTGTATTCTTTCTTTTTTCAGTTGGTACATTTTGCAGTCTGTAACGTGCCATTTACTGTTTGTTACCTTAACATATCCAGTCGAAAACACAAGGGTATATAAACGAGCAAGCTCGCCCTTGTGTTTTCTTTGTGTCTATGTTGCGTTCTCGTCACAGCAAACGACACGAACACACTGGCGAAAATGAACCAACAAAACGAAAAAAGAAAGGAGCGTACACTGTAATTTATTTCTAGCTTTTAAAACATGAGGAAAACAGCTTCACTTCCTCAAACGCCTAACAAAAATGGTTGTCAAAAAACTAAAAATCAAAAAAAGAAAAGAGGAAAAGAAAATGGAAAAAACAAAAAAATTACAATTAGAAGATTTTACAGAAAATGGGTTTTATGGAACACAAGAACAGCAATATCTAAAAGCTCAAGTAAGAGAAGAGCTAAAAGAGCAAGGCTTTATCATAGATAGCAGTTTTGAGGGCGATTTTAAAACATGGATAGGTGTATACGCAAGACCAAAAGATAAACCGACCTACTTAGACCCTCAAAACGATAAAGAAGCAGAAGAACAAGAGCAATATTCTATTAACGGCTTTAAACAAGATTTTAGCGAATGGTTTGAGTGGGAAATAAAAAATTTGAAAATTAAAGAAATGTAAAAAAAAAGCCTAGCAAAAATGTACTGACCCCTAAAAGTTGGACAAATAATTATTGAAAGGATTTAGTTCTGTATTGGACAGGACTCAGTCCTTTTAATTTTGCTTTGATGCG
>JAKTNK010000059.1 GCA_029593465.1 Streptococcus suis
CCTTTGTATTTCTCGTTCTGAAGCATTTTGAGAATGCTACTTGGATACCAGTTGGCTTTACCTGACCAACCCTTGATATCTTTGGCATTAAGTTCCTTGGCAATGCTTTCTGGACTGTAACCTTTTAAGAATTGGCTATAGATGTATTTAAGAACCTCAGCTTGCTCTGGATTAATGACTAACCTACCATTCTCATCCTTGTCGTAGCCTATGAACTTGGTCGTATTGACTTGAACAATGCCACGTTCAAATTTCTTTCGAATTCCCCATGTAGAGTTCTCTGAAATGGAGCGTGATTCGTCTTGGGCAAGTGAAGATAAAATAGTTAAAAGTACTTCTCCTTTGGAATCTAGACTATCGATATTCTCTTTTTCAAAGGTAACACAAATCCCAAGCTCCTTAAGCTCTCGGACATACTTGATACAATCCAAGGTGTTTCTAGCAAATCGACTAATTGACTTGACCAAAATTCTATCCACCTTACCTGCCCTACAATCTTGTATCAAGCGGTTAAAAGCATCACGTTTTTTTGTATTGGTTGCTGAAATGCCTTCATCCGCATAGATATCTACAAGCTCATAATCCTCATGCTTTAAGATGTAATCTCGGTAATACCTGACTTGGTTCTCATAGCTTGATAGCTGTTCGTCTTGGTCGGTGGACACCCGACAATAGGCGGCTACTCTGATTTTCTCTTTGATATGGTGTAACGTTGTTACCTGCACCTTCTTTGCTGGAATAACTGTAATGTTTTTGCCCATCTTCAATCCTTTCTATTACGGTTACTGCTGTCTGTATTTGCCAATCATTTATATCGTTTTCAGGTACTCTCATCCCTTGACAGGAAACTTTACCCTCTTTAATATACTTAGAACAACACCAGACAATCTTTCCCTTGTAAGAAACCTGTCGCTTGAGAGTTGAGCTACAATATTGACATTTGAGGAGACCTGTAAAACGATAAATTTTATTTGGTCCTTGATTCCGACTGTTTTGGTTTAATTTCTCCTGAACCACTTGCCAGTCGTCCTTTGAAATAATAGCCTCATGGTTATCTTCAATAAAATATTGTTCCACCTCTCCTACGTTCAAGCGTTTCTTGCCGTTCACACCATCTTGAAAATATTTTTGAAGAAGAGCAGAGCCCTTATACTTTTCATTTCTTAGAATATTTCGGATAGTGGTGTCATACCACTTTGCTCCTGTAACGGTAGGAACTTTCTCGTGATTGAGTTGCTTAGCGATGCGATGAAGACCCATACCATCCAAATAGAGATGAAAAATCCGTCTCACAACCAAAGCTTCTTCCTCATTAATAACCAACTCTCCCTTATCATCCACATCGTAACCCATAAAACGCCTGGTATTGATAACCATTTCTCCTCGTTGAAACTTTTTTTGAAAAGCCCAACGCTGATTAGCGCTCATACTTTCTAATTCTTCTTCAGCTAGACTAGCCAAAACTGAAAGCATGACCTCTCCTTCACTCGAAAGTGTATTGATGTTCTGTTCTTCAAAATAGATTCCAACACCAAATACTTTCAACTCACGACTAACTTCAAGTATTGTCATGGTGCTCCTCGCAAAGCGTGAGATAGACTTGGTATG
>JAKTNK010000006.1 GCA_029593465.1 Streptococcus suis
TTCCTTTAAAATGATTCATCGTCATTCCTCCTGCTATCTTTTTCTATTATTCTACCTTATTTGATAGTAGATTTAAAACTTTGCAACAGAACCTTTGATAATATGAAGCAATTGAATGAAAATGTTCTTGCCAACGTATGTGGAGGTGGGAAAAAAGGAGCAAATCTTTTTTTGAGCGGTATGGTAGGTGCTGCTGAGGGAGTAACATATTGCGCTCAAGCTGGCATGTTTATCCCTTGGCAAGGATATGCTTTATGTGCAGCTGGAGGAGCGGCTATAGGTGTTCTATTGCCTCATTAATAAGCAAAAATGAGACTAGCTACTTGGTTTTAGGAGAAGAGATGAAGATTTTGAATGTTGTTTTTAAGCCATCTGAAAAAAAGGCAGCTTTTCTGGACAAGATAGAACAGACTGGAGAATTCATAGTTCCCCTGATGCTCATTTTATTGAGTATATCCTATGCCATTAAAAACTTTTCTCTATTTTGGGCATTAGTGGTTGGTGGTTTTTCTCTTATCATCATTTATGTCTATGTCATAATCATTGTTTACCAATATCTACGATACCAATATCTGATATGGGAAAAAGAACATAAAATTAAGAAATAAGCCGCTATAATTTAAAATGCCTACTTTAACAGATTTAAAGTAGGTATTCGCTATTTTTTTAATTATCTAGAAGCAAATCAATTTTATGCTAAAGTTTATAAAATAATGGAGGTGAAATTATGCGTAATATTTTAAGATTTTTAGTTATAGTCTTTATCACTGCGATGATATTGTTTACTATAGGAATTTCATATCATTTAACTCTCGAAAAAAATCTGCGACTTATTTTTTGGAGTTTTTTGCTTGAACTCCTAACTTTTATATTAGTCTATAAACAGTCACAAGAAGTTCTCTCAATTTCTCAAATTGCAAAACAATTTTGGCTATATTTTAAAAGTACAATTTTGATTCCAATTTTAGTTACAATCATTCTTGTAAAGGAAATTTTGTCAAGCAGTCCCAAAACAGTGATTTACTTTTACCTTAATGTTGTTGTCATGTTCTACGCCATTGGAATGATCTTATCGTTAGGTTATGTGATTTCACCCAAGCACTCTATATTTAATAAAATTAAAAAAATAAAATAAATTCTACCCCAAATTATATCTTTATTGCACATCGCTTTTTTAAAATGATGTGTTTTTATGTACCTATATCCCATTCAGGACATTTCGATGACTGTTTAGGAAATGGAAGTTAATTTTTAACGGAAAACGCTATACTAAAGGTATCAAAGTTGCAACAAGATAAGATAACAATTTTAGAAGGTATTCGTGATGAATACAACAATGACACAATTTGATTCGATTAACTCAGAGAAGCTTGCAGATATTGAAGGAGGTATAGCTGAATGGGTAGTGATTGGTGGCGTTACTTATTATATGAACTAAAAGGTGAACTTTATACTACATAATTTATTCCAAATTTTTTCGGTATTTATTTTAGGAATCATTGTGATTTATACATTTTCAACAAAGGGATCTTCAGAAAATAAGATTTTTGATATTATCTCATTTTTGTCTTTATTTTTAATGATTTATGTAGCTACAAATAATTCGCTTTTTTTACTCTTTATTGTTATTGAAGTGATATATCTCTTAAAAACGATTAAATGATAGTTTGTGAAAACCGTACTTATATTTGGAGTTTTTCCATCTTACTGTCAATATCCGTCATGGAATTGTTTCAAATAGAATGCCAGAGATATCAGGTTTCTGGCATTTTTGACTTGGTTTGAAGTTTTGTCCACAATATGAAGTTTGTCATTTATTTTCTGGTAGCTTTAGATTTAACGTGAGACAAATTTCCTATCTTTTGAGACATCAATACGTTATAGAAGTTAAATTTATAGAATGAGTAGCTTATTTTTGGCATTTCAGGATAAAATAGCTACCATTCAGGATTTTCGGGAAACAAAAGAAAATCAAGCCATATAATGAACTTATCAAAATGAAAAGGAGTTCATCATGAAAAAACATTTATTCAAATCGATCCTATTTAGCTCGCTTCTGCTAGCTACGATAAGTGGAGGCTATGTCTATGCGGAGAGTTCCTCAGATAGCCTCGTAGCAGATACCGTGGTCGTTGAATCTGCTGAAGATATGATAACTGGTGAGACCTCAGACAATCTTTTAGAAGCAGAAGTTACAACTGAAGTAGCAGAAAATATTCCAGAATCAGAATCTCAAGGAGAAAGAGCTACCGCCTCTGAGTCTGAACATGAATCCGTTTTGCCTACCGAAGTGGAAATTTCTGTAGAGCAGTATAGACAAAATGTATCAGAGATAGATAAGGTATCTATAACAGATGTGTATCAGGCTTTTATGGAGGACGGTAAGGAACACACCATTTATGTTGGTCGGGAAACGTGTTATTATTGTCGCCAATTTTCTCCTGTTTTAAAAGAGTTTAATGAGTTAACAGAGAGCAGGTTGGCATATTATGACACAGAAAATGGAGATTTTGATGATGAGGCAAAAAAATTTCTTTTTGAAACAGTGGGAATTCCTGGAACTCCGACAATTCTCTATCTCAAAAATGGTCAGTTGACATCAGGTTGGGTAGGAGGTGGTATTTCTGCTAGCAATCTATATGACTATCTTTATCTGGGAAAGTCTCTTGAAGAAATTATGAAGGAAGAAGAGAAAATGGAGGAACTTCCTTCTGAGAAAGCCGCTGTACCGCAAGAAACATCAACGGAAACGAAAGTCAATGCTATCGTAACATCTGATGCAGTGCCACTTGAGAAGGTTGACAAAAATGTAGAAAATCTTCGGTTGTCTAATGGCGTAATTATTGAACCAATAAACCTAGCAAAAACAAATCAGGAAGAGATGGGGGAAATAGTTAAAAAACTGTCAGTGACAAAAGGTACACAAGTAGCTACATTACCTAAAACAGGTGAAAAAAATTCTCTTCTAATAATGTTAGTAGGATTTTCCATAATGTTATTAGCACTAGGTTTGGTTAATATTAACAAAGAGAGGAAAAATCAATGAAACGAGTAAAAAATATTGGAAAATTTATCGGATTAGTTTTATTGGGGACTATGCTTAACCTCATTCCGATGATTTTAATAGGACGACAGGCACAGACACCAGAAGTGATGAAGTGGCTTTTAAGTTTAGGCTATCTCATTTTGGCTTTTGGACTCATCTATTTTTTTTATGATAAATATAAAGAAAAGGAAAAATTTGAGGTTAGATTTCAAAGATTTACCTGGAAAGATTTTGGCATTGCAGTCCTATTCTTTCTAGCTACTCGCTTAGTAGCTATTTTAGGAACTTTTCTTATACAATCTGTCACAGGAAATGCCATGTCAGGGAACGATGCAGCATTATCAGCTACAAATACTCAGCTCCAACAAATGTTCCCGTTATATTTTGTAGTTTTTCATGTGATGATTGGTCTTATTGCTCCTGTTTTTGAAGAGTTGACTTTTCGCGGTTTCTTTAGTCGATTTTTCTTTCAGAAAAAGTGGGCTAAAGGGCTATTCAGTTCGGCGCTTTTTGCCTTGCTGCATGTTACCCGACCAATTGAATTTATCATGTATTTTCTACTTGGTCTAATCTTCTATTTGGCATATGCCCGTCGAGAGAATATCATGGATTCTATTGTAGTCCATATGTTAAACAATGGCCTAATTGTTGTATTCTCAGTTATCAACTATTTCATGTTGCTATTTAATTAATGTTTAGGAGGTGTTATATTATGACAACACAAGAAATTGCAGAACATATCTTATCACAGGTTTCTGGTGGAAGTTCTGGTTTAATTTATGGTGTGGGTAAAGTGGAGACGTTTCCTAAATGTCGCCCCCCCTATCATGATTCCAAAACCGATAACCCCACCAATAGAAATTATGTGAAGATAATATGGAGGCGATAGTATTTTCTATCGCCTTTTTTGGCGCTCGAAAACCACTAGCTATGCTAGTGGTTCCGGATAGCTTATAGCGTGGTATCAAAAAAACCTCCCCAAATGATAAGATAGAAGCGGTTTCCCCACCACCCCATCACATCATACAGGAGGTATCTCATGAGAGAGGATAATGAAAGTTTATCACATACACGTTGGAATTGTAACTATCATATCGTTTTCACGCCCAAATATCGCCGCCAAATCATATATGGTAAATATAAGTCGATTATCGGGAAGATAATTCGAGATTTGTGTGAACGCAAGGGAGTTACAATTCATGAAGCGAATGCCTGTTCAGACCATATCCACATGTTAGTAAGCATTCCGCCAAAACTCAGTATATCTAGTTTTATGGGATATTTAAAAGGCAAAAGTAGTCTTATGATTTTTGACAAACACGCTAACCTGAAATACAAGTATGGCAATAGAAAATTCTGGTGTAGGGGCTATTACGTTGATACAGTAGGTCGAAACCAAAAGGTGATTGCCGAGTATATTCAGAATCAATTGCAGGAAGACAGGGTATCGGATTAGCTAACCTTGTTTGAAACAATAGATCCGTTTACAGGAGAACCCAATAGGAAGAAATAGACGAGGTGCTTTAGTACCCGCTCGGGAAAGTGGTGCGCGAGGAAGCTATTTCAGTGGGCCTTTGGCCCTGGCCGGTAAGGGCGGCTTATAGCCGCAGAGCAAACCACCAGTTCACACTGGTGGTTTTGATTGATAGGTTGTTTTGTGATATAATTAGTCAGAAATCAAGTAAATAAATAGTGTCAGTTACTTGACATAAGAGGGCCATGTCGAAAAAGGAGAAAGCCTACATGAGGCTGTTGTGCGGGAAGTTTTGGAAGAGACTGGTTTGACCATCAGAAATCCAGAACTTGTTGGCATCAAGCATTTCCAAACAAGAGGCGAGAAGATACGATACTTGGTCTTTTTGTATCGGACGGCTGATTTTTCAGGAAGCTTGACCTCGTCTGCAGAAGGAGAAGTCAAGTGGGTATCCCGAGAGGATTTGTTGGCTGGAAAGCTTGACTTGGCCGACTCTATGGATGAGATGTTCCCTCTCTTTTTTGATAAAACATCATCTGAGTTTTTTTACCAACGGGATGATAATGATGATTTGGTGAGAAAGTATTTTTAATATTTCTGTTTTCTAATAGATGAAGATGACTATAAATAAACTGGATAGAAAGGAGAGAGCTAGTCAGCGAGTGTCATTAGACTCGCCCACGACATTGTGAAAAAAGCTAATACTTCCTAGATGCTTATGGTATCGACGTCAGTATCCCTTTTTTCTTTGTGTCGCTTAACGGCTCTGTATCGTAATTATGCCTGAACTTCCTGAGGTTGAGACGGTTCGTCGGGGGTTGGAGAAACATGTGGTTGGTAAGTCAATCAAGGCTATTCGTTTTGCTTTTCCTAAAATGGCAGTGACAGGCTTGGATTCCTTTCAACTGCTCATGGATGACCAGATGACAATTGAAGCCATGCGACGTCGAGGAAAATACTTGATTTTTGATTTTGGTAACTTGGTACTGATATCGCATTTGCGGATGGAAGGAAAATACCTCATGTTTGACAATCAGGAGAGTGTGCCTGATAATAAACATTTCCATGTCTTTTTTACCTTTACAGACCAGTCTGTCTTGGTTTATCAAGATGTGCGCAAGTTTGGAACGATGGAAGTGCTTCCGAAAGAGCAAGAGCGAGTTTATTTTGCTCAAAAGCATCTAGGGCCAGAGCCAACCAAGGAGACCTTTGCCTTAGCGCCTTTTGAAATAGCTCTGAGAGCATCACGCAAAAAAATCAAACCTTATTTGCTAGACCAGACCCTAGTTGCTGGTTTGGGAAATATCTATGTGGATGAGGTGCTCTGGGCTGCCAAGGTGCATCCCTTGCGTATCGCTTCCAGTCTCAGAAAAGCTGAGTTCAAGCGGCTTCATGATGAAACGATTCGGATTTTGCAGCTTGGGATTGAAAAAGGTGGATCAACCATACGTACCTATCGAAATGCGCTAGGTGAAGATGGTACGATGCAGCGCTATTTACAGGTTTATGGCTTGACTGGGCAACCTTGCCCGCGTTGCGGGACAGCTATTAACAAAATACAAGTTGGTGGTAGGGGGAGTCATTTTTGCCCTAAATGTCAGAAAATTTAAATCACTGAACAGAAAGCCAAGTGTGGAAAAAATCTGTCGGATAATAGACGTAAAGATAAGCAGGATATGGAAATGAAACAGGTTATTGGGATTACAGGCGGCATTGCGACAGGTAAGTCAACAGTGACAAACTATATCCGGAGCAAGGGCTATCCTGTTATTGATGCAGACAATCTCGTTCATGAATTACAAGCAAAAGGTGGCCCATTATATATGGTTTTGGTGGTTCAACTAGGTCAAGACATTTTGGCACCAAGTGGGGAGTTAGATCGCAAACGTTTGTCAGAGCGTTTTTTCTCGGATAATCAGCTACGCCAAGAGCTTTCAGGCCTACAAAATGACATCATTCGTCGGGAACTTTTATTGAGACGAGATGGTCTCTTAGCAAGGCATGACGTGATTTTTATGGACATTCCCTTGCTATTTGAGTTGGACTATCAAAAAGAAGTTGATTGTGTCTGGTTGGTTTCTCTTGATGCTGAGCGTCAGCTAAAGCGTCTTAAAGAGCGAAATGGCTATACCACAGAGCAAGCGAAACGTCGGATAGCAGCGCAGCTTTCTCTTGAAAGAAAAAAAAGACTCGCTCACGTTATCATTGATAACAGTGGGACGCTGGCGGAGACTTATCAGCAGCTTGACCGCTTGTTAGATGAACTGGGAAACTAGCTTATTCATCCCTTTGCAATATCTGGGGAGAAAACGCTAGGACACCGCCTTATCAGGATTTATGCTAAAATAGAAGCAAGAAGCTAGTGGGAGAAATCAGATGACAGAAGTTCAAGTTGGTGTGGGGAAGACACCTGTTTACTTACAGTTAAGCATGCTTAACCGGCACGGTCTTATTGCAGGGGCTACAGGGACTGGTAAGACGGTCACTTTAAAGGTGTTAGCGGAACAGTTAAGTCTAGAAGGCGTACCAGTCTTTTTAGCAGACATTAAAGGGGATTTGACCAATATTGCCAAAGAAGGAGAGTTGACGGAGAAATTGCGCCAACGCTTGGCTAAAATTGGTTATGAGGATTTTGAACCTCAGGCTTTCCCAGTTCGTTTATGGGATGTACTAGGACAGGCTGGGCATCCCGTCAGAGCAACTATTAGCGAGATGGGCCCCTTAATGCTATCTCGTCTGTTGGGCTTAAATGATACCCAAGCAGGTATTTTAAACATCATCTTTAAAATAGCTGATGAAAAGGGTTGGCTCTTAATCGATTTAAAAGATCTCCAAGCTCTTTTGAGAGAAGTTTATGATCATAGCAGTGACTACTCTGCTCAGTATGGTAATATTGCCAAGCAGTCGGTTGCAGCTATTCAGCGCAGTCTTTTGGTGTTAGAGCAAGAAGGAGGAGATGTTTTCTTTGGCGAACCAGCTTTGGACTTATCAGACTTTATGGCCCTAGCTAGTAATGGTCAAGGGATTATCAATATTCTTAACGCCACTAAACTCTTTCAGTCTCCGACACTTTATGCCACTTTCTTGATGTGGATGTTGGCGGAATTGTACGAAAACTTACCTGAGGTAGGGGATTTGGACAAGCCTAAGCTCGTTTTTTTCTTTGATGAGGCTCATTTGTTGTTCAAGGATGCGCCCAAGGCTTTTGTGGAAAAAGTTGAGCAAATGGTTCGTTTGATTCGCTCCAAAGGTGTAGGGATTTTCTTCATCACGCAAAACCCTCTGGATCTTCCAGAGACTATCTTGGCTCAGTTGGGAAATCGAGTGCAACATGCCTTGCGTGCCTATACTCCAAAGGAAATGAAGGCGGTAAAAACAGCAGCTGAAACCTTTAGGCAAAATCCTGAGATTGACACCGTGGAGGCTATCACTAACTTGGAAGTGGGAGAAGCCTTGATTTCCTTCTTAAATGAAGAGGCGCAACCGATGATGGTTGAAAGAGCTTATATCATCCCTCCCAAATCCAGTTTTGCGGCCTTATCAGCGATGGAAATACAAGGGCTCATCAATCAATCTCCTCTTTATGACAAGTACGCTGAAGCAGTTGATCGGGAATCGGCTTATGAAATCTTAGCCATGAAGGTTGAGCAAGAAAAGGCTCAAAAAGAAGCCGAGGAGCAGAAAAAAGCTGAGGAAAAAGTGGCTAAAGAAGCTGAAAAGAAAGAACGGCAGCGTGCTAGACAACCCAAATCAGACTTTGAGAAAGCCAGAGATACCTTTGTCAATTCAGCGATTCGAACCGTTGGTCGTGAGTTGGTCCGAGGCCTCTTAGGCAGTTTGCGCAAGCGCTAGACGACCTTTTAGTCAGTTTTTTTGGCAATCAGCTACTCATTACTTTGGTCAAATCATCGGACTTTTATGGTATTGGTGGAATATTGCTTGCCTTTGGGTTTGTGAGGTGTCGAGTGCCATTGTTTTGTTCATGTTAGCTGGAAGGCTAACCATTTTAGAGAGTATCTCAAAACAAAGGAAAGTTAAGTGCGGATTAAAATAAATCTTAAGTGTAGTGAGTGCGGTAGTAAGAACTACTTGACGAGTAAAAATAAAGTGACTCATCCGGAAAACATTCAAGTTCTTAAATATTGTCCTAAGGAGCGCAAAGTAACCTTACACCTTGAATCTTGACGGGAATTGTGGTAATCTTGTAGGGACAGTATTTGGAGGAAAAAAATGTACAATTTGCTATTAACGGCACTCTTAGTGATTTCAGTTGTTTTGGTTATTGCTATTTTTATGCAGCCACAGAAAAATCCAGGTAGCAATGTATTTGATAGTGGTGGTTCAGAAGCCCTTTTCGAACGTTCTAAGGCACGTGGTTTTGAAGCTTTTATGCAACGTTTTACAGGGATTCTCGTCTTCTTTTGGCTATTGATTGCATTTTTACTTGTTTTATTATCAAGTCGTTAAGAACAGGGGCCGTGACAGTTGTCAGGTCCTTTTTAAGTCGCTAGTTAAGGACATTTATGACATTAAGGAAACTATGAAAGAACAGATTTTACAGTATTTAAAAGAGCATGGTCGCGCCAATATCAATGATTTGGCAGCGCGTCTGGATATGGCAGGAGCTAAGAAATTTCCGCTCTTGATTAAAGCCATTTCAAAAATGGAAAGCAAGCGAGAGCTTCGTTTTACGGATGATGGGATGTTGTCGCTTCGTAAGCGCCAAGAACAGAAAGACCAGATTACGATTCAAGGTATTTTTCGTGCCAATAAGGCAGGATTTGGCTTTTTGTTTGTTGATGATAATGAAGAGGATATGTTTATTGGTCGTAATGATGTTGGTCATGCGATTGATGGGGATACTGTTGAAGTCATTGTCAAGAAACCTGCCGATCGCTTAAAAGGGACAGCAGCAGAAGCGAAAGTGGTTAATATCATTGACCACGCTGTCAAGACAGTGGTTGGGAAAGTGATTTTGGATGATACAAAGCCCAAGTATGCTGGCTATATCATGTCTAAAAATCAAAAAATCCAACAAAAGATTTACATCAAAAAAGAGCCGATTGTCTTGGATGGGACAGAGATTATTAAAGTGGATATCGTCAAATACCCGACCAAGGGTCACGATTATTTTGTCGGCAATGTCCGTGACATTGTTGGTCATCAAGGTGATGTTGGGATTGATGTCCTTGAAGTCCTGGAATCTATGGATATCGTGTCCGCCTTTCCAGAGGATGTTATCGCAGAAGCTAATGCGGTGCCAGATGCTCCTAGCGATAAGGACTTGATTGGGCGTGTTGACCTTCGAAATGAGCTTACCTTTACGATTGATGGGGCTGATGCGAAGGATTTGGACGATGCCGTTCATATCAAACGTTTGGATAATGGTAACTTTGAACTTGGTGTCCATATTGCTGACGTCTCTTATTATGTGACAGAAGGTTCTGCTTTAGATCGTGAAGCGGTTGCGCGTGGCACATCTGTTTATGTGACGGATCGTGTGGTACCCATGTTACCAGAACGCTTATCAAATGGTATCTGCTCACTCAATCCAAATGTGGATCGTTTAACTCAGTCCGCAATTACGGAAATCAATCCTCAAGGAAAAGTGGTTGACTATCAAATCTGCCAATCGGTCATCAATACGACTTATCGCATGACTTATAGCGATGTGAATGACATGATTGCTGGTGACCAAGAACGCTTATCCAAGTATCATGCGATTGCAGAGTCGGTAGAGCAGATGGCGCAGTTGCATCAGATTTTGGAAGATATGCGTGTGCGTCGGGGTGCTCTGAATTTTGACACCTCTGAGGCAAAAATCATTGTTAACGACAAGGGGATTCCTACGGACATTGTCGTGCGTCATCGGGGTATCGCAGAGCGGATGATTGAGTCCTTTATGTTAGCAGCCAATGAATGTGTGGCAGAGCATTTTGCAAGACATGATCTGCCGTTTATCTATCGTATCCATGAAGAACCTAAGGCTGAGAAATTGCAAAAATTTATTGATTACGCTAGTGTTTTTGGTATCCAAATCCATGGCACAGCCTCAAAAATCACGCAAGCAGCTTTGCAAGATTTTATGGCTAAGGTAGAGGGTCAAGCGGGGGCTGAGGTTCTTAATATGATGCTGCTGCGTTCCATGCAGCAGGCACGTTATTCTGAACATAACCATGGGCATTATGGGTTAGCTGCTGAGTACTACACGCACTTTACAAGCCCTATTCGCCGTTACCCAGATTTGCTGGTGCATCGGATGATTCGTGAGTATGCCAAGAGCACTCGGTCAGACCAAAAGGACCATTTTGCTTCGGTAGTCCCTCAATTGGCAAGCTCATCCTCACAATTGGAACGCCGTGCAATTGATGCTGAGCGCGTGGTAGAAGCCATGAAAAAGGCCGAATACATGGAAGAGCATGTTGGAGAAGAATTCGAGGGTGTGGTGGCTTCAGTCGTCAAATTTGGTCTCTTTGTTGAATTGCCAAATACCATCGAGGGCTTGATTCATGTGACGACCTTGCCAGAGTACTATCACTACAATGAACGAACCATGTCTTTGCAAGGAGAAAAATCTGGGACAGTCTTTAAAGTAGGGCAACCGATTCGTATCAAATTGGTACGTGCTGATAAGGAAACAGGCGATATTGACTTTGAATACCTACCAAGTGACTATGATCGTGTTGAAAAAGTAGCCAAATCAGACCGTAGTAATGGTGGTCGAAGTCATCGTTCGAATCAAAAACGGGGGTACTCAAGTGCTCAAGCCAAAGCACATCAGACGAAAAAGGGACTCAAAGACAAAAAACCATTCTATAAAGGAGTTGCTAAAAAAGCACTCAAAAAACGTAAGTAGGAGATTGAGATGCCAAAAGGTATAGATAGCAATGTCTTGGCGCAGAATAAAAAAGCCAGGCATGATTATAGTATTATTGATACCATTGAAGCGGGGATTGTCCTGACAGGAACAGAGATTAAGTCAGTTCGAGCTGCTCGGATACAACTAAAAGACGGCTTTGCCCAAATCAAACATGGCGAAGCTTGGCTAGTTAATGTACACATTGCGTCATTTGAGCAGGGAAATATCTGGAATCAAGATCCCGAACGCACGCGCAAATTATTGCTCAAAAAACGAGAAATTACACGCCTTGAAAATGAATTAAAAGGCAGCGGTATGACGCTTGTTCCTCTCAAAGTTTATCTCAAAAATGGCTTTGCTAAGGTTCTTTTAGGACTGGCTAAAGGAAAACATGACTATGACAAACGCGAAAGCATCAAACGCCGTGAACAAGACCGGGATATCAAGCGTGTGATGAAGAGTATGAATCAGAGGTAGAAGAGAATAGATTTAGCTTTCAAAAAGAGAGGTGAACTTATGACTGAAAATATTGATAAAGCCTGGGAACACTTTTTAAACGGTGACTTAAGGACTGCTTCTGATTTAGTGTCTGATGATTTTCAGTTGGAAACTTGTAGTAATTTTTCACTTTTAAATCTCATGGCTTATCTTGCCTTAGCTGACAATCCTCAGGAAGCCTTGGCTATTTATAACAGATACATTTCTCTTGCGAAAAATAAGAGAGATTTCGAGAATGAACATATTGGTTTCTATCAATTAGCCATGTGTTACCGAGAATTAAATCAATTTGACTTAGCTTTAGAAAATATTGAGGCTGAACATGAGATTATTGTCGCTTATTTTCCAGAAGACCAATTAAAATTATCTGTTAATAACTATGAACAGGGGTTTCTGAGATTCAAACTCAACCGCTATGATGAGGCTATTGTTTATCTGAAGAAGAGTCTGAATCAAGCTCAAAAAACAGATGATTTGATTGCTCAAGCTTGTGCTTTTAGAGGACTAGGTCAGACATACATGGCAATGAAAATCAATGATTTAGCCAATAGTCACTTAAAGAAAGCCTTAGCTCTCTTTCTAGAAGCAGGAGAAGGCATAGGAGCAGAAGAAGTAAAACAACTTTTAAAGCAATGATACTTAACAAAACTACTTTTGAAGCGTTCGATCGTTTTCAAAGTAGTTTTTTATTTTCCTTATCACTAGGGAAAAAGTCTTTTTTCTATCCTCTTTTTTTTGTCCTTCTTTTTCGATATACTAAAGAAAAGAAAGCGCATACATATGTATTTCTGAATGGTTGTTTGTCGATGTTCCAGAAGGGAAGGAAAAATGAGATATTGTTGTTGAACTAGCTAAAAGAATGATTAAAAAAGATGGGTTAAATTGGGCTATCATTGCAACTTTAGATCGTAAAGAAGCATTGAAAGATGCTGATTTTGTGACGTCACAGTTTCAAGTAGCTGGATTGGATGCTCGTTATTTGGATGAGTCTATTCCTTTATTCCATGGTCTTCTTAGTCAGGAAACTAATGGATCGGGTGGTATATTTAAAGTTTTTCGAACAATATAAGCCTATAAACCGATTATCGAAGATATGAGAAAATTGTGTCCTAATGCTTGGCTGATTAACCTTTTGGAACTAGTAACAGTATAAGCAGTTATGACAGGCAGTTATCAAATAGCTTTAGAATCGTTTATGATAAATCCTCTTAGACCCCATGGTCATGAAACGGTAGATTTATTAAATGAAATGTTAATAGCGCACGAAAAATACTTATTGCAGTTTACAGATGCCATTAAAAAGATAAAAAAGGAGAATGGATATGCCTAAATCGAAAAGAAGTTATCAATTTCCAAAAGGATTTTTATGGGGAACTTCAACTTCAGGTCCGCAAAGTGAGGGAACAATTTCCGGTGATGAAAAAGGGATGAATAATTGGGATTACTGGTATAGTATAGCTCCAGAAAAATTTCATAATAGTATTGGTCCAGAAATAGCTTCAAGCTTTTACCAAAATTACAAAGAAGATATAAACCTTTTAAAAGAGACAGGTCAAAATGTGTTTAGGACTTCCATTCAGTGGTCCCGCTTGATTCCTAAAGGGGTAGGAGACGTCAATCCTAAAGCTGTTGACTTTTACCGTGATGTTTTTAAAAGAATCAAGTCTATTGGTGTAAAACCTATTGTTAATCTGTATCATTTTGATTTACCCTATGCTCTCCAGGAAAAAGGGGGATGGGAAAATAAAGAAACTGTTTTTGCCTATGAACAATATGCTAGAACTTGTTTTGAACTATTTGGAGATCATGTTGATACCTGGATTACATTCAATGAACCTATCGTTCCAGTAGAATGTGGCTATATGAATAATCTTCATTACCCATGTAAGGTGAACCCTAAGGCCGCAGTTGCAGTTGCTTATCATACTCAACTTGCTAGTAGTCTAGCAGTGAAAGCTTGCCATGAAATCAATCCAAATCATAAAATAAGTATTGTTTTAAATCTAACACCGGCTTATCCTAAAAGTACCTCTGAAGATGATTTAACAGCAGCTAGAATAGCAGAACTTTTTCAAACAAAGAGTTTCCTCGATCCATCTGTGTTAGGAGTTTATCCTGATGAATTGGTTAATCTTATAAAAAAGCATGGCTTGATGCCGGAAGTTTTACCAGATGAATTAGATTTGATTCGAGATAACACTGTTGATTTTTTAGGAGTGAATTACTATCAGCCGATGCGAGTTCAGGCTCCACGTAATACTTTAATAGAACAGAACAATTTTTCACTGAACCTCTACTTTGAAACTTATGATATGCCTGGGAAAAAAATTAATCCTCATAGAGGTTGGGAAATTTATGAACAGGGGATCTATGACATAGCGATGTTACTAAAAGAGGATTACAACAATATCGAATGGTTGGTAACGGAAAATGGAATGGGAGTTGAAGGTGAGGAAAAGTTTATCGAAAATGGTATTATTCAGGATGACTACCGTATTGAATTTATTCAAAATCATTTAATTAAATTACATAAAGCGATTGAATCAGGTGCTAATTGTAAAGGGTATATGCTATGGACATTTATTGATTGCTGGTCTTGGTTGAATGCTTATAAAAATCGTTATGGGTTGGTAGCATTAGATGTTGAGACACAAAAACGTACCATAAAAAAATCAGGTTATTGGTTTAAGGAGTTAGCTCACAATAATGGTTTCACCAAAGGAGGACAATAGTTTGGTATCACTTGGTTTTTCAATTTACCCAGAGCATCATGAAGTACCAAAAATAAAAACGTATATGGCATTATTAAAAAAATATGGTGCCAAGCGAATTTTTATGAGTCTTTTACAAATCGAAACAGATGATGTGGAGATGTTTGATAAATATAAGGAAATCATTGACTATGCTAATCAATTACAAATGAAGGTTATTGCAGATATTAGCCCAGATTTTGTTAAGCAGAATGCTTGGGAAGGTCAACTCGCTGAAAAAGCTAAGGAATTTGGTTTAGCTGGCTTACGTCTTGATGAAGCTTTGCCACTGGAAGAAATAGTCGCTTTAACGAATAATGATGGTGATTTAAAGATCGAACTCAATATGAGCACTGATAAGAAATTACTTACTGAGCTCTTGGAGAGCGATGCTAATATTGATAATGTTATTGGATGTCATAATTTTTATCCGCATGAATTTACAGGGCTTTCTATTGAGCATTTTAATGATATGTCACAGTTTTATCATGAGAATGGTATTGAAACAGCAGCTTTTATCAGTAGTCAAACTGCTGAAGAAGGCCCATGGCCAGTTTCTGAAGGCTTACCAACAATTGAAGAATATCGCTATTTACCAATCTATCAACAAGTACAATTATTAAAAGCGGCAGGAACCATCGATAATATCCTCATTTCAAATCAGTTTATTTCTGAAAATGAATTAAAAGAGTGTTTAGATTCTTTAGGGGCTATCTGTAAACATTTCGATGTAGATGTTATAGAGGATATTACATCAATAGAGCGTCAAATTGTAGAATTTGAGCACCATTATCGAGGAGACATCTCATCCTATGTTCTGAGATCAACCATTCCTCGAACCGTGTATACAAAAGATAGTATTCCACCACGAGACAATCAATCAAAAATGGTAACGCGTGGAAGTATTATTATTGATAATGATCGTTATTTGCGTTATAAGGGAGAATTACAGATTGCTTTAAAAACGTTTTCCGTAAGCGATAAGGCTAATATTGTGGGTCAGATTAGTCCTGACTCACTAAGTCTCTTAGACTACCTAAAACCGTGGGAAGACTTCCGATTAAGAGTTAAAAGGAGACAATAATTTTCACTTGTGCAAAGGAAAAAGAGAGCGTTCTCGATTGGTTCTAAATTGTTATAATAATCTTGTAAGATCTTATCATTTAAAAAGGGAGAATGGATGCTATCAAAAATAGAAATTTCTATTATGGAAATTTTGAGAAGCCAGGGAACACATACAACGAGTGAAGATATCGGCAATCAGTTATCAATAAGTAATCGAACAGCACGCAAATATTTGAAAAATCTATCAGAACTCATTGAAAATCATGGTGCTTCTATAACATCGAAAAGAGGTTATGGCTATCATTTAGCTGTTGAAAATCCCTTAGAATTTGATGCTTTTTGGCAAGAGCAACTGTTAGCAAAAAGAAATTTAAAAGATACTCATCAGCTTGAAGAGAACACAGATCGTAAACACTATTTATTAAATAAATTATTTTTTGAGGAGACTAAACAATCAGTTGATGATTTAGCGAGAGAACTGTTTGTTAGTAGAACAACCCTCAATAATGTTTTTGCATCGATAAGAGAAGATATACGCTCCTATCATATAGAGTTAAAAGTGGAGAAAGGAATAATTTCAGTTGTCGGTGATGAAGCTGACATTCGCCACTTTATAATGGATTACTTTTTCGTCAATCATATTGAAGAGTCAGTGTGCTCAGTCGTTGAAAATCATTTTATCACAGATATTAATTTTGCCGAGTTGACTATCTTTGTTCTTGATGAATGCCGCGATGCAAAACTAAAGTTGTCGGATTTTGTCATTCAAAATTTAGTTTTACATATTGCCTTAATGACACAACGTATTAGGTTAGGTTATCAATTAGCAGTTTTTAATAATTCTTCAGACATTGAAATGTCTGAAGAATATGAAGTTGCTTTGAAAATTTTAAATCGAGTTGAAATGGCTTATCAGGTAACTTTTCCTAAAGAAGAAGCTAATTACATTGCTCTTCATCTCATGGTAAAGAAATCCTCGCAGAGGGTTAATGCAATAGACATGTCTGATAATGTAATCGAATATCAGATCAAGGAAAAATTATATGAAGCTAGTTCAATTGCAGGTATCGCTCTCTACTTAGATAATGATTTAATTAATGGATTATCAACCCATATGAGACCTCTGTTGAAGAGATTAGAAAATAATATTCAACTGACAAATCCTTTAACTCAAAAAGTAAAAGATGACTACTTTGATATTTTCAACTTAACCAAAAATACTTTCCAAGATATGAAAGAACTGAGGTCTTATGAAGTAACTGATGATGAATGGGCATATGTTACTTTGCATGTGATGGCTGCTATTGAAAGGTATACTAATAAAAATAAGCTTAGGGTCTTAGTGGTTTGTGCAACTGGATATGGAAGTGCCTTGATGTTAAGAAATCGATTAGAAAAAGAATTCGGGGGAAGTTTACAAATTGTAGATACAATTAGTTATTATGAACTTTCAGAAAAAAGACTTCAATCAATTGATTTGATTGTTTCTTCAATTAGTTTGTCACATGTAATGTTTTTAACTCCAGTTATTCATGTTAGTGTTTTTTTAAATCAGGATGATATTGTCAATATAAGAGACTACCTTGCAAGTCAGTCCATTAGTCATTTTGGTAATCGTAAACAGGTTCCTCATTTAGGGACTGAAAAGGCGATACAAATTATCGAAGATATGTTTTTGAAAAAGAGGTTTATTTACTTTGAGGAAACTGTTTCCAAAAATAAAGCACTCACTATGATGATGGACTGCCTAGATGAATCTGACGAACCACAATTTCGTCAGCAATTTATAAAGCAAGTTGAATTGAGAGAAAGCTATGGTTCCGTTATTTTCGGGAATACGGTGGCTGTTCCACACCCTAGCCTATCATTGTCTTATAAAGAACAAATTGTCATAGGTATTTTTAAAGAACCGGTAAATTGGGAAGGCGAAAGAAAAGTTCACTTTGTTTTCTTATTATCACCATCTAGAGGAAGTAATTCTTACTTAAAACATATTTCACCAAGTTTAGTTGGTTTTGTAGAGAATTCTGATTTACAGGATCAGTTATTAAAAAAACCAACGATTGATAAAGTCAAAGAAATATTTATTTCATTGATACGGAAATATTAGGAGGGAGTCAATATGAAATATATTATGTTAGTTTGTAATGCAGGAATGTCAACAAGTATGTTAGTGACAAAAATGCAAAAAGCAGCAGAAGAGAAAGGATTTGAATCAACTATCTGGGCTGTTCCTGTCTCAGAGGCAGATGCTGAGGTAGCTTCAAAAGAGATAGATGTTCTATTGCTCGGTCCTCAAGTTAAATTTTTATTGAAAGAGTTCAAAAGTAAATTTGAACCTGATATCAAAGTTGACGCCATTAATATGGTTGATTACGGAATGATGAATGGTGCAAATGTACTAGAATCTGCTATTTCAATGATGGGAGAGTAGGAATGTCAGAACCAACCAATTTGGAAGCGATTATGGGGTTGATTATGTATGGTGGTGAGGCAAAAGGCAAAGCTATTGAAGCCATACATGAAGCAAAGGGAGGAAATATTGAAGAAGCGAAATTATTAATTAAAGATGCCTATAATTCTTTGAATGTAGCCCATAACTCACAAACAGAATTATTAAAACAAGAAGCATCAGGAAATGCTGTTGAATTATCATTGTTAATGGTTCACGGCCAAGATCATCTAATGACTGCCATTGCTTTCATAGATATGGCAAGGGAAGTCATTGATGTGTATGAAAAATTAAATGAATTGAGTTAATGTTATGAAAGTTGAAAAAGAAGCTCAAGTATCTGTTGAGCAGTTGTTTGATGTGGTAATAACATCTTTAAAAAATGATTACGAACAAAACACCGCTAAACCTCTTTTTGATGCTGATCTCCAACCGGGATTAACATATTTGAAATCATTTGGAAAAAATCAGCAAAATCAAGTAAAAGTAACCCTAATTGCGTTTAAAAAACCAAGTTTATATGAGGTGATGTTTAGTTCAAATAGAGGGAAACAAACCGTCACTTATGGCTTTACTAGAGTGTCTAAGGATGAATCTATGATCACTTATCAGCAGACGCTTTCCGAAGCGGATGTCTTTCAGAAAGCCAATCATTTTTTACTCAATAGATTATTTAAAAAAAGTATGAAACGACAAATTGAGGCCCAGTTAAGGGCGCTGATTAATCAAGCGAAAAATGCTTCTACATAAGGATGACGAAATGATTAAATAGCTGATAGTTGCCCCAGTAGTTATGAAGTTGGGAGGTGAGATATCATTAGGTCTGACGTTATTTGGAACAATGATGAAAAATCACCTAGACTGACTTTTAGAGGACCAATAGAAAAGATGTTGTCAATCATTACGGATAATAGGCAGCATTAATGATATGTGGAGAAAGCAGAGGTTGAAGAAGATAGGCCATAAAAGAAATTAAAAGATAGCTATGGTTGGTATAACAATTTAATTCCTAAGTATCAAAGGAGTTAATACTATTTAAGAAAAAAATGTTAGGAGGAAGAGATGTCTAATTTTTCTGATAAATTTATGGAAATTTCTGGGAAAATAGGGTCACAACGTCATCTCGTTGCGATTCGTGATTCCTTTATTGCGATGATGCCGATTACAATGGCAGGTTCAGTCGCTGTCCTTTTAAATGTTTTCCTGAGGGATATCCCGACAAATATGGGTTGGACTGGTTTTGCAGAAGCAATGCAACCTATCATTAATATTAATGGATACGTTTATTTTGGCACGATTGGTATCATGGCGCTATTTTTTGCTTTTACATTTGGATACAATCTTTCTGTAATGCACAAAGTTAATCCATTAGCAGGTGGCTTGATTTCTTTTGCGTCATTTATTGCAACGATTCCACAGAATATCACTATTTCAACAACTTTGGAGAATGTGAATCCAGAGAATATTGCTATTTTGAAAGAAATTGGGTTAACCGTTGTTACAACTGATGCAACGTCAAGTATTGAAATGAGTCAGTGGGGGGCTATTGCATTAAATTATGCTGGGGCAACTGGATTATTCACAGCTTTAGTGATTGGTTTTATGTCGACTTTTGTATATGCGGCGCTAACTAAGAGAAATATCACTATTAAATTACCAGAAACAGTTCCACCAGCGGTCAATAAGGCGTTTGCAGCAATTATTCCCGGCACAGCAGCGATTTATATTTCCGCTATCGTAGCTTATATTGCATTTACATTCACAGGTTTAGCATTAGGAGATTTGATTTCGACCTACATCCAAAAACCGTTAATGGGACTCTCACAAGGTATTGGATCAGTTATTTTCTTAACTTTTCTTGTTCAACTATTCTGGTTCTTTGGTCTCCATGGACACAATGTGTTAGCACCAGTAATGGACGGTATCTACGGTGTGGCCCTCAATGAAAATACGGCAGTTTATGAAGCTACTAAAAATGTTTCAGAATTACCTTGGGATTGGACACGAGGGTCATTCGATGCCTATGCTCAAATGGGTGGCTCAGGTGTAACGCTTGCTTTGCTGATAGCAATCTTTATTTTCTCTAAACGAGAAGAACACAAGACAATTGCTAAATTATCAGCACCAATGGGAGTTTTTAATATCAATGAACCAATTATTTTTGGGATGCCAATTGTCCTAAATCCTATCTTTGTCATTCCTTGGTTAATTGTTCCACCGATTTGTGCTGCGATTGGCTATGTTGCCACTGCTACAGGATTGATTCCACCAGTATTCTTAGCAGTTCCGTGGATTACGCCACCAGGGTTGTATGCTTATCTAGCAACAGGGGGGAGTTTAATGGCAGGACTTATTTCCATTTTTAACGTGTTTGTTGCATTCTTAATCTGGACACCATTTGTTATTTCAGCAAATAAAATTAAACCTGGTGAGTAAGAATGAAAAAGAGTAATGTTTCGTTCTTGATTGCTTTAGGCTTCTTTGTCATTGCTATTAGTCCAACCTTTGGAAATAAGTACTATAACTTAATGACTGGATTTTTCTTAATCATTTTAGGTCTCTATGTGATGAAGAAAAACAAGAAATAATGTAAAAAGTCAGAAGAACAAAAAATTGAACTTCTGAGCTGTTAATCTTATTTGCTTTGTTGTATCAATAACAAATGCTTTAATTGGTAGTAAAAAATTGCCAATCAAAGCATCTTTTTTAATGGAGAGGTTAATCATTTTCCCACTAATGTTTTATGATTGCCCTTTTAAACTCTTAGATGATGTTCTGATTAGTAAGTGATGATATGCAAGGGAGCTTATAAATTAAGCAATAATTTTTTCAACTAATTTCGCAACTCATGATTTAGTTAAGGTGAATAAGGTCTTTTGATATCATAAAAAACTTGACTTGACATGTAAATTTGGGTATAAAGAAGTGAGGTGATGACAGATGAAAGCGACAATGAAAGATGTGGCAGAATTAGCGGGAGTTGGTTTGGGAACGGTTTCTCGTGTGGTTAATGGTGTTAAGGTTAAGGATTCAACATTTCAAAAAGTTAAGGCAGCCATTGATATTTTAAACTATAAACCAGATGAGTATGCACGTGGTTTGAAGACAAATCGAAGTAATATTATTGCTTTGATTATTCCAACGATATGGCACCCTTTTTTTTCAGAGTTTGCTTATCATGTTGAAAAAGAATTAGCAGTGAGGCATTACAAACTGTTTATTTGTAATGCCGAAGAAAATGGTCAAAAAGAATTTGAATACTTGCAGATGCTGGAAAAAAATAAAGTTGATGGCATCATTGGGATTACCTATTCTGATATCGATCAATATGTATCATCAAATTTACCTTTCGTTAGCATTGACCGTCATTTCTCAGAGAAAATTCCATACGTGACGTCAGATAATTACGGCGGTGGCAAATTAGCTGCAGAAGTATTGATAGAAAAGGGAGCGACTAGCTTTGCCTTTATCGGAGGTACCAATCGCTTTGACAATGAGACAGAGCTACGCAAAGTAGGCTTTTCAGAAACACTTCAAAAAAAGGGATTGGTTGTTAAAACATTAGACATGTTGGAACCGATTGTTAATCTGCATGACAACATTGAAACATTTTTAAGGGATAACCCTGATATAGACGGGATTTTTACCGTTAATGATTTCATGGCTCTTGAGGTTATCAAGGTGAGTAAACGTTTAAATCGTTATGCTCCCGCAGATTATCAAATTATTGGCTTTGATGGTTTAAAACCTGCTATCGAACAAGAATACTATGTTTCAACAATTGCTCAACCAATTGAACAGATGGCCAAAGAGGCTGTGGGGTTATTGATGACTGTTATTGACAATACCGTTGAACAAACTAGAATTGTCCTACCGGTTCGTTTTGAAGAAGGAGGAACAACAAACCTTTAAAAAATAATGCCAAATGTCTTGACAAAGAGGTTGAAATCGGTTACAATTAAATCAACAAAATTGAAACGTTTCCAAACCTTGGGTTCCAACCCGCAAAATTTTTGAAGTTAATTTGAAACGTTTCCAAAAAGGGGAGGACTACTATAATGGTGTCACAAAAATCTGCTTCTGTACTATTGCTTGTTTCTAGCTTATTGCTGACTGCTTGTGCTAATGATAATAGCAGCCAATCAAAAAAGAATGGTGATTCCAAAACGGTGACACTTTGGGTTCAGTATTCTAAAGAGTCAGCTGAAGGTAAAGTCATGACACAATCAATAAAGGATTTTAACGAAAGTAATGACAAGGGGTATAGAGCAACTGTTGAATACATTCCAAGAAGTGGATCTGGAGGCGGTTATGAGGACAAAGTAAACGCTGCTCTAACCAATAATACCCTTCCAGATGTTTTAACCTTAGATGGTCCAAATACTGCTGCTTATGCCAAGTCAGGGATTATAGCTCCTATAGATGACTACATTACTGAAAAAGACGATTTACTTCCAAGTATCATTGCGGAAGGAACTTACAACAATAAGTTATATTCGCTAGGTTACTCGGAATCAAGTGTTGGTATTTACTATAATAAGAAGATGTTAGCGGAGGCAGGTGTTGATTTACAAACTCTCCCTACTGTTGAAAAACCATGGACTTATGATCAATACAATGAATTATTTGAAAACTTATCGAAATACTACAAAAAGCCTGCCATTGATGTTGGGTTTGATGATCATTCAGAATGGTTAATGTATGCTTTCACACCATTTGTCTGGTCCTCTGGCGGAGATGTTGTTAACGATAAGGGAACCAAAGCTTCAGGAAGTTTTGATAATTCAGGTTCTGTTGAGGCATTTACCTTTATTCAAGGCTTAATCAAAAATGATTATTCAACCATTACTCCTGAGAAGAATGGTTTTCAAAAAGGGATTTACCCAATGAAAATGAGTGGTTCCTGGACGATGCAAGAAATGGACTCTCAATATAAAGATGTGGACTATGGAGTATTACCGTTACCAATGTCACCTAAAACGAATAAATTGGTATCACCAACCGGTAGCTGGGCCTATGGCATGAGTGCCACTACTGATAAGAAAGAAGCGGCTGGAGCTCTGATAGATTTTCTAGGATCAGACCAAGAAGTTTATGATATGAGTGTCGGTAACTCAGTATTACCATCTCGGAAATCAACTTCTGAGCGCTTATCAGGTAAAGTTTCTGAACCAATGAAGGTGCTACTAGAACAGAATGCTAAGAGTGGACATGCTCGTCCTGTTTTGGTCAATTACCCACAAATTAGTCGGATTGTTCAAGACTCAGTGACCGAGGTGACTTATGTTGATCAGCATAAAGATATCAAAGCCTTCCTTGAACAAAAAGCTAAAGAAATCGATTCGCTTTTACCATAAACATGAGGATATGGGTTGTTTAAACATTTCGTTAAACAACCCATATGATTTAATAAAGGAGTAAGTGAGATGAATGCTAAAACAAAAGAATCCATTATGGGATATTTATTCTTATCTCCTGCAATGATTATTTTAGGACTATTTCTTTTTTTACCAACCCTCTTATCCATTTATTATGCTTTTACCAACTATTATTTATTAACGCCAGATGCAACCGCTATTATAGGCTTAGATAATTTCAAAAAGTTATTTAGTGATCCGTTATTTATGACGAGTTTAAAAAATATCGCTCAATTTGTTCTGTTTATCATTCCTTTGCAACTGGGTTTAGCTTTAAGTCTAGCATTATTAGTCAATAATAAGCGAAAATCAACGATATTCTTTAAAATTGCTTTCTTTGCTCCTGTTGTGATGTCATTGGTAGTCGTTTCTGTTCTGTGGTTGGTGTTATTAAATCCATCAAGCGGGGTCATCAATTCCATGCTATCCGCTATTGGAATCAACCCCCAACCTTTCCTAACAAGTCCTAAACAGGCCATGTATGTCATTATTGTCGTATCAGCTTGGCAAGGTGCAGGTTATCAGATGTTGATTTTTCTTGCTGGACTTCAAAATATTCCCTCTTCACTCTATGAGGCAGCGAGCATTGATGGAGCAAGTAAATGGAAACAATTTATAAACATAACACTGCCGATGTTAAAACCAACATCAATCCTAATTTTAACAACAACCTTAATCGATGCTTTTAAACTGGTCATTCAACCGATGGTAATGACACAAGGTGGGCCACTTAATTCAACACTGACCCCAGTCTATTACATTTATCGAACTGGTTTTACAGATCGTGCAGTTGGCTATGCTAGCTCCATCACAGTCATTTTCGGAGCGATTATTATTGTCTTTACATTATTACAAAGAAAAATGACAGGAGATGAAGGGTATTATGACTAGAAGAGTTAGTAAGACATTATATTTTTTGTTAACCTTGCTATTGGCACTATTGTTTATTTTTCCTTTAGTCTGGATGGTTGCTTCTTCGATGAAGACCGAGCAAGCTGTTTTTCAAGAATTAGGGACCTGGAAGTCATTTCTACCCTCATTGAATCCTAGTGACTGGTTTAAGCCTTATCAAGAGGTTTCGACCAGGTTTAATCTCATCCAGTATATTGGTAACAGTATTTTCTATGCTACTTGTGTTACTATTGGCTCGATTCTAGTTAATTCACTAGCTGGATATGCCTTTGCTAAATTTGATTTTTTGGGGAAAAAGGCTCTGTTTGCTCTAATGCTAGCCTTGTTGGTGATTCCAGCTGAAACCATTATCATTACTAAATTTTCCATAGTACAACGATTAGGGATTTTGAACACACGCTTAGCCGTTATTTTACCTGCCTTGTCAGCTCCTTTGTTTATTTATATGTTTCGACAATTTTTTAAGGCAATTTCAAATGAAATAATTGAGGCAGCTAAAATAGAAGGAGCATCACACTTTCGTATTTTTTGGAATATTATGTTACCCCTTTCAAAACCTGCAATTGCTACGGTAGGTACCCTGTCTTTTATTGGTAGTTGGAATGATTACATATGGCCTTTGATGGTTTTGACGAATACAAGTGATTTTCCACTCCAAGTAGCTATCACAAATATCAATAATACACAGCCAACTTATACGAATCAAATTATGGCAATGTTGACCATCTCAACTATTCCTTTAATTATTATCTATGTGTTCTTCCAAAAATACTTGGTTCAAGGTTTAGGAAGTAGCGGAACAGGAGTAAAATAATCCATGACAGATATCTATACCGTAGAACATGCAAATCAATTTATTCAACAATACAAGGATGAGGTCAATCAACAATTTAAACCAGACATCCATTTTTCTGCTCCCATCGGTTGGATTAACGATCCTAATGGTTTTGTCTATTTTCGTGGGGAGTATCATCTTTTTTACCAATATTATCCCTATGATAGTGTTTGGGGGCCCATGCATTGGGGGCACGCCAAAACAGTGGATTTTGTTCATTGGGAACATTTACCTGTTGCTTTAGCCCCAGATATGCCCTATGACAAGGATGGTTGTTTTTCTGGCTCAGCTATTGTTAAGGATGATGTCTTATGGCTCATGTACACTGGAAATGTCGCACAAGAAGATGGCAGTGTTCGTCAAATTCAGAATATGGCCTATTCTGAAGATGGCATTACCTTCGTCAAAATCTCTGAGAATCCAGTTGCTACGGGGGATATCTTGCCAGCTGAATTCGTTCAGTCAGATTTTCGAGATCCTAAAGTATTTGAAAAAGATGGCACCTATTATGCTGTTGTGGCAGCCAAACACCAAGACAATGTTGGGGCGATTATACTACTTGGATCAGATGATTTAATCACTTGGCGTTTTGAATCGGTTTTCTTGAAAGGAAGGCCTGAACAAGGAACGATGTGGGAGTGTCCGGATTATTTTCAGTTAGACGGTCAAGACATTCTGATGTTGTCTCCGATGAGAGTACCCCGCATTAAGCACCATTTCCGAAACATCAACTCAGCAGTTGTCATGATGGGAAAAGTTAATTGGGATAGTAAGACCTTTGAACCGACATCTTTTGAAGAATTAGATCATGGGCATGATTTCTATGCCCCACAATCGTTGGTTGATGCTAAAGGGAGGCGTATTATGATTGCCTGGCTTCATACTTGGGGACGCTCCTTACCTTATCACGATTTGAAGCATCGCTGGGCTGGTAGCATGTGTTTACCGCGTCAATTAACAGTAAAACACAATCAGCTTTATCAGACGATTCTTCCAGAAAGTCTTAATGCTCTCCAAAGACTAAAGGTGGATGAAGAGGTAACACATGCTGGCTTTTTAGAGATTGATGTGAGTGGTGGTTTAGACATGCGTTTAGGAACTTCGGATGATTACCTTTCTTTTGGATTTGACGATAGTGAAAAGGTGGTCTATATCGATCGTAGCCAGCTAAAATACCCATTAAACGGTGATGAATCATGGGATGTCAGTCGGCGATCGGTTCCTATACTAGCGAATAAGTTAGTGGTTGTCATTGATCGCAACAGCCTTGAAATCATCATAAATGATGGTGAAGAGAGTCTGTCTTCAGCTTATTACATACTAAGGGATTGTTATTTGAAACGAATATCGCCTGAGACTAAATCCTAACCAGGAACAAGATAGTTTATCTTGTTCCTTTTGGGGTATTGTTGGAAAAGTTAGGGATTGGCTAGTGCATTGATTAAGATATGAAAAAAAGCCGTAAAGTGCTCTTTTACAAGAGCTTCCTTTACGGTTTTGTCGTTAGTTAACGATCAGTTCCTCCAAAGACGGTAAGGTCAATGAGTTCAATTTTGTAACCGTCTGGGTCTGTGATAAAGTAAAACATGGGTTTTTGATCAGGTAGGCCTTTAATATCAGTGACCTTATAGCCGGCCTTTTTATGAGCTTCGTGTTTAGCTTGCAGGTCTTCAACCCCAAGGGCAATATGACCGTATCCGTCTCCAAGCTCATAGGCACCGTGCCCATAATTGTAAGTTAATTCAAGCTCATAGTCATAGCCTTCAGCGCGCAAGTAAACAATGGTGAATTCTTGTTCAGGAAAGTCTAAGCGGCGATCTTCCGTAAGAGATAGTGCGTCGGCGTAGAAAGCGAGCGATTGTTCTAAATCTTTAACGCGGATACAAGTGTGTAATGGTTTCATGATAATCTCCTTTGTGTGCCTGTTTGTTTTTAGTTGATTAACGGAAGGTTGAGATGACCTTGTCGCGTTCTTTTCGTTGGCGTGGGTGTTTGGGGTCTTTGAGACGATATCCCAAGGACATCATACAGGAAATGCCTTCCTTGTCCTTATCAATGATACCGTATTTAGCTAAAATGGCATTGACCTTATCATAAGAAAACCCTTCGATTGGGCAGGAATCAATGCCTAAAAGAGCAGCGGAAGTCATCATATTCCCAAGAGCGATGTAGGTCTGCTTGGATGTCCAATCCCAGAGACGTCTTGGGTCGTTGGCAATATCCATATCGTCTTCTTGAAAGACTTGGTATTGCTTCAAGCGTCCTTCTAGCATCTCTGGATCCGTAATGCCGCGGCGAACGAGACTATCGTAAACGGATTGGCTATCATAGCGTGCCTGTCGCTCAGCAACCAATAAGATAAAATGACTGGCTGTTTCTAATTGTGGTTTAGCTCCCCAAGCGACTTCCTTGATAGCCTATTTAACAGCCTCATTTTCCAAGACGATAAAGCGCCAACCTTCAAGACCGATGGATGAGGGACTCAACCAGGCAGCGTCTAAAATGGTGTCTAAATCCTCTTGCGGAATTTTTTTATCCGCATAGACTCGGATAGAAACACGGTGTTGATAGGCGTCATATAATTGTTGACGAATGCTCTTTTTATCCATAGTTCCTCCTTTCATTGAAGTTATGATACCATTTTATGCCCCTATTGACCACTTTTCCCCTTGAAAGGGAAAGTTAAATCATGTTAAGATAAAAGTGTTTTGGTTATTATTGAAGGGAGGAATCATGAATCAGCATCAAAAAGCACGTTCGTATTTATCAGAGTCCATTTTATTTCTTATTTTTAGAGGGATTATTGTTGGCTTGTTGGCTGGGATTGTTGTTAGTCTTTTTCGTTTACTTATCCAAGTGCTTTATGACCAGGTTTTACATTTATATGCTTTAGCGCATGTGCAGCCACTCTTCTTGTTGGTCATTGTTTTGATGTATGCGCTTATTGCCTGGGTGGTAGCTCAGTTATTGCTCACAGAGCCGCAAATTAAGGGGTCAGGGATTCCTCAAATCGAGGCAGAATTAAAAGGGTTGCTGCATTTGAATTGGTGGAGCGTTCTCTGGAAGAAATTTCTTGCCGGGCTATTAACGATCTCAAGTGGTATGCTCTTAGGACGTGAAGGGCCGAGTATTCAATTAGGTGCCATGGTAGGAAAGGGGGTTTCAAGACAATTTAAGTTGACCTCTTTTGCTGAAAAGGCCTTGGTTGCTAGTGGCTCAGCTGCTGGTATCGCAGCGGCATTTGGTGCCCCTATTGCGGGATTGCTATTTGTAGTGGAAGAAGTGTATCACCATTTTTCAAGAACGGTTTGGATAACAACCTTGGCAGCCAGTCTCACAGCTGATTTGGTTTCTAAGCAATTTTTTGGGATGGCGCCTGTGCTTGATTTTGCTTCACATTTAGACCATCTCCCTCTTAAAGCCTACTGGCTTTATTTACTAATGGGATTGGCTTGTGGTTTACTGGGGTATGGTTATGAGAAGGTTGTTTTAGCCATTGGAGATTACTATCAAAAAATTGGCCGGTTTCTTCACCTCAAGCCAGCTTATTTTAGCCTGCTTGCCCTCCTTGCTATTATTCCGCTAACCTACTTTCTCCCTATCTTATCCGGTGGGGGACATGAGGTGATTATGTATCTGGCGGATGGGAAGGTGAGTTTGGGGCTCCTTCTTGTTTGGTTTGTGATTCGCTTTAGTTATGGGATGATTTCTTACGGTAGTGGGGTCCCTGGTGGTATCTTTCTTCCGATTTTGTCTTTGGGTGCTTTGGCTGGTGCAGCCTTTGGGGCTTTAGCGTTAGCTTGGCGGATTATTGATCCTAGCATGTTTAGTATTTTTATTATTGCTGGGATGAGTGCCTATTTTGGTGCGGTATCAAAAGCTCCGTTGACAGCGATTATCCTTGTCTGTGAGATGGTTGGTAATTTATCGCAGTTGATGCCCCTGGCTTTTGTCACTCTAATCTCCTATGCCGTTATGGACCTCTTGAAAGGTGCCCCAGTCTATGAAGCCATGTTGGAAAAAATGTTTTCCGATAAGGAGGTTGAGGTGTCTGAAAAACTCATGCTCTTGCAGTGGCCTGTTTCAGATAAGATTGCAGGCAAACAGGTTCGGGAACTTGAGCTTCCAAGGCAAATACTAATTACTAATCAAGTGGTGAATGGTAGAAATGAAGTTGTCTCAGGGTCCACCACACTCTATCTGGGTAACACCATCGACATCATTATCAGAGAATCTGATCGCCGCTTAGCAGAAGAGTACCTCTTATAGTCGTTTGGACTAGTTACCCTCTTTTTGAAATGATACAAACAGCTGCCCTTAAAAGGTAGCTGTTTGACTAGTATTACCAAGCATAATTGGGTTCAACACATGTTAACATACCTTCAAATAGTTCTTCTGGTGTAACTTTCTTTAAGCCACCATAAACAGGATCTTGATTAGCAGAGGCAGGGTCAAGATAGTATAAATAAGCAACATCAGAACCATCTTTAGACAATTGGTAACCAATACCAATGACATTATGCTCGCCGTAACTTCCTGGATAAATAGTTGCGGAATCAAATGTATAATACATTGGGTAACCATCTGCAATATTTTGTTTCAAACGTTCTTTGAATACTTTCATTTGATTAGAGTTGGTATCTGATGTTGTGACAGTCTCTAATCGATATCCTGCTTGATTTGCCTGTGGTTTATCATAGCCAAATAGGTAACGATTTAGAACTTGAATAGCATTCGCGTTATGAGTTCCAAACGTTGTATCTGTTTTCATCTCTTGAGCTAACACTTCTTGAGACACACGAATACCTCGACTAGAGAGCATCATACTTACAGTGGTTGGAGCACAGGTATTCCATGCTCGTTGGACTTGCGGAGTTACACTAAGCAGGACTTTTTTGCCAACACCTGCTTGCTCTTTTTCTAATCTATCAATCGTTTCTTGTGTGATTGGTGGATTTTCTTCTTGTGAACGTTGAGGTTGTTTTGTATTTTTTTCTCCGACATCCGATGGTTCACTTTCTGCTTTATCAATTGTTTCTGGTGTCCTTGATGGATTTTGTTTAGAGCTTTCTAAGCCCTTATTGGATTGCCCTTCAGCAGGATTCTTTTTAGTTTTATCAACTATTTTAGTGCTACTAGCTACCTCTTTTGTAACAGTATCTTTATACGTGGCCCCTCTTTTAAGTGGAAAGAGAAACACAATACACCCCAAAAGTATGGTAAGAAGACAGGTAAGAATCCAAACGATTTTCCTCTTCATAAGACTTTCCTCCTATTCTCTGAACTCAAAAAATCTCATTCTTGAATTCTCTTTAGTAAAAACGTTACCGTTAGCTATCTTAGATTCTGGAGTTACATATTCTACCCAAAAAATACCTACATCTGACAGATAAAGGACACTGCCATCATAATCATAGTTGATTTTGTTATTCAAATCATATAAGTAATACTGTAATCTCCCATCATTCATATCCTTGGTAAAAGGTGGCTCCCTCAGGAGTTTGTTTGACAACAATTAATTCCTTATCATTTTTTAATAGAGACACCTTGTCCCATAACAACACCAGAGACACATTCACATCCTGGCTCCACACAAGTGACTTCATTGCTGTCATTCAAATAGTCCCCAATTACGCTAAACTGATACAGTGGTGCGCCGATATGAAACTCTTATGATGTTTTTACGATAGAAACCTTCTAATATCAACAGTGTAAGCGCATACAATATAATTCTAATGCTTTTTTAAAATAAAATCAAGCCATTATACCATTCTCACGTCAATTATTATCAATGCCTCTCCCATTGTTGGAATCAAACTAAAAGGACTGAGCCCTGTGCAATACAGAACGCAATCCTTAGCTTAAAATATAGTGTCCAACTTTTGGGGAGCAGCTCAAAAGCGCTCAACCCATAAGGTATTTAAGAATGGGTAGTTATGACTAGTTGGTATCAATGTATAAGAGTTCTTTAGGTGTTTTGGTGAAGGTTTCGAAGCCCTTGCTAGTGACATACCCACAATCTTCGATACGAACGCCGACCTTTCCAGGAATATAGATACCAGGTTCAACCGAAAAACACATGCCTTCCTGGAGAATCAGGTCGTTTCCAGCCATAATGGATGGAAATTCATGAACATCCATGCCAATGCCATGTCCCAAGCGGTGGTTAAAATATTGGCCGTAACCTGCTTTCTCAATGACTTTTCTGGCAGCTGCATCAACTTCAGCTGCGGTGATCCCAGGCTTAATCATGCTTAGGGCTGTTAACTGTGCTTCGAGACAGAGCTTGTAAATGTCTTGTTTAAAGGTGTCGGGTTTTCCAACCGCAACTGTACGGCTTATATCACTCGTGTAGCCAAGTGTTTCAACGCCTAAATCAAAGAGGAGTAAGGCATTATTCTCAATCAGGTTAGTGCCTGGAAGGCCGTGTGGATTGGCAGCATTGGTACCTGTGAGTACCATAGTGTCAAAACTCATTTTAGAGATGCCTTGTTTTTTGAGCTCAAATTCAATTTGGGCGATAATGTCGGTCTCTGTTTGATCAAGAGCAATATGATCAAAACCAATTGCAACAGCTTTATCAGCCCATTCTCCAGCAATCAAGAGTTTAGCAATTTCATCAGCTGACTTGATTAAGCGCATGTTTTGAATGAGCGGGGTGAGATTGACAAAGGCTCCTGTGAAGACGGTTTCGAGCCCTTTGAATTTGGTGATGTTTAGATGATCAAATTCAACAGCGACTTGTCTGAAATCAGTCTGCGGTAAAACAGCTCTTATCAGCTCCCAAGGATTTTCAGAATCTTGGTAACCCACAACTGGAAAATCTAAAATGGCTTCTGCGCGTGCAACATCCAAGGCGGGTAGGAACAATAGCGGTTGATTGTCCGCCGTTAAAAAGAGGAACATATAACGTTCGTGAGGGTCACTTGCAAACCCTGTTAGGTAATGGATGCTAACGGGGTCTGAAATCACCGCTGCTGAAATTCCTTGTTTAGTTAAATGCTCCAAAAGCAAATCAATTTTTGTCATACAGTACCTTCTTTCTGATATTTATTTTTTCAGAAAATAGCCTAAAAATCAAGTTTTTAACGAGTTTTCTAGAGAATATCAGTTAAATGAGGGAAAAATAGCATTAGACTTGAAAGTGTTTCCAAAACATGATAATATAAGTAATGAAAGCGTGATTTTCAGATAGTAAAACTAAAAGGAAAGGAAATTAGTTATGAATACAGATGATACCATTACGATTTATGACGTTGCCAGAGAAGCCGGCGTCTCGATGGCAACGGTGAGTCGTGTTGTGAATGGCAACAAGAATGTCAAAGAAAATACTCGTCAAAAAGTTCTTGAGGTGATTGAGCGTTTAGATTATCGACCAAACGCAGTAGCGCGTGGGCTTGCTAGCAAAAAAACAACCACTGTTGGTGTTGTTATCCCCAATATTTCGAATGCCTATTTTGCCTTGTTGGCCAAAGGAATTGATGACATTGCTGAGATGTACAAGTACAACATTGTTTTGGCCTCTAGCGATGAAGATGATGATAAAGAGGTCAATGTGGTTAACACGCTTTTTGCCAAGCAAGTTGATGGCATTATTTTTATGGGGCATCGCTTAACCGATAAAATTCGTGCAGAGTTTTCACGCTCCCGTACCCCAGTTGTGTTGGCAGGAACCGTTGACCTTGAGCATCAACTACCAAGTGTTAACATTGATTATCAAAAAGCTGTGGCTGAGGTTGTGTCTGACCTAGCTAAAACACATCAAAAAATCGCTTTCGTCTCAGGTCCCTTGTTGGATGAGATTAACGGAAAAGTCCGTTTGGCAGGTTATAAAGAAGGGCTTAAAGCTAATCATATTGACTACAAGGAAGGGCTGGTTTTTGAAGCCAAATACCGCTACGAAGAGGGCTTTGAATTGGCACAACGGGTCATTAACTCTGGAGCAACAGCGGCTTATGTCGGTGAAGATGAGTTGGCTGTTGGTTTGTTAAACGGTCTTTTTGCAGCTGGCAAGCGCGTGCCAGAAGATTTTGAAATTATAACTAGTAACGATTCTGAAATTGTCAAATACACTCGCCCCAATTTGTCATCCATCAGTCAGCCGATTTATGACTTGGGAGCAGTTGCTATGCGGATGTTGACTAAAATCATGAACAAAGAAGAGCTTGAAGAGAAAGAAATCTTTCTCAATCATGGGGTCACCAAACGTGGCTCTACCAAATAGACCAGTAGCATGACGCCACGAAGGCGTCATGCTTTTTTGAGTCGAGCGTTCACCGAAACGAAGCGGTTCCTGCTTTAGAAAGGCTAATGAATGGCTAGTAAAGTAGTCACGATTAACGAGAGTTGCCGAGACCCAGCCTAGTCTTTCGTAGCTGTTTAGCTGCATCTGGTTTTGCCGTAACGCATAGAGGAGCGTTAGCGTGTTTAGATAGTGCTTATCGGTCTTTGGGCTGATTTTTTGGCTTTGGTGATGAAAATGTCTATCGAATGCGTTATAATAAGGTTTATGAAAGTGTTATTGTATTTAGAAGCGGCAGACAAACTTCGCAAATCCGGAATTGGTCGAGCTATTAAGCACCAGCAAAGGGCTTTGGAACTTGAAGGCATTGCTTATACGACTGAACCGACGGATAATTATGATTTGGTTCATATTAATACCTATGGGATTAAGAGTTGGCAGCTTTTAAAGCAAGCTCAAAGGGCAGGTAAACGTGTTATCATGCATGCGCATTCGACCAAGGAAGACTTTGAAAACTCCTTTATTGGTTCTAATGCCATCGCGCCCCTGTTTAAAAAGCATTTGATGAGGTTCTATCAAGCGGCGGACTATCTCATCACCCCAACAAACTACTCTAAGAAGTTGATTCAATCTTATGGCATTACGACCCCAATTTCTGTTGTGTCTAACGGGATTGATCTTAGCCGTTATGCCCAGAGTAAGAGCAAGGAAGCTATTTTTCGCGCGCATTTTAATGTGAAACCCTCAGATAAGGTTGTTATTTCAGCGGGTCTCTTTTTTGCGCGTAAGGGTATTGATGATTTTGTGGAAGTAGCCCGGCGTATGCCAGATGTGACCTTTATTTGGTTTGGGCACATCAATCCTTACCTTATACCGTCTCGTATTCGACGGATTGTTGAAGGTGATCATCCAGCAAATGTCATTTTCCCTGGTTATATAAAAGGGGATATTTACGAAGGAGCTATGACTGGTGCGGATGCCTTCTTTTTCCCAAGTCGTGAAGAAACAGAAGGCATCGTTGTTCTTGAGGCTCTAGCCAGTCGTCAAAATCTTGTTCTAAGAGACATTCCTGTCTATGACGGTTGGCTGGATGATTCATCTGCTTATTTAGCTAAAGATATCCCTGGTTTTGTAACGGCCTTAGAAACGATTTTCGCAGGACAGACTTCTAAAGTTGCTGCCGGCTATCAAGTGGCGGCAGATAAGGATATTCGCTTGGTTGCTAAGGACTTAGCAGCTGTTTACCAAAAAGTAATGGAGCTCTAAGATGAGAGTTGGATTGTTTACCGATACTTATTTCCCGCAAATTTCTGGAGTGGCAACCAGTATCAAAACCTTAAAGACAGAACTGGAAAAACTCGGTCATGAAGTGTTTATCTTTACAGCCATGGAAAAAGATATTCGTGTGGATGAGGACCCCACCATTATTCGCTTGCCGAGCATGCCTTTTATTGCCTTTAATGAGCGCCGAGTGGTTTACTCAGGTCTATCATCAGCCTATAAGATTGCTAAGGCTCATCGGCTCGATATCATCCACACTCAAACGGAGTTTAGTGTGGGAATTTTTGGTTGGATGATTGCACGTGAGCTAGGCATTCCGGTGGTCCATACTTACCACACTCATTATGAAGACTACGTCCACTATATTGCAAGAGGGCACCTGATTCGTCCAGGCATGGTCAAGTATTTTGTGCGTTATTTCTTGAGAAATTATGATGGTGTGATATGCCCGAGTCATATTGTGTTAAACATTTTAGAATCCTACAAGGTCAAAATTCCTAAACGCATCATCCCAACCGGAATAGAGCTAAAGCAGTATGAACGTCCAGAGATAAAACACTCTGATATTCTTGCTCTGCGCCAAGAATTGGGGATTGACGAAGATGAGACCATGTTGTTGAGTTTATCGCGTATTTCCTACGAAAAAAATATTCAGGCTGTGATTCGTGCCTTGCCAGATGTACTGGCGCAAAATAACCATGTCAAATGTGTGGTTGTTGGGGACGGGCCTTATCTTGAGCATTTGAAAGCCTTGGTTGCAGAGCTTTCTTTGGATGATAATGTCGTCTTCACGGGAATGGTGCCACAAGATAGGACAGCTTATTATTACAAGGCAGCGGATTTCTTTGTATCAGCGTCAACCAGTGAGACGCAAGGGTTGACCTATACAGAGAGTTTAGCGAGTGGAACCCCTATCATTGCGCATAGTAATTCCTACTTGGAAGATTTACTGGATAATCCCATGTTTGGTTACCTCTATGAGAAAGATACCGACATCGCCCATGCTATCGTGAGGGCTGTCGCTGAGACCCCTGCCATGACAGAAGAGGCTCTTAAGGACAAACTCTATGAGCTCTCTGCCGGACGCTTTGCGCTATCGGTTTATGAATTTTACATTGATGCGATTATTTCCAACAACTATCGCGTCAGCACTAGCCCCTTTGCTTTAGATGGCAAGAAGAAATACACGCATATTAAGGTGATGCGTAATACCATGTCTGTGCCCTCATCCCTTGTCCGAACGACAGCAAAAACCTCTGTCAAAGTGTTAAAAACTCCTAAATTATTAGTCGATCGCATCAAAAGTATCTCCTTGTGGGACAAAGAGATTGATGAGTAAATGGCCTGTTTTGAGAGGCTAAGGAGATCTTGTGCATGACGACCTGCTTTGAAACCTCTAGATAGCATGACACGAGGCTGCTTGCAAGCTTAGTAGCGAATGTCATAGGCTGATAAAGTGGTTCAGATGTTTGAAGGAAGTTTTAATGTTATGAGTAGAGCCTACCTTAGGATTTGTCTAGGGTAGGCTTTTTCGTGAGATGGTCTGGTGATAGATTTGCCAGAAGAGATAAATTTTAGTACAATAATTTTAAGTTTTTAAAACTATTGAAAAACACTTGTGAGGTAGTCAATGGATAAAAGTGTTTTATTTGAAACCAAGCAATTGCCGAGTGGTTTAGTCATAAAAAATAGGTTTGTCAAGGCGGCCATGAATGAAGCCATGGGAACCAAATACTTACAACCTAAAAAAGAAGTTCCCGATCTTTATCAACAATGGGCAAGGGGTGGTAGCGGTCTTGTCATCACAGGTAATGTTATGGTGGATGCAAATGCCTTAGCGGAACCTGGTAATATTGTGTTTGATGAGCATACAGATATGCACCTCTTAAAGCAGTGGGCAAGCAAGGGCAAGAACAGGATACCAAAGTGATTGTTCAGTTGAATCATCCTGGGAAACAATCGCCTAAAACCATCTCAAAGCATCCAGTAGCTCCGAGTGCTGTTCCGATTGAGGGGAATATTCAGAACTTATTTAATGCCCCCAGAGAGCTCAGTCGTACTGAAATCAAAGAGCTGATAACAAAATTTGCAATAGCAGCAGATATTGCTAAACAGGCAGGATTTAGCGGTGTCGAAATTCATGCTGCACATGGCTATTTACTAAACCAGTTTTTATCGCCTTACGACAATAAAAGAACCGATGAATACGGGGGTTCTATTGAAAATCGGATGCGTTTTCTAAAAGAGATTTACTTGGCGATGAGACATCGTGTTGGTAAAGATTATACGATAGGGCTTAAAATAAACGCTGCTGATTTTAAAGTAGGTGGCTTCAGTGAAGAAGATTCCATCTATGTTGTCACAGAAATGGATAACTTAGGCATTGATTTTGTGGAGGTTTCTGGAGGGAGCTATGAAAACCCGAGGATGAATGCAACAATGGAAGACCATAAGGATACGGTATTTTTTGCTTCTTATAGCCAGAAAATGAAACCGTTGATTAAGGCTCCGCTGATTGTAACGGGTGGTATTCGCACAGAAGCATCTATGGTTAGGATTATCCAAGATGAGATAGCTGATTTTGTTGGTCTTGCCAGACCTCTTGCGATAGAACCAAATCTACCTCGTTTGGTTTATGATGGTCACTACCAAACAATCCAAACCAAGCGTTTGACAACGGGATTGAAAAAAATCGATCAAACTCTTGGTCCCTTGCTAGGTCTTGTCTATTATCAGCTGTTGATGCAAACGTGGGCCAAGGGTACAGTCCCTAAAGTGACCACTAATGCTTGGCTCGCCCTTATTCACGCCGTTTACCATCAAGGTCTTACGGCTTTATTTCCCCAGAGAGTCAAATAGGAGGATTTGATGACGAACACTCGTTGTAGTTTGGATATATTGAGAGATTGTATCCCAATTTTTGAAGTGCTAAAAGATGAACAAAGACAAGATATTTTAATGAACTTGTTTAAACATAGAGAGCTTTGTGTGAATGATATTGTTGAGATGTCACGTTTATCAAAACCCGCGATATCGCATCATTTAAAATTACTACACCAAAGTGGACTCGTTTCCTACCGTAAAGAAGGCACGAAAAAACTATTTAAACCAGAGTTAGACAGCGGGCTTACCCTTTTAAAGGCTTTATTAGTATCTTTAGAAAAGGAAAAACAAAGATTGGAGGAGAACAAAAATGTCACCGGCTAAAATACTGATTGTGCTAACCAATACGGCAAAATATGACCATTACAATATCCCTACAGGATTGTGGCTTGGGGAGTTAACGCACTTTTATGATGAAGTCGTCACAGCAGGTTATGCTGTGGACTTTGTCAGCCCCAAAGGTGGGTATGTGCCGATTGATCCCTATTCGATGAAGTTTGCAAATGACATTGATATATAAGTGGTATCAAAATGAGGACTTTAGAAATCAAGCTTTAGCGAATACTAAACAGCCTAGTGACATTCATCCAGAAGACTATGTCGCGATTTATTATACAGGAGGACATGGTGTTTTGTGGGATTTTCCTGATAATAAAGCTTTACAGACGATTGCTGAGAGCATCTACCAAAGTGGAGGCTATCTTGCCGCTGTGTGTCATGGTGTGGTAGGCCTTTTGAATCTGAAGGATAAACAAGGTGATTATCTCATCAAGAATAAACAGGTGACAGGTTTTACGAATACAGAAGAAATACTAAGTCAAAAAGCAAGGAAAGTCCCTTTTTCAACAGAAAATGCACTCAAAGATAGGGGAGCAAGTTATCAAAAGGTAAGATTTTTTAAGCCTTATGCCGTTAAAGATGGTCGTATCATTACCGGTCAAAATCCTTGGTCACCCAAAGAAGTAGCAAGGCTCTTGCTGAACGCCTTACAAAAAAATGATTGAGAACAAGAACCTCTCTTAGCAAAATGGCTAAGAGAGGTTTTTACTCTTGCTTGGACGGAGTGTAGAAAAGAGCTAAGCACTCAAAGAGGTCTCAAGTTGAGCAAACTAATTGACTTTATGCTTATGATTGCCTAAACTAAGGGTGTCATTTAGTTGCATACGCAAATAAAATTGGAGTGAAAATAATGTCAAAAATAGTGATTTTGGGTGCCGCTGGGCAAATTGCTCGCCAGTTAACGGCGGCGTTATTGGATAAAACGTCTCATGAGTTGGTTTTATTTGGGCGGCAACTTAGACGTCGTCTGACGTTACAAGAAGATGAGCGCATTACCATAGTCGAAGGAACGTTTGAAGATGAGGCTGCTCTTAGCCGTGCCATTGAAGGAGCAGACGTGGTTTACCTTAATGCTATGGAGGATGCCCACCATACACAGACAGTTGTCCATACGATGGCGAAATCGGGTGTCAATCGCTTAATTGGAGCAACGATGGCAGGCATTGAAAATGAGGTTCCAGATCCCTTATTGAGTTGGACAGAGGCCCATTTACCAGCTGCCTATGTTCAAGGTGAGCAGGCCTCAGCTGACTTGGTTAAAGCGTCAGAACTAAACTACACCTTGCTACGGTTAACCTGGCTCTATGATAAAGCAGGCGATACCGACTATGAATTAGTGCCGTCGGGTGAACCCTTTAGAGATGCCGAGGTGTCCCGTGAGGCGGTGGTTGCGGCTATTCTTGAGATTTTAGCCGATGAGACAGGCCGCTTTCATCGTTCCAGTCTTGGTGTGGGAAGACCCGATACCCACTATGCCAAGCCATCGTTTTATTAGGAGTTGGTGGCATGACAATGATGAACCAGTGGCTAGAGCTGAGGCGCTTGGAGCGACGGATTCAAGCCGATATGATTGAAGCCCTCAATCAAGCTTCTTATGTAATGTCTCTTAATGAATACCAAACCCTTTATTTTCTAAATGAAACAGAAGGGAAAAAATTGGTGATTAGTGAGCTAAGCGATAAGATTGGACTTAGCATCAGCGCCACTTCCCGTATGCTGGTACGTTTTGAAAATCAGTGTGGGGTCATTGAACGGCAAATGTGTTCAAAAGACAAACGTGCTGTGGAAGTCGTTTTGACCGATTTGGGACGAGAGCGTCTGGCAATTGCTCAAAAAGCTGTGCAGCCTGTTTTGGAGCGTTACCAAGACCAACTTAACAAAGGCCAGGGATAGTAACTGGTTAAACCGATTTATCAGAAGAAAGCGAGTATTTAATGCCTGAATTAAGTAAAGCACCGATTCGTGATCGTGCGGAACACAATGCCTATTTTCCATCCGACTATTCACTGAGTCTTTATACCAGTCCTGTGACTCCATTTGATGGTTATCGATTTGATCAGCCCTACGAAGGGGGTGATAAAAAGGTCTTGATGGTTGCCTCTGATGAGCGCTATGTGCAAATGCAAAATGGAAAGTATTTTTCGACAGGAAATCACCCGGTAGAGACGCTCTTACCCATGATGCACATGGCTGCCGCTGGCTTTGATATTGACGTTGCGACCTTATCTGGTAATGCTGTCAAGCTTGAAATGTGGGCCATGCCAGAGGAGGATGAAGCAGTGATGGATTTTTACCAAGCCTATCTCCCCAAGCTAGAAGCTCCCTTAACATTGGCGAGTATTTTACCACAAGTATTGGCGGAAGACTCTCCGTATTTAGCTGTCTTTTTCCCAGGAGGTCACGGCGCTCTTCTTAATCTGCCTGATAGCCACGAGGTCAAGGACTTGCTTAATTGGGCCATGGCTCATGATAAGACGATTGTCACGCTTTGTCACGGCCCAGCGGCTCTTTTAGCGGCACGTTTAAATGATGGCCAGTTTTTGTTTGATGGCTATCAGATGACGGTTTTTCCAGATGATTTGGATGAGGGGGTCAATCAGGAAATTGGTTATATGCCTGGCCGATTAAAATGGCGCCTCCAAGAAAGCCTTGAAAACCTAGGGGTGACTGTCTTAAATGAAGGGATTACTGGTCAAGTCCACCGAGATCGTAATCTCCTAACAGGAGATAGCCCTCTGGCAGCTAATGCTTTGGGAATCCTTGCCGCAGATACCTTATTGGCAAGCGTTGCCGATCAAAATCCAATTGTACTCTCATCTGACATCTGATTGTCAGTCACATAGAAAGGAAACTATTATGTCACAATCACCTGTTTTATTGGTTACCGGAGCCTCTAAAGGCATCGGTCTTGAAATCGTTTTGACTGCTTTAGACCAAGGTTATACCGTTGTTGGAACCTCTCGTAATGCTCAAAAATTAGAAGAAGCTGTTACAGCAGCTAGACCACAGTTGACTGAGCGCTTTACAGCGGTATCGATGACGTTTGATGAAGCTAGCATTAAAGAGACAGTTGTGGGGATTATTGAGCGCTTTGGTCGGATTGATGTCCTGGTTAACAATGCTGGCTTTGCGGTTTTAGGTGCCTTAGAGGAATTTTCAATGGATGAGGTCAAGGCAAACTTTGAGGTCAATGTCTTTGGTCTTTTGGCAGTGATGCAGGCTGTCTTGCCACAGATGCGCGCACAACGCTCCGGACACATTATCAATCTAGCCTCTATCTCAGGAACAGTGACCGGTCCTGCTCAGTCTATCTACTCTGCGACCAAGGCCTCTGTCATCATGATGAGCGAAGCCTTAGCGGATGAAGCAGCTCCTTTTAATATCCAAGTGACCGCTATCTGTCCAGGAGGGGTTCGGACGGATTTCTTGGATGCTTCTTCGATGCGCCGACCTGACAAGCATATTGCAGACTACGATGTTGTTCACCGTACCATGGAAGGATTGGGTCGCCTCAATCACAACCAGAGTGGGGATCCAAAACGCGTAGCACAAGCCATCCTCTCCGTTGCGGCCATGACTAAAGCTCCTCGTCGCCTCTACCTCAACTCAGGAGCAGTAGCTGGTCTTCAACACAAGATTGAAGAGGTCGTCAATGAAGCCAATCAATACATGGATTTAAGCCTCAGCACGGATAGTCTAGAGGGATAAGTTGTCTTGTTATCGCATGATTTTACTTGACAAATCTGGTGGCATATAGTAATCTAATCATCAGAAGACACGTCTGTCAGAAGTTATTTTTGAGAGAGTTTCCGGATGCTGTGAGGAAATAAATGACCTGATGTGATACTACTTCTCATGATTTTATGCAAACATAAAAGGGTGGTTCCCTTATCGCCAATAGAGTTCTAGGACGTTTTTTCGTCGTAGATAAATTAAGGTGGAACCACGTTGCGACGTCCTTTTCGAGGACGTCGCTTTTCGATTGTCATGTTGACCTAGAAATAGTAAGGCTGACAATATGTCTAGTGGTGATTAGAACCATCAACTAGAACTCTAATGGCTAATAACTAGCTTGACAAATACCCAAATCCAGAGTGTAAAGGAGATTATTATGGTAAAAATTACGTTTCCAGACGGTGCTGTGCGAGAGTTTGATGCTGGCGTGACAACTTTTGGCATTGCTGAGTCAATTAGCAAATCCTTAGCCAAAAAAGCTTTGGCAGGTAAATTTAATGGGCAATTGATTGATACGGTTCGCCCGATTACTGAGGATGGTTCTCTTGAGATTGTGACACCAGACCATGAAGATGCTTACGATGTGCTTCGCCATTCGGCAGCTCATCTGTTTGCGCAAGCAGCAAAACGCCTCTTTCCCAACATCCGCTTGGGTGTGGGACCAGCTATTCAGGATGGTTTCTACTATGATACGGATAACGCAGAGGGACAAATTACAAATGAGGACCTCCCACGTATCGAAGAAGAAATGCAGAAAATCGTGCGTGAAAACTACCCATGTATCCGCGAGGAAGTTTCTAAAGAAGAGGCGTTAGAATTATTCAAAGATGACCCTTATAAGGTAGAATTGATTAATGAGCATGCCGATGATGCGGGTGGATTGACCATTTACCGTCAGGGTGAGTTTGTGGACCTCTGCCGTGGGCCACACGTTCCCTCAACGGGCTATATTAAGGTTTTCAAGTTGCTTAACGTAGCAGGGGCTTACTGGCGTGGTAACAGCGACAATCCAATGATGCAGCGTGTTTATGGGACAGCTTGGTTTGACAAAAAAGACCTCAAAAACTATCTCAAGATGCGTGAAGAAGCAAAAGAGCGTGACCATCGTAAACTTGGTAAAGAACTTGACCTCTTCATGATTTCGCAAGAAGTAGGACAAGGCTTCCCATTCTGGTTGCCAAATGGCGCAACTATTCGTCGGACCTTGGAGCGCTACATTACAGATAAAGAGCTAGCTTCCGGTTACCAACACGTTTATACGCCACCAGTTGCTTCTGTCGAATTGTACAAGATATCAGGGCACTGGGATCATTATAAAGATGATATGTTCCCAACCATGGATATGGGTGATGGCGAAGAGATTGTGCTTCGTCCGATGAACTGCCCGCACCATATTCAAGTTTATAAAAACCATGTGCGTTCTTACCGTGAGTTGCCGGTTCGTATTGCAGAGCTTGGCATGATGCACCGCTACGAAAAATCAGGTGCCTTAACAGGTCTTCAACGTGTTCGTGAGATGACCCTTAATGACGGTCATATCTTTGTGACACCTGAGCAAATTCAGGAAGAATTCCAAAAAGCGCTACAATTGGTCATTGATGTTTACGAGGACTTCAACTTGACTGACTACCGTTTCCGTTTGTCATATCGTGATCCAGAAGATAAGGAAAAATATTATGACAACGATGCTATGTGGGACAATGCTCAAAGCATGCTCAAAGCAGCTCTAGATGAGATGGGATTGGATTACTTTGAAGCTGAAGGTGAGGCTGCTTTCTATGGTCCTAAGTTGGACATTCAGGTGAAAACAGCCCTTGGGAATGAAGAGACCCTATCAACCATTCAATTGGACTTCCTACTTCCCGAACGGTTCAATCTCACTTACATCGGTGATGACGGAGAGGAGCACCGCCCTGTCATGATTCATCGTGGCATTATCTCAACCATGGAACGCTTTACAGCTATCCTTATCGAAACCTATAAGGGTGCTTTCCCGACTTGGTTGGCACCACACCAAGTTACTGTTATTCCAATTTCCAACGAGGCTCATGTTGACTATGCTTGGGAAGTGGCTAAGCGACTTCGTGACCTTGGTATTCGTGCGGATGTTGATGAGCGCAATGAAAAAATGCAGTACAAGATTCGTCAAAGCCAGACCAACAAAATCCCTTACCAGTTGATTGTTGGAGACAAAGAGATGGCAGAAAAATCGGTTAACGTGCGCCGTTACGGTCAAAAAGCCACTGAAAATCTCTCTATTGATGACTTTATCGAAACCATCCAAGCCGATATTGCACGCAAATCACGCCCCCTTGAAAAAGTCAGTGATTAGTAAGGATATGACACCCTTACCGTATTGTAATGGCTAATGAAGATCATTAGATTTCCCAAAAACACCCCCTTGAACGTTAGAGAAAGCAGCTAACACTGGGGGTGTTTTTTTATGGAATAAAATCATAGAGATAAGACATGTAGTAGTGATTGATGTTACTAGGGGATAGGATAAAATACTTGCTTAATCTGTTTAGATGCAAGAAAAAATTACTAGGATTTCTGATAAAAAACGGCTGTTGGTATTATTCAGAGATAAAAAATCGCAGACAGTTTCAGTTTCTAAAAAGGAGAAAACACCCCACCTAGCTGTTGAAAATAAGCTCCAACATGGTATAATGTAAGCGTAACCATTTTTAATAATGAAAGAGCTTTAGCCTCTTTCAGAACTTTGGGAAGGAGTATCACATGAAGAAAATTATTAACCGACCAGAAGACGTTGTGACGGAGATGCTAGATGGTCTTGCTTTTGTCCACGATGATTTGGTTGAACGCCTAGAGGGGTATGATGTTATCGTCCGTAAAGCTGACAAAACGGGTAAGGTTGCTCTTATCTCTGGTGGTGGTTCTGGGCATGAACCCTCCCATGCTGGATTTGTTGGTGATGGGATGCTGTCTGCTGCTGTTTGTGGAGCAGTCTTTACCTCACCTACTCCAGACCAAATTCTAGAAGCCATTAAAGCAGCAGACGAGGGGGCTGGTGTCTTTATGGTAGTTAAAAACTATTCCGGCGATATTATGAATTTTGAAATGGCTCAGGAAATGGCCGAAATGGAAGATATTGCAGTGGATAGTATTGTTGTTGACGATGACATTGCGGTGGAAGATAGCTTATACACGCAAGGACGTCGAGGAGTGGCTGGAACGGTTTTGGTACATAAAATTTTGGGATATGCCGCTAGGGAAGGCAAGTCGCTAGCCGAAATCAAAGCCATTGCGAAACGCTTGGTTCCTAATCTCAAAACTATTGGATTGGCTCTCTCGGGTGCGACAGTGCCTGAAGTTGGGAAACCAGGCTTTGTTTTAGCTGATGATGAGTTTGAATATGGTATTGGTATTCACGGAGAACCTGGTTATCAGAAAGAAAAAATGCAGCCGTCAGCCCTTCTAGCCAAAGAGCTTGTGGATAAATTGTTGACGGATTTTGAAGCCCAAAAAGGTGATGAGTATGCCATGCTAATCAATGGCATGGGGGCAACACCCTTGATGGAGCAGTATGTTTTTGCTAATGACGTAGCGCAATTATTAGCGGATAAAGGTATTAATCTTTCGTATAAGAAGCTGGGCGACTATATGACGTCTATTGATATGACAGGTCTATCCTTGACCCTCTTAAAAGTGGAAGACCCTGAATGGGTAACAGCTTTGAAGGCGCCTGTGACAACCATAGCTTGGTAGAAAGGAGCTTTTATGACACCAGAAAATGCGATAAGATGGATGCGCCTGTTTAATGATAAGGTTCAAGAGCAGAAAGCCTATCTCAGTGAGCTGGATACCCCTATCGGAGACGGTGACCATGGCGGGAATATGGCACGAGGCATGGCGGCAGTCATAGAGCAACTGGATGGGAACGGCTTTGCATCTTCTGATGCTGTTTTTAAGGTGGTTTCCATGCAACTCATCAGCAAGGTCGGCGGTGCTTCAGGCCCTCTTTACGGTTCGGCTTTTATGGGATTGGCAAAAGCTTTAAAGAATGATGCTAGTTTTCTTGATAGTCTTCAAGAAGGATTAGCTATGATTCAAAAACGTGGAAAAGCCAATCTTGGTGAGAAAACCATGGTTGACGTCTGGGTTCCTGCTCTTGAAGATTTGAAGACAGGTGACTTGAGTCAGGAGCGTGTGGATTACCTTGTAGAAGCCACCAAGGCCTTAAAAGCTACTAAAGGACGGGCTTCCTACCTTGGCGAACGCTCTGTCGGGCATATTGATCCGGGGGCGTATTCGTCTGGACTCTTATTTAAAGCACTGTTGGAAGCGGAGGTCAGCGATGGTTGATAGTGGACTGGTTATTGTTTCGCATTCGAAACACATCGCACAGGGTGTTGTTGATTTAATACGGCAAGTGGCTCAAGATGTGTCGATTACCTTTGTTGGCGGGACCGAAGATGGTGGTATTGGTTCTAGTTTCGAGCAAGTTCAGGCAGCTATTGAGGACAATCCCAAGACACACCTGTTGGCATTTTACGATTTGGGCTCAGCCCACATGAATCTGGAAATGGCCAAGGAGTTTTCTGAGAAGGATATTGCCATTCAAGATGTGCCTTTGGTAGAGGGTGCCTACACAGCAGCCGCTTTGTTGCAGGTTAACACCCCTCTAGAGGAAATCACCAAACAATTAGCCGAGTTGAGAATCCCTAAATAAACAAGAAAACCGAGCTTGCTCGGTTTTTGAGCTATTATTATGGCAAATTCCTTTCTGTTAGGTCATGTTTTGTATCGATAATTTTGATAAAATGGGGGTATGAACATGCGTTTTACCCAAGAAGAACTGTTAGAGCAAGGTTGGTCAAAACAACTGCTCTCCTTATTTGACGAAGACATAGCAGCACAGTCCCAATTGACGGTTGGTCTTCCTTTGTTCAAGCGCTTATGGCAGCGTAGTGCTATTTTTATGGTCCCCAAAGAGCGCTTAAGGGCCTTCTTAAACCTTATTGCCATGCCGAGTGAGTTGACTGGAAAACGTCAACAAAATCAACAGTTAGTGGATAAGTTTAGCATGACCCTATCGCCAGATGATCCGTTTTGGTACGACTTTGCGATCTTGGTTTCGAGGGTTTTTCCAGAGGATTGTTTGTCCCAAAGTGGGCAGTTGCAAAGGCGGGTACATCAGCTTCGCTATATTATTTCAAGCCATCAAGCACAGTATGTTCGTAGGAATTTTAAACAAACCGGTATGACGGATGGTGATGCTTTGGCCTGTTATCTCAAAGGAAAGAAACGACCGCATTTTTGGTGTCGGGGAGAATACAGTGTTGATGCGTCTGCTCGACTTCATAATAAAATCGCTCTGAGAAAAGGGGATATTAGGTACCCAGACGATCGTTTATCAGCTAATATCAAGATTTTGATAGGATTTCATACCGAGTTTATCCTGGATAGTCAAGGGAATTTTTTAAATGAGACAGACTATGAAACCATTACCGAAAGCGGTATTGTTAATGGCGCCAGCTTTAATTATGGGACTGAGGGCAAGCGTCACTGGCAACTGGACGTCGATCCCGTCCGCCGTCATGATCCCTTATTTCGTCAAGAGAAGACAAGGCATTTTAGAGCCCCCAACCGAAGTCGTAGATGGTCTTGTCGGCAAGGAGGAGATTATGACTTGAGCTATTTTAACCCCAGAGGCAAGTATAGTTATCACCAGCAAAGTAGCTATCAAAGGGTAAAACAAGCTACCAAAGCCTTTAAACAAGCGGTGAAGAAAGCCTGATTAGCTCTTTTAGCATTTGAGAGTGCTAGGATATCATATTTATGCTACAATGTGACTATGATTGCAATGGAAGAAGTAGAACAATTAAGCTTAGACAACTTACCCCCCCTTAGTGTGGTGACGGGTGACGATATCGGACAGTACGAGCTCCTCAAGTCAGATCTGCTTAGGAAAATTGATTACGACCCAGCTGACTTAAACATGTCCTATTTTGATCTCAGTGAGGTTTCTTACAGCGATGCTGCGATGGATTTAGAAAGTTTATCCTTTTTTTCAGAGGAAAAAGTGGTACTTCTGGATTATTTTTTAGACCTTACAACAAGCAAGAAAAGCTATCTTTCTGAACAGGAGATGAAACAATTTGAGACTTATATTGCCAATCCTATCCCAACCACACGATTGGTAATTTTTGCGCCAGGAAAGTTAGATGGTCGCAGTAGGATTGTGAAACGCCTAAAAAGGGATGGTCAGCTTTTTGAGGCTACCCCATTAAAGGAGGCAGACCTCCGCACTTATATGAGGGCTTATGCTAACAATCAGGGACTTCATCTGGATGCTGCTGCTTTAGAAGCCTTATTAGTGAAGTCTAGCTTTGATTTTTCAGATAGTTTGACCAATTTAGCTTTTTTAAAAACCTACAAAAAGCAAGGGCACATCACACTAGAGGATATCCAAGAAGCCCTGCCAAAATCCTTACAGGATAATATTTTTGATTTAACCAAGCTCATCTTGAAGCGAGATGTCGATGCGGCTCGGGAGTTGGTGAGGGATTTGCGCTTGCAAGGAGAAGATGAGATCAAACTCATTGCGGTGATTTTAGGGCAGTTTCGCCTGTTTTTACAGATTACGCTCTTGGTGAAAGAAGGCAAACAAGAACCGCAGATTGTGCAAGAACTCTCGGAGTTATTGGGAAGAGCGATTAATCCTTATCAGGTCAAATACGCTCTGAGAGATGCTACTTACTTAAGTTTGGCCTTTTTACAAACCAGTATCACCACCTTAATTGAAACAGACTATCAGATAAAACAAGGCTTAGTTGACAAGGCCTATCTCTTTGACATAGCCTTATTGAAAATGATGACAAGAGAACAATTTCACCCTTAGGAGCTAAGAGCAACGAGGGCTTGTTGTTAAACAAAATTCTTGAAAGCATTCTCAAAAAGCGATAAGATAAGGGTAATAAAATGAAAGAGGTTATTCACATGGCAATTATTTTACCAGAACTTCCTTATGCTTACGATGCACTTGAGCCCTATTTTGATGCAGAGACTATGACGCTTCACCATGACAAACACCATGCAGCTTATGTTAACAATGCTAATGCAGCCTTGGAGAAACATCCTGAAATTGGAGAAGATCTTGAAGTCCTTCTTTCAGATGTGAATAGCATTCCAGAAGACATTCGTCAAGCTTTGATTAACAACGGTGGTGGGCACTTGAATCACGCCCTCTTTTGGCAACTGCTTTCTCCTGAAAAAACCGAAATCACAGCAGACGTCAAAGCGGCTATTGATGAATCCTTTGGTTCTTTTGATGCCTTTAAAGACGCCTTCACACAAGCAGCGGCAACTCGCTTTGGTTCAGGCTGGGCTTGGCTTGTGGTCAATGCAGAAGGTCAGTTAGAAGTGATGTCAACTCCAAACCAAGACACCCCTCTTATGGAAGGCAAAACACCTATCTTAGGCTTGGATGTCTGGGAGCATGCTTACTATCTTAACTACCGTAACGTCCGTCCAGACTACATCAAAGCTTTCTTTGAGTTGATCAACTGGAATAAGGTAGCTGAGCTTTACAGAGCAGCGCAATAATCTTGAAAAGAGTAGCTTACCTACTCTTTTTGTCTGTTTACGATTATTTTTTCAGCAATAGCTGGTTTGAGAGAGTCAAGGTTAGGATCGCTAAATAAAGTTCATAATTTACTGAAAAAGCATTGAAAAAATTTGATTTTCCTTTATAATAATTATGAAGTTAGGGGAAGAAAAGAGTTGTGATGTTAAAACGAATCAATCAAGTTTTGTTAGGTGCTATTGGTGTGAGTCTTGTTTTAATAATTATAATAGGTTATAAGGATTACCTAAAGCCCTTAGTCACCAATCAAAAGACTAAGATAGGACAGCTTACGAAGTCAGGTTCAAATCAAGGAGGTCAGCCTTCAAAAGCTGTTAGTCACCCCAAAAAGAGCATTCCAGAAAAGAGTCAAGCTGATAAAGATGCTGCTCAAGCAGCTGATTTAGCTGTGATGTCTAACTATGGTCTAGCTTTTGATTATGCTCATATGACCTTGCCGGAGGTTATCACAGCCTATATGGATTTACAAGGGATTGATCATCATAACATTGCTTTTTCCTATAAGGATATTACTACTGGAAAAACCTACGCCATGAATGATACGCAAGCCATGACAGCGGGTTCCACCTACAAATTACCTTTAAATATGTTAGTGGTTGATAAGGTTGCTAAAGGCAAGCTATCGATGACTGAGCGTTTTGATATCACGAACACGACCTATGAATACAAGCCAGAACATGATTCTTACGTGGCTGCTTTTAATGGAGCAATGACCATTCCAGATATGCAGGAGTATTCATTAGTGTATTCGGAAAATACACCAGCCTATGCCTTGGCAGAGCGTCTGGGAGGCTTAAATAAGGCTTATAAAAAGCTTTCACGCTATGGGGAATCAAAAGGTAAGATCAAAACCATTCAACGTGATGGCAATAAAACGACGACAGATTATTACATTCAAGTCCTAGATTATCTCTGGCGTCATCAGAAGAAGTATAAAGACATTCTCTACTATATTGGACAGTCTTTCCCTGGTGAGTATTATAAGACCTATTTGCCGTCTGATTTGGTAGTTTACCAAAAGCCTGGCTATGTTCGTGAAGCCTTGAATATCGATGCGATTGTTGAAGAGGAGAATCCTTATATGATAGCCCTTTACACACGTTATTTAGGCGGATCAGATGAAAATACGGAAGAAATCAATGCGTATGGCTATAACCAGCTTACACAAATTGCCTATGTGATAAACCAATGGCACCGTGTCAACATGAATGGTTTAAAAGTTGGATAAACGAAAGACCTATCTCGGTTTTGAGATAGGTCTTTTTGACTAATCTAGTTTTCTGCTTCTGTTGCAGGGCGTTTTAAAAACATGGCATCACCAAAACTAAAGAAACGATAGTTTTCGTGAACGGCATGCTGATAGGCTTCTAGGGTAAAGCGACGTCCCGCAAAGGCAGAGACTAGCATGACAAGGGTTGATTTTGGCAAGTGGAAGTTGGTTGAAAAGGCATCAACAACCCTAAAGTGATAGCCTGGTTTGATAAAAATATTGGTCCAACCAGAATCGGCTTGTAAGCGCCCTTTGTATTTATTGCCAATCGTTTCAAGCGTTCGAATAGAAGTGGTTCCAACGGCGACAATGCGATTGCCAGAAGCTTTCACTTGATTGAGCGTATCAGCGGCTTCTTGGCTTAACTGGTAAAACTCAGAATGCATCTCATGTTCATCAACTTTATCCACTGAGACAGGACGGAAAGTTCCCAAACCAACATGAAGCGTGAGGTAAACCAGCTTGACCCCCTTAGCTTCAATGCGTTTCAAAAGTTCTGGTGTGAAATGAAGGCCAGCTGTTGGTGCAGCTGCAGAGCCATTTTCTTTGGCGTAAACCGTTTGATACCGCTCACGGTCATCTAATGTTTCATGGATATAAGGTGGTAGCGGCATCTCGCCAAGGCTTTCCAGTACTTCTAGGAAAATACCCTCGTAAGAGAAGCGAACGATACGTCCTCCGTGCTCAAGCACTTCAAGCACTTCTGCTATCAGACGCCCATCTCCAAAGGAAACTTTGGTCCCCACTTTGAGACGTTTTGCTGGTTTGGCCAAGACCTCCCACTCATCTCCAGTGGTATTTTTCAATAGTAGGAACTCGACGTGGCCATGCGTCTCAGCTTTTTCCCCATAGAGACGTGCTGGTAGGACGCGGGTATTGTTCATTACCAAGGCATCTCCAGGATTGAGTTGATCGATGATGTGATCAAAATGCGTATCGGTCATTTCCTTAGTTACAGGGTCTAGGACCAGTAATTTTGAGCTATCGCGTTTTTCCAGAGGGGTTTGGGCGATCAATTCTTCCGGTAGGTGAAAATCAAAATCGTTTGTATTCATAGGACTCCTAGTTATCATCTTTATTTCTAAAAACAGCATTCTTATTGTAACACTAGTTGATGAATTTGTTGAGTGGAAAGGTTAAAAGAATGAACTTGACAAAAATTGGTCTATACCATATAATAGTTTTAAGAAATTGATATAGACCAATTAAGGAGAAGAACCATGAAAGTCATTACTGTCAAAAATGCTCAAGAAGGAGGCGAAGTAGCCTTCACCTTACTTAAAGAAAAAATGGCAACAGGCATTCGTACGTTGGGATTGGCGACAGGATCAAGTCCCTTGACGTTTTATGAGCAAATCAGACAATCAAACCTGGATTTCTCAGCTATGACCAGCATTAATCTTGATGAATATGTCGGCTTAGACGCTTCCAATGAGCAATCTTATGCGCATTTTATGGCGGAGCATTTATTTGATGCTAAGCCATTTAAGCACTCCTATCTTCCTGATGGGAAGTCTGATGACCTAGTAGCTGCTGCTAAAGCCTACGACCGAATTATTGCGGATAACCCAATTGATTTCCAAATTTTGGGGATTGGTCGCAATGGCCATATTGGTTTTAATGAGCCTGGAACCCCATTTGAGACCAAGACACATGTGGTTGATTTGGCACCATCGACCATTGAAGCCAATAGCCGATTTTTTGACAGCATTGATGACGTGCCAAAGCAAGCACTCTCTATGGGAATAGCTTCCATTATGGCCTCTAAAACCATCGTTCTAGTTGCCTTTGGTTCTGAAAAAGCAGCTGCTATCAAAGCGATGATTGAAGGTCCAGTGACGGAAGATTTGCCAGGTAGTATCCTCCAAGAACACGATGATGTGGTTGTGATTGTTGATGAAGCCGCAGCTAGTCAACTGACTTAAGATAAGGTTGATTATAGCCAGTTTGAAGGTTTTCAGACTGGTTTTTGATTTGCTTGTAAGACCAATAACCTAGACTACCTAGAGGGTGTTTCAGAGAAACGGGAATGGCCGATTGTTTTTTTGGGGGTACATGAGTTTTAAGAGTCACTTTTACGTATAAATACAGTAGGAGGCTTTTATGTTAGTGGCTAAAACGCATGACGGAAAACTAGTGAATGCGCTAGAAGATGATTTTCATCTCCAATTGGAGACTTTTTATTGCCCCTCTTGTCAGTCTCCTGTCCGTCTAAAGAAAGGTCAGATTAAGTGTTGGCATTTTGCTCATATCGCTGGTGAACAAGCTTATTGCCATACCGAAAATGAATCAGAAGAACATCTCTTTTTGAAGGCAAAGTTGTATAAAACCTTATCCAAAGATTATGACGTGGAAATTGAAAAATACCTTGCTAAAACCAATCAAGTTATCGATGTCTTTGTCTCACCCAAATTAGCTTTAGAAGTTCAATGTTCAAGCATAAGCAGTAGCAAATTGACTGAGCGCAGCTTACAGTATCAGGAACAAGGTCTGTATGTGGTTTGGTTGTTAGGGGAAAGACTGTGGCTAAAAAAGCGCCTGAGTCCTCTACAAAGAAGGCTATTATCCTACAGTGCTAGGCTAGGATTTTACCTGTGGGAACTGGACAAGGAGCGAGAGGAACTACGGCTTCAGTATTTGATTCATGAGCAGCTCAATGGAGAGTTAGTCTATTTAACCAAAAGGTGCTCCTTGGCAGGCGATATCATGGCTTTATTACGATTCCCATTTCAGGCTAAAGGCATCGTATCCCTAAAGGTTGCCTGTTTGCCGTCGCCACAAACTTATATCCAAAAGCAGTTGTACTATAAAAATCCTAAATGGCTGCATCAGCAAGCCTTAGCTTATCAACAAGGGAAAAATTTGCTGACGGAGCCATTAGAGTCTTTTTACCCTCAAATTAGGCCTCCGCAAGTGAGTGTGCCTAACAGTCAAATCCAAGAGAAACTTAACAGCTATTATCATCAGTTTGAGCAATACTATAAATGGCAAGGTCCTAGAGCATTTCAACTCTTATATTCTCCGGCTTTTTATGATAAAATGGAGAAAAAGATGTCAAGGAGAGTTGTATGACAGATAATCGTAGTCATTTAAAGCAAGAAGAAACTTGGGATTTAACCACTATTTTTGCAACAGATGAGGCCTGGGAAGTTGCCTTTAAACAGTTGGAGTCTGAAATCAAAGAAGCAAAAGGCTTAGCTGGTCATTTATTGGACTCAGCCAAGCAGTTGCTAGTCACGACAGAGACCTCACTAGGCTTATTGCGCCGTTTGGAAAAGCTCTACGTGTATGCTTCGATGAAGAATGATCAGGATACGACGGTAGCTTACTATCAAGAGATGGCTTCAAAGGCGACAGCCCTATCAGCCCTTTACAGTCAAACCTTTGCGTTTTACGAACCAGAGCTCTTGGCTATTACAGATGAGACTTTAACGGCTTTTAAAGTAGAGGAACCGCAGTTAGAGCGTTACAGTCACTATTTTGAACGGTTGTTAGCTGCTAAAGATCATGTTTTATCTCAAGAGGCAGAGGAGCTATTAGCAGGTGCTTCTGAAATTTTTACATCAGCAGCGGATACCTTTTCAATTTTTGACAATGCAGATGTGACCTATCCTTGGGTAACCAATGATCAAGGCGAGCTGGTTGAGTTGACCCATGGTAATTTTATTAGCCTAATGGAGTCTCAAAACCGTGAGGTGCGTAAAGGGGCTTACGAGGCTTACTATCAAGTTTATGAGCAATTCCAACACACTTATGCTAAAACCTTACAGACAACGGTAAAAGTTCATAATTACAAGGCTAAGGTGAGAGGCTACGACTCAGCTCGTCAAGCAGCGCTTTCTGCTAACTTTATTCCAGAGGCAGTTTATGACACCTTGTTAGAGGTTGTCAATAAACACCTGCCTCTCCTTCATCGCTACATGTCCTTGCGTCAGCGTTTGCTTGGCTTAGAGGAACTGAAGATGTATGACGTTTATACGCCTCTATCCAATCATAATATGGCGATGACTTATCCCCAAGCACTTGCTAAAGCGCAAGATGTTCTCAGTATTTTTGGGAAAGATTATTCAGAACGTGTTCATAGAGCTTTTTCAGAACGCTGGATTGACGTTCATGTGAATAAAGGGAAACGTTCTGGGGCTTATTCCGGTGGTTCCTACGATACGAATGCCTTCATGCTTCTGAATTGGCAAGACACCTTGGATCAGTTGTACACCTTAGTTCATGAGACTGGTCATAGTTTACATTCGACCTTTACGCGGGAAAATCAACCCTATGTCTATGGTGATTACAGCATCTTCTTAGCAGAGATTGCCTCAACCACCAATGAAAATATCTTAACAGAAACTTTGTTAAACGAGGTTACTGATGATAAAGAACGCTTTGCCATCTTAAACCACTATTTGGATGGCTTTAAAGGGACTATCTTCCGTCAAACCCAGTTTGCTGAATTTGAACAGCTCATCCATAAAGCCGATCAAGAAGGCCAAGTCTTAACCAGTGATTTTCTCAACAACACTTACGCCAAATTGAACGAAAAATACTACGGATTGGCTGCTAAAGACAACCCTGAAATTCAGTTTGAGTGGGCTAGAATCCCACATTTCTATTACAATTTTTATGTTTATCAGTATGCGACAGGATTTGCAGCAGCTTCTTATCTGGCAGATCGCATTGTCCATGGTGATGACACCGATAAAGACCGGTATTTGGATTACCTCAAAGCAGGAAACTCTGACTACCCCCTTAATGTGATTGCAAAAGCAGGTGTTGATATGACTCATGCCGATTACTTGGAGGGAGCCTTTGCAGTCTTTGAAAGCCGCTTAAATGAGTTAGAAGCCTTGGTGGATAAACTCAACTAAGAGATAGTATCCATCCGATTTTTCAATGGTTTGGTGAGTATTAATCACGGTTGCTTAAACAACGAAACCATACAAATCGCTTAGTGAGCCGTAGGTCTTGTTGTTGCTAGAATTCTTGACATTTAAGAGGACATTCACTATACTATAGGCATGGTTGAGAGTTATTCAAAAAACGCAAATCACAATATGCGTCGTCCCATTGTCAAGGAAGCTATTGTGGATTATATGCGGTCGCATTTATTAGAAAATCAAGGGCATTTAGCTGAGATTGAAGGCTTTGCTCATGCTCATAATATTCCTATTATCCAACATGAAGTAGTAGCCTATTTTAGATTGTTGATGCAGTCTTTACAACCCAAGCATATTTTGGAGGTTGGGACGGCGATTGGTTTTTCAGCCTTGTTGATGGCTGAATATGCTCCTGAAGCCCAGATTACAACGATTGATCGCAATCCTGAGATGATTGCTCTGGCTAAAGATAACTTTGCCAAGTATGATAGTCGGCATCAAATTACTCTCGTAGAGGGTGATGCTGCGGATGTGATAAATGACTTAAATCAAGAGTATGACTTTGTCTTCATGGATTCGGCTAAATCGAAATACATTGTCTTTTTACCACAGATTCTAAACCATCTGAAAATGGGGGGAATTATCCTTTTTGACGATGTTTTTCAAGGAGGCGATATCGTCAAGCCTATCGAAGACGTTCGAAGAGGGCAGAGAACCATCTATCGTGGTTTGCATCGTTTACTGGATGCAACCTTAAAACACCCAGATTTGACAGCTAGTCTCTTGCCGATGAGTGATGGCTTACTCATGATTCGTAAAAATACAGAACAGGTCATTTTACCTGATTAAGCTACATTTAAGCCAAGTTATGGTATAATGAAAACTGTTAATAAAAGTGGGAGTCAATCCAATAGGTTAACTCCCTTTTTAAAGGAGTTCGTTAATAATGAAAAAACAAACCAAATTGGTAACAGGTGTTGTGACCTTGATGTCTGTGCTGACTTTAGCAGCCTGTTCTTCTCAGACAAGTCCTAAAGAGAGTCTTATCACGATGAAAGGTGATACGATTACTGTTTCTGACTTTTATAATCAAGCTAAAGACACTACGGCAGGCCAACAAGCCATGCTAACACTGGTGCTTGATCGTGTTTTTGAAGAACAATACGGGGATAAGGTTAGTGATAAAGAAGTTACCAAAGCCTACGATGAGCAAGCTGAAGCCTATGGTTCAAACTTCTCTGCTGCCTTATCATCAGCTGGTATGACCGAAAAAACATATAAGCAACAAATTCGTGTAGAGAAGTTGATTGAGTATGCGGTCAACAAAGCGGCTCAAAAAGAGTTAACAACGGCCAACTACAAAGAAGCTTATCAAAATTACACCCCAGAAACAACAGTAGAAGTCATTAAATTAGATGATGAGTCCAAGGCTAAATCGGTCTTGGAAGAGGTTAAAAAAGAAGGTGCCGACTTTGCTAAAGTAGCAAAGGATAATACCAAGGCAGACAAGGTGGAGTATCGTTTTGATTCGTCTGACACAACCCTGCCAACAGAAGTCCAAACAGCTGCTTTCAAGTTGAAGGAGGGTGAGATTTCTGATGTGATTGAAGTGACAGACACAACAACCTACCAACCTAACTACTATATTGTTAAAACAATCAAAAAAGAAAGCAAAAATGGGGATTGGAAAACTTATAAAAAACGCTTGAAAGAAACCATCCTCAATGCGAAAACATCAGACAGCACGTTCCGCAATAGCGTCATTGCCAAAGCTCTTGAAAAAGCCAACGTTAAAATCAAGGACAAGAGCTTCAGCAATATCTTAGCTAATTATGGATCTACAACGGCTAATTCAAGCAGTTCTTCGAAATAGTCTATCTTGACCAAACGAAGAAAAATCATTATAATAGAAAGAGTAAGAATGATTTTTTGAGTGTTCTCTTCAGAAAGCTGATGGTTGTTGTGAATCAGCGAGACCAGAAAAGTTTGCTACTTACCGTTTAAATATCGACATAATAATGAGAATGACAAGTTCATTGAATGAAGGTGGTACCGCGGTTTTTCGCCCTTCGTTAGATGAGCTTGTCTTTTGTTGTGATAGGAAGTACTGTCATCATGAAGATGGAGAAAGGCTAGGAACAGCTATCAGCTTGCTTGGGCAAAAAAGTTTGCTGGCCATTTGATAGTCACAACGAAAGGTTTAGACTGTTAACCAAGTTCTTGGTCAGTGCTATTAGTTATGTTAAGGCATTTAACAATAATATTTAAGAGGAGACAAGAATGAAACCATTATCTTCAGCCGAAATTCGCCAAATGTGGCTTGATTTTTGGAAATCAAAAGGACACGCTGTAGAACCATCAGCTAATTTGGTTCCTGTCAATGATCCAACCCTTCTTTGGATAAACTCAGGCGTAGCGACGCTAAAAAAATATTTTGATGGCTCTGTTATCCCTGACAATCCACGTATCACGAATGCTCAAAAGTCAATTCGGACGAATGACATTGAAAATGTTGGTAAAACAGCCCGTCATCACACCATGTTTGAAATGCTTGGTAACTTTTCAATTGGTGATTATTTCCGTGATGAAGCTATTGAATGGGGCTTTGAGTTATTAACAAGTCCAGAATGGTTTGCTTTTCCAAAGGAAAAGCTATATATGACTTATTACCCAGAAGATAAGGACTCTTATAACCGCTGGATTGCTTTAGGGGTTGAACCTGATCACCTCATTCCTTTAGAGGAAAATTTCTGGGAGATTGGGGCAGGTCCTTCTGGTCCTGATACTGAAATTTTCTTTGACCGTGGTGAAGACTTTGACCCAGATAATATTGGGATTCGCTTGCTCAAGGAAGATTTAGAAAATGACCGCTATATTGAAATTTGGAACATCGTCTTATCACAATTCAATGCTGATCCTAGTATCCCACGTTCTGAGTATCAAGAGTTACCGAGTAAAAATATTGATACGGGAGCGGGATTAGAACGTTTGGCAGCTATCTTCCAAGGTGCTAAGACAAACTTTGAAACCGACTTGTTCATGCCAATTATTGAACAAGTTGAAATCCTTTCGGGTAAAACGTATGATCCAGATGGCGATAACATGAGCTTTAAAGTGATTGCAGACCATATTCGTGCCTTGTCTTTTGCTATTGGTGACGGTGCTCTTCCTGGAAACGAAGGTCGTGGTTATGTTTTACGTCGTCTTCTTCGTCGAGCGGTTATGCATGGTCGTCGTTTAGGCATCACAGAGCCATTTCTTTACAAATTAGTTCCAACTGTTGGGCAAATCATGCAAAGTTACTATCCAGAAATTCTGGTAAAATGTGACTTTATTGAAAAAATTATCAAACGTGAAGAAGAAACCTTCGCACGTACTATTGATGCTGGAACCGGTCACCTACAAGAAGTTCTTGAGACTCTAAAAGCTGAAGGCAAAGACACACTGGAAGGTAAGGACATCTTTAAACTCTATGATACTTACGGCTTCCCAGTCGAATTAACTGAAGAGTTGGCAGAAGATGCGGGCTATAAGATTGACCATGCCGGCTTTAAAGCTGCTATGAAAGAGCAACAAGAACGTGCGCGTGCAGCGGTTGTTAAAGGTGGATCAATGGGCATGCAAAATGAAACGCTAGCTGGCATTACAGAGCCATCAACCTTCCTTTACGATGTTGATAGCCTTGAATCTAAGCTTGCTGTTATTGTTGTGGATAATGAACGTTCAGAAGTTGTTTCTGAAGGCCAAGCCCTTCTTGTCTTTGACCAAACCCCATTTTATGCTGAAATGGGTGGACAGGTTGCAGACCACGGTGTGATTAAAAATGAAGCTGGTGAGATTGTCGCTAAGGTCATCGATGTTCAAAAAGCACCAAACGGTCAAGCTCTTCACACGGTAGAAGTTCTTGCAAGCCTATCAACTGGTACTGTCTATTCACTGGAAATTGATAAAGAGCGTCGTTTTGCGGTTGAGAAAAACCATACAGCAACCCATCTTCTTCACGCAGCTCTTCACCATGTCATCGGAGAACATGCGACCCAAGCGGGCTCATTGAATGAAGAAGACTTCTTGCGCTTTGACTTTACTCACTTTGAGGCAGTAACGGCTGAAGAACTTCGCCGTATTGAGGACGAAGTCAATGAGCAGATTTGGAAGGCTATCCACATCGAAACGGTTGAGACTGACCTAGATACTGCTAAGGCAATGGGAGCCATGGCACTCTTTGGTGAAAAATATGGAAAATTAGTTCGTGTTGTTACCATTGGGGATTACTCAGTAGAGCTCTGTGGTGGTACCCATGTGGATAACACTTCAGAAATTGGTCTTTTTAAGATTATTAAAGAAGAGGGGATTGGATCAGGCACACGTCGTCTTTTAGCGGTGACCGGAAAAGAAGCCTTTAAAGCCTTCCGTGATCAAGAAGATACCTTAAAAGCTGTTGCTAAAACACTAAAAGCGCCACAGTTAAAAGAAGTTCCTAATAGAGTAGCTAACTTGAACGAACAAGTACGTGAGTTGCAAAAAGAAAATACTGAACTCAAAGAAAAAGCAGCAGCAGCACAAGCGAGCGATTTGTTTAAGGAAGTTCAAGAAGCTAATGGGGTTCGTTACATTGCTGCTCAAGTCGATGTTGCGGATGCTGGGGCCTTACGCACATTGGCAGACAATTGGAAACAACAAGATTACTCAGATGTTCTTGTCCTTGTAGCAAGTATCGGTGATAAAGTGAATGTCCTTGTGGCAAGTAAATCTGATACTGTCCATGCGGGCAATACCATTAAAGCTTTGGCGCCAATTGTATCAGGTCGTGGTGGAGGAAAACCAGACTTGGCTATGGCAGGTGGGTCAGATGCAGCGAAAATCACAGATTTATTAGCGGCGGTACCATCACATGTTTAAGGAAAGGAACTAATCCGTCAAAACAGATTCCTGAGAGTTAAACAAATGATAATTATGATGAAGACTTTGTTCTATTTAGTTAGAACGAAGTCTTTTTAACGCTGTGGCTAATGCTCCTGTTGTAAGATTTACAGTGAAAGCCAGCCCTTTGTGTTGACTAGGCATACAGATGATATTGATTGTATTGCAGAGGGTGCTGGGAAAACTTTTTTCTGGTGGAAGAGGTATCTCCAAGAGATTAACGGCATCTTATTGACGAAAGGATTGAACTATCTATTTTTCTCAGTATTTGCAAGGGCTTGGCTAATACCCAATGACAAGATGATTAGAAGTAAAAAATAAGACTCTACAGGGATACTTGTAAAGTCTTATTTTTTGATAAATGTAATAATGATTTGATAAACGATAGAGGTTAAAGCAGTAGCAACCAGCATAGCTAGTGGAAAAGCGAGATAAGTACTAAAATTAAAACTAAGAAAAGCAAAAGCTGTTAATACCGTAAAAATGGAGAATATAGCAAGTTGCCCAAAGAAAGCCAGTTCTTTAAGTTTGATATGATTATGATCAAAATCATGATAGTGTTGGTATTTTTGTTCTAACTCTACATTCTGATGGCCTTGCTCATCTGGCAGAGTATTTTTATTCCAGTGATTTGCCATAATAGCTCCTACTTTTGATTCCCCTCTATGGTATCATAATAAACAAGACTTGTCACTAATTTTTTGAAATAAAATACCATTTTTAGTATTAACATATTATTCCTGACAGTTGATTTTTGGGGTGTAGTATTTGAATACTGAAATAAAAACACAACATCTTAGCTAGTTCATGGTATAATAGTGACAACATAACGAATAGTAAAGTAGGAGGTTCAATAATGGCAGAATTTACATTTGATATTGTTGAAAAACTGTTAGTTCTATCTGAAAATGATAAGGGCTGGACGAAAGAGCTTAACCGTGTGAGCTTTAATGGGGCTGAAGCAAAGTTTGATATTAGAACTTGGAGTCCAGATCATACTAAGATGGGCAAAGGAATTACCTTAACCAATGAGGAATTTCAGGTCTTAGTTGAAGCATTCAAAAAATAAGCTTGGCGTTATTTGCCAAGCTTATTTTGACGTTTGAGGTACTCTGCTATCGCCATAAGGGTAAAGGCTCCTCCTAAGAGGATAAAGGCCCATTTATGGGTGACGATACCATATAAGGCAAAAATAGCAGCAGATAAGAGTGTTAAAAAGTGTTTAGACATGATATCTCCTTAGTGATGATTAGCTCTAGTCTATCACTTTTAAGGAAAAAGGCAATGATAAAGAGGCTAAAAGAGCTAAAAAAACTCCCTTAGATTATTGGTTAAGGGAGTGTGAGTTTGGTTGATTAGGATTACTTCATCGTTGGGAAGAGTAAGACATCACGGATGGTCGTAGTATCTGTCAGAAGCATACAGAGTCGGTCGATACCAATTCCCAATCCACCTGTTGGAGGCATTCCGTATTCAAGTGCTTCAACATAGTCGTAGTCAATACCAGTTGCTTCGTCATCACCGAGTTCTTTAGCTTTGGCTTGTGCTTCAAAGCGTGCCAATTGATCAATAGGATCATTGAGCTCTGTAAAGGCATTTCCATATTCCTTAGTCATAATGAAGAGCTCAAAGCGGTCTGTAAAACGAGGGTCATCGCTATTTTTTTTAGCCAGTGGTGAAACTTCAACCGGATGCCCATAGACAAATGTTGGTTGGATAAGAGTTTCTTCAACAAATGCTTCAAAGAAGGCATTGATGATGTGACCAACAGAAGTGAAGTGCTTTTCAAGAGGTACTTTTTTCGCTTTAGCGATAGCAACAGCTTCATCCAGAGACATCTCTTGCCAGAAATCAACCCCTGTAATGTCTTTAATAGCGTCAACCATGTGAACGCGTTTGAAAGGTTCGTTAATCTTGATTTCGGTCTCTTGATAGATAACTGGTCCGTCTCCCTTCACAGCCTTAGTGACGTGTTGGATAATACCTTCTGTCAAGTCCATAATGTCAAGGTAATCAGCATAGGCTTGGTAAACTTCGATAGAGGTAAACTCAGGATTATGCGTCGCATCCATCCCTTCGTTACGGAAGATACGTCCAATTTCATAGACGCGCTCCATACCACCAACGATGAGGCGTTTTAAGTGTAGCTCCGTTGCAATACGAAGGACCATGTCTATATTTTGGGCATTGTGGTGGGTGATGAATGGACGAGCAGCAGCCCCTCCAGCTTCATTGTGAAGCACAGGTGTTTCAACTTCAAGGAAACCAAGGCTATCGAGATAACGACGCATTTCAGAAATAATCTTAGAACGTGTGACAAACCGCTCAAAGCTAGCGCGGTTGGAAATTAAGTCAAGGTGACGCTTACGATAAATGGTTTCAACATCGGTTAAGCCGTGGAATTTTTCAGGCAGTGGGCGAAGAGCCTTTGAAAGATGGGTAATCTTAGTTGCCTTGATAGAGAGCTCTCCCATATCGGTTCGCATCACTTGACCTTCAACACCAAGGAAGTCACCAAGGTCAGCCTTTTTGAAAATCTCATAGTTGTCGTCACCGACAGTATCTTTACGGACATAGAGCTGAATTTGGCCTTCTCGGTCTTGCAAGTGGGCAAAGCCGACTTTACCTTTGCCACGCTTTGTCATTAAACGCCCTGCAACGATGGCTGTTTCATTTAAATCTTGTAGCTCTTCTTTACTTTTATCAGCATATTTTTCTTTGAGTTGCGCAGAGTTGGCCGTACGCTCAAAACGTTTTCCAAAAGGGTCAATTCCTTGTTCAATAAGTGCCGCCATTTTTTCACGACGAACAATTTCTTGGTCATTTAATTCTTCAATATGGTCTTTAGACATGACATCCTCCAATAAATTATCACTTTATTGTAACACAAAACGCTTGATAATTCACTAGTGTTAGAATGGCATTTGGTAAAAAATACAGAAAATGATATAATGATAACGTTTGAAAAAATAGGAAAGAGATTTAGCAGTCATGATAACCTCAATTGTTTTTGATGTTGATGATACCATTTATGATCAACAGGCTCCCTATCGCCTAGCGATGGAAAAATGCTTTGCTGACTTTGATATGAGCCAAATCAACCAAGCTTATATTCGATTTAGGCACTATTCTGATATTGGTTTTCCGCGTGTGATGGCGGGTGAATGGACGACTGAGTATTTTCGCTTTTGGCGTTGTAGGGAGACTCTCCTCGAATTTGGCTACCGTGGGATTACTGAGGCGGAAGGAGAGCACTTTCAAGAGGTTTACGAGCATGAGTTGGACAATATCACCATGCTGGATGAAATGCGCATGACGCTTGATTTTTTAAAGTCAAAAAATGTTCCTATCGGTATTATCACAAATGGGCCGACAGAGCATCAGCTCAAAAAAGTCAAAAAGCTGGGCTTGTATGATTACGTGGAGCCCAAACGAGTGATTGTCAGTCAGGCGACCGGCTTTCAAAAACCTGAGAAGGAAATTTTTAATTTAGCTGCAGAACAATTTGACATGAGTCCGGCAACAACACTCTATGTGGGAGATTCTTACGATAATGATGTCATGGGAGCTAAAAATGGTGGCTGGCATGCCATGTGGTTTAATCACAGGGGGCGTGTTTTAAAGCCTGGGACAAAACCAGTTTATGACGTCGCGATTGATAACTTTGAGCAGCTCTATGGGGCTGTTAAAGTCTTATTTGACTTACCTGACAACAAATTTATTTTCGATGTTAACGATAAAAAGAACCCCATTCTTGAAATGGGGCTCAACAATGGCCTTATGATGGCCGCAGAACGTTTATTAGAAAGTAATATGAGTATCGATAAAGTTGTGATATTACTGCGCTTAGATAAGCAGCAGGAGAAGATTCTCCGCATGAAATATGCAAACTAAAAGGTCTTTGGTTATCCAAAGGCCTTTTAGGCTTCTATATGGCTAGTATCATTCCAAACCCGTAATTGATACTGTTTGAAATCATCCGTTTCTAAAATGGTCAGGCTGGTATTGTCCAGTCCCCCTTCAGCTCTTAGTAGGGCTGGTTCGTACCCCAATAAGCTACGGATAGAAGCGGTGAGATGAGCACCGTGGCCAACAAAGAGTAAGTTGTCTCCTTGGTTAATAGCCTGTTCTTGCAAGAGCTGTCTTAAGCGATTTGTGGCTTGAAAAACAGATTCGGCTTCAAACATTTGAGCTTTAAAGAGGGCTAGATTATGATGAAAAGCATGCATCTGTGACGGATAGATATCGCTGATTAAGCGAATTTTTTGCCCTTCAAGCTTTCCCAAATCCCACTCTCTGAGGGCTTTAGTTGGGATAATGTTTTGATTTGGATTTTGATGATACTTGAGAATCAGTTGAGCCGTGTCGTTAGCGCGCTTTAAATCACTGGAGAAAATTTTATCAAAGTGTACGTGAGCAAGACGCTGTCCGAGCTGAGCGATATCGTTATAGGAGGTTTCTAGAAGCGGTGAATCCCCACTGGCTCCTTGGAAACGACCTTCAGCATTCCATGTTGTTTTTCCATGTCTAACAAAATACAATAACATGATGCACCTACCTCTGAGCGACTCTAACCCCAAATGGGAACAAACTAATCTGTGCCAATTTTAAGCTTTGAATGGCAAAGGGAATGCCAATGATGGTGAGGCAAAGGAAAAAAGCAGATGTCAGGTGAATAAGCGCTAATTCCCAACCAAAAAAGATAATCCACAGAATATTGAGCAATAGGCTAAAACCATTAGAGGTGATGACAACCTCTTTTCCAAATGGGAATAAGCCAAAGGTTGCAATCTTAAAGCATTGTAATCCTAGTGGAATCCCTACGATAGTCAGACATAGTAGGATGCCTGATAAAGTCCATGAGAGATAGGACCAAAAACCTGCAAAAATAAACCAAATAAGATTTCCGATAAATGACATTCTTGTTACTCCTTAATATTCGCGAATGTAGCTTGTACCAAGTCAGCTAAAAGCTGACTGTTGATACGGATAGACCGACCGATTTCACCACTAGATATGATGATATTTCCAATCTCAAGAGCACTGTCGTCAATGTAGATAGGAAACGTGTGCTTTTGGCGAATGCCAATAGGATTGTTAGCACCATGCACGTAGCCGGTTGTTTTTTGAAGGTCTTTTTGAGGAATCATATGGACCTTTTTATTTCCTGATAGCTTAGCCAGCTTCTTTTCCGATAAGTGTTCGGTGATAGGGACAAGTCCGATGACGGGACCGGTTTTATCGCCTGATAAGGCTAGTGTCTTAAAGATGGTGTTTCGGTCGATATCCTCTGGCAGTGCTTCTGTTTTGGCATTGAGGACGAGGCTTTCATAGTTCATGCCAGCCTTGTCTAAAATCTGTTCGACAAGCGTTTTTTTAATTTTTTGCTTTTTACTCATTTGTACTTGCTTTCTAATTGACTCATCCATTTTCCAAGAGCAACTCCTCCAAGAAAGAGAAGAATGGCTAGAAGATAGGTGCCAAAACCGGATCCGGCATAAGAAATACTTTCCGTAGAGTGAGGATTAGGGAGAATAATCAACAGTGTACTGGAAGTCACCAATCCCAGGATAAAGTGATAGACGCGAGAATGATAATGGTCTAGGGCATAATCCATAGCTTTTGAAAAGAGAAGCATGGTGAGACCTCCCCCGATGGCTATCGGTAAGAAAACGCCGGTGAGGTCCAATTGCTTAAAGCCGGTAAGCATAGGAGTATAGAGTCCCATAATCAGAAGGAGGTTAGATGGGCTAAGTCCAGGGACTAAAACACCGAGTGCTATGAGCGATCCAGCTAACACAAAGCTTAGTGAATTGGCTGGGAGTGTGCCGACCAAATCGTTTAAGAAAAAGAGTAAAAACCCTGAAATCAAAAAGGTTAGACTCAGAATTCCCCAATCCCAAGCATCTCGCTTAGAGGCTACAGTGGCCTCCTTCCAAAGACTTGGCAAGGTTCCAACGATAGCACCAGTAAATCCCCAAAGAGTCGCCACCTGATGGTGTTCTAGTAACCACTCAAGCGGTGCTGAAAATAAAGCAATTCCAAGAATCCCCCCAATACCGACAGGGAGGAAAAAGAGAACATTTTTTAGAAAATCCCGTTGAGGGTGTGCTAAAAAAGCAATGATTTTTTGATATAAACCCAAGATAGACGCTAATACTCCACCGGATACACCAGGGAGAATGAAGCCTAGTGCTATAATAATCCCTTTTATCAGGCGACTAATCCATCCCAACATAAAAACCTCCAAATAAAAAATAGTATAATGTCCATTATACCATTTTTTGTGATGATAAGCCTTAGATGAAGGTTCTTATTGCCTTTGCTATTTCCAGTGACGAGCCTATGCTTTTTTAGGGATAAAGAAGCCTGCCTGTACGGTCAGTAGTAGGGAAAGGCTAAGGGTGACAAGGATGAAAGTGGATAGACCTGCAATGCCATTGACAGTAAAAGAATACCAGACAGCAGATACCCCTTTAGGCGCATAAGATCCCCAAAAGATAACACCGGCTAGGAAATGCCAGAAATAGCGAACACCGACCGCTAAAAAGCTAGCCAGCAAGCCGATAAACCAAGCTTTTTTCGTTTTATGAGCTCGAATAGCTGTTTGGAGATTAGCTGATAAAAGGCCTGCCAAGCCCATTGAGATAAAAGCCAAGATATACTCGATCAGCACTTGTGACAAGGAGAGATAATAGACCTTGCCTAAGATAAAATGCATGAGCCCCCAGATGAGACCGGCCAAAAGACCATATTTTGTTCCGCGACGCAAGGCGAAAAGAACTAGAGGGATAGCGCCAAAGGAAGGGGAGAACCAATTCGCAAAGTCTGGGATAAAAGATAGTACCATTGCCAAGGCTGCAAAAATAGCGGCTTCAATGAGCGCATTAAGATTTTTAGACATTAAAAGACTCCTTTTCAAATGAAGGGAGTCTTATCGTTAATCATGATGACACAATTCCTACGCTGGTACTAACCAGATCAGGTTGATAAGGATTCCACTAAAGTGGTCTCAGCCGTGAGGCACTCCCTTGTGATATTTAATTAAAGGTATTTATCCCATTTTCAAAGGGAAAATGATACCGTTTACAGTTAGTTTATCGAAAAAAAACCATCCTGTCAACAGGAAGGTTTTAATTGCCTTGGGCTGTTTTACTTGGCAGTTGACCGAAGAGTTTTTTGTAGGTCTTGCCAATGTCTTTATTAACAGCAATTTGATTTAGGTCGAGAGGCTTATTAAAGCCAGCGAGGTAACCTTGGGAGGTGTATTGATGAAGATCGTACTTGAGTACGGTATTGGGGGCTTCCTCGTAGTAGCCGGAGTCAGTACCGTAGGTCGGGAACCAAATCGCATCAAAGTTTTTCGTTGAAATGCTATGTTCTTCCATGAAGTAAGTCCCAATGTAGATACCAATATTTTTGGCACCCAGTTTTTTGAGTTCACTGCGAAAAGCTTCGACCCCCTTATCCATATTTTCCATCGTTTTTTCTTCGACGTCAAGCCAGTAGTAGGTTGGTTTGTAAGGAGAGGCTTTCTTGTAAAAAATCCGGGCTTCCTCTTTCATCTCTTCAACACTTTTTCCCATGACGTAAGCATAGACAGCTACTGGAACCTTGCGCTTTTGGAATTCTGTAATATGTTGTTTATAAGACTTATCAACGCCCTTTGCGTTGGTAGCATTGTTATCAATCCCAATACCTGACCCTCCAAAGACACGAACGATTACCCCAGAAATAGTTGTGGCTAGGGTATCATAGTCAATTTCTTCAGGTCGTTGCCATGCCGAAAGGTCGATGATAGGATTCAGGGACGTAATGACGTCTGTTTTTTCTGTACTTGTTGCCGTTGTCTTCACCTTAGAAGCAGTGCTTGCACGAGGGATACTTGCTTTAGCAGCGTTCAATTGTGCCGAACGTGCTAAGGAAGCATGAATTTGGGCAATCACTAAGATTAAGAGGGGGAGTCCCAAGAATATCAAGGCAACAAATGGCTTAATTCTCTTTCTCATCGTCCTATATTGTAACTTAAAAAATACAAAAAATCAAAGCAACTTGCCTTGAAAAGCCATGGTTAAGGCATTTTGTCACAGAATTGACATATTTCGTATAGTTAAAATTTATATGAAACCATAGAAAAGATATATTTCTCAACTATAATTGCTTTTGTTACAATATTTGTTACAATAATAGTCATCAAAATGATGGGGAGAAGATTTATGGTGAAAAAATATTTTGAACATGTTGGTTCTTTCTTACGTCCAGAAGTCTTGCAAACTGCTCGTGCCGATTATGAACGAGGCAACCTTTCAGCTGAAGAGTTGAAGGCTGTCGAAGATAGTGCCATCAGAGATTTGGTGGATAAACAATTAGCTGCTGGCTTGGAAAAGGTAACCGATGGTGAATTTCGCCGTGCTTACTGGCATTTGGACTTCTTTTGGGGACTAGGAGGAATCGAGCATGTTCAGGCTGCATCGGGTTATCACTTTCACGGAGAAGAAACCAAGGCTGATTCGGCTCTAATTGCAGGCAAAATTACAGGTCATAACCACCCCTTTGTTGACGCTTATCGGTTTTTGAAAGCCTATGTTGATGCTAAAGGAGTGGCTGTCGAAGCTAAGTACACGATTCCATCGCCAGCACAATGTTATTTTGAGTTGATTCGTGATGACGAGCATGTGGAACGCTTGAATGCTATCTATCCAGATTTTGAATACTTTCGCCGAGATTTAACAGCAGCTTATTTACAAGTCATTTCGGACTTAGTAGCTGCCGGCTTAAAAACATTACAAGTTGATGATTGTACTTGGGGTGTTCTGGTTGACGATCAGTTCTTGACCGCTTGGGGGCAAGCCCAAGGAAAAACAAAAGATGAAGTCAGAGATGATCTGGCAAGTTTATTTTTAACCTTGAACAATGATGTTTACCAAAATGTGCCAGACGGCTTAGTGGTTAATACGCATGTGTGCCGAGGGAACTTTCATTCGACTTGGGCAACATCAGGAGGTTACAAGCCTATCGCAAAAGAACTCTTTGGGGATGAGGCGGCTAAAACCTATTTCCTTGAATTTGACAATGAGCGTTCAGGAGATTTTTCACCCCTGACGGCCTTCCAAGATCCAGAAAAAGTTGCAGTGTTGGGCTTAATCACTTCTAAATTTCCAGAACTTGAATCAAAAGATGAGCTTGTTGCTAGGCTACGTGAAGCCAGTCAGTATCTACCTTTAGAGCAGCTTTGGATTTCAACCCAATGTGGCTTTGCCTCAACAGAAGAAGGCAACATCTTAACAGAAGACGATCAGTGGAAGAAGTTAGCACTTGTTAAAGAGGTTATTGACACTGTTTGGGGCTAAGTCTTTTAACAGGGGGTCAGGAATATCTAAGACACATTGCCCAATTTTGAGCATTTTTGACTGAAGAATTGAAAGGCAGAGTAAGGTTAAACACAAGAGATTGGGAGGCAGGTATGTTTTTCCTGTTCTTGTTTACTATAATGAATGTCACCTAAGGGCATCATAATGGATTAAGGAGAAGGCGATAATGAGTAATCTCTATTATTTGGGAGGATTGGGCGGGAATGCCTATCATGTTAAAGACTTGGAAAATTTTTTAGGTGAGCCTATGACAGTCATTGATTTACCTGGTCATGGTTGTCATTATGAAGATCGGGTGACTAGTCCAGAAGAATTGTTGGATTGGTTTAAAGACAAGGTGCCTGCTAAGGACTCATTTGTTCTGATTGCCCATTCAATGGGAGCTAATTTGGCGCCTTTTTTGGCTAAGCATTGCCCTAATATAGAAAAGTTGGTATTGCTGGATGGTGGTTATTATCAGTTTGATTCCTTTTGTTCCTTAGATGAGGACTTGAAAGAGACCAAAACTTTCTTAGCAGAAACAGTCACGACAGACCTCGAAAACTTGGTGAAAGAAGAAAAAGCCAGTGCTTGTTACTGGTCTTCGAATCTGGAGACAGCTTTGCGTGAGAGCTTTGTTTGGCGGCAAGGTACTTATCAGTTGAATGTGAATCAAGATAGTGTTTTGGCGTTAATTAGTCTTCAAAGGCAATTAGAGGGCTATCTTGCTTTGGTAGGCTGTCCGACTTTACTGATCGCTCAGTCTGATCAAGAGTTACTGCCACTAAAAGCAGAGATGTTAGAGCAAGTACCGAAGTCTATTTTTGTGGATAAAACGCTTGATTGTGGGCATAGCCCTCACGAGGAAAAACCTCAAGAAACAGCTGCCCTTATAAGCTGTTTTCTTGATAGAGAAAAGGTTTTAAGGGCAGAAGGGTAAGCGTACTATCTTTTTTGACATAGAATTGCTTTTTGATAAAACGATGCTAGTCAAACTAAGGTTTTTTTGAGATAATAGCTTTATGAGACACACAAGATGGCAGCTGCAACTCAGACAAATGACAAAAATAGCTTTGTTATCAGCGCTTTGCGTGGTTCTTCGCTATGCGTTTGCCCCTTTTCCTAATATCCAACCTATTTCAGCCCTTTTTTTCGTGCTAGTCACCGTTGAAGGATTAGGCTTTGCAGTCCTGGTTATGAGCCTTAGTATGTTAATATCTTCCTTTTTGCTAGGCTTTGGGATTTGGGTCATTTTTCAAATCATTAGTTTTGCAGTAGTGCTGGTAATCTGGCGTTTCTTACCCAAGCGTTCAGGTTCTGTATGGGCAACAATCCTATCAGGTGTTCTAGCCTTTGGTTACGGCATTGTGATTGATAGTTTAATGGCTCCCATATTTGGGATGCCCTGGTGGTCGTATGTTTTGGCAGGTCTTCCTTTCAATCTGAATCATGCGCTATCAACCCTGTGTTTCTACCCCTTATTACATTTAATTTTAAGGAGATATTATGATGAAAAAAGTCATTAAACCCATTGTTTTGATGAGCTCATTGCTACTGTTAGCTGCCTGTGATAAGGGTGAGTCCAGTAAGACTGTCGATTCAGACGATATTAAGGTGACGGTTTCCGTTAAACCTAAGGGCGAAAAAGCTGAAGAAAAACAAGTCGTTGTTGATAAAGATGATTCTGTTATGGACGCTTTAGAGGAAGGATACGAAGTTGAAGAGGATAAAGGGTTTGTGACGGAAATTGATGGTCATAAACAAGATCCAAGTAAGAACCTCTACTGGATGTATAAAGTTAATGGCGAAATGGCAGATAAGGGCGCTGAAGAAAAAGTGGTCAAAGAAGGCGATAAGATTGAGTTTTATCAAGAGGTTGTTAACTAACTGAAAAGACACTGATGGAATACATCAATGTCTTTTTTAGTTTGAGAAACGCTTAACGATTTTCTAACCGTTCGCTATAAGCAATGATTTGATCAACCGTCTCATTTAAAAATCGTATGGTATCTTTTAATGGTTTGTCAGTTGTGATGTCAGCACCGATGAGTTTGGCTGTTTCAATCGGTGTTCGACTGCCACCTGACTTGAGAAAAGCTAGCCAATCTTCTGCGCCACTAGCCTTTTGTTTGAGGTTGAGGTAACCTGCAGTTGCTAACACAAGACCAGCAGAGTAGGTGTAGCTATAAAGGCCCATGTAATAGTGGGCTTGGCGCATCCAGGTCAGTGCTGCATCATCGTCGATATCGATAGCATCGCCCCAAAATGCCGTGAGGACTTCTTTCATAAACGTATTGAGCTGTTCAGCCCCAAAGGTTCCACCTGCTTCAATTAAGTCATAGACCTTGCGTTGAAAGGCAGCTTCAAGTAAATGCGTGATAAAATTATGGAAGTAGGTATCTGTTAACCGATGAGCTAAGGCAAAGCGTTTTTGACGCGGGTTATCAAACTGGTGCTCCAAATAATCACTCAACAAGAGTTCATTGAAGGTCGATGGCGCTTCAACATAGTAAGTTGACATGTGCGTGTTATAGTAAGATTGATGGTTGTCTGAATAGATAAACTGACCTGAGTGTCCAATCTCATGAATAAGGGTATAAACATCAGACAAGCGTCCTGTCCAGCTCATCAAGATATAAGGATGAACTCTATAAGGATCAGCAGCATAACCGCCAGAGTCTTTATTTTCATTGGCAGCAAAGTCCACCCAACGCTCTTTTTGGTAGCATTCGATGGTTCTAGAGTAGTCTTCTCCTAGCGGAGCGACTGATTTCATGACCAATTCATAAGCATCATCAATAGATACTTCTGGATTGAGCTCGTTGTCAATGTCTAACTTCCAATCGGCAAAGGTCATCTTATCTAAGCCATTGACGGCAGCAACGTGTTTGAGGTATTTTTGAGCGACAGGGCCAAATTCAGACATGATAAGGTCGATTTGACGTTCAAACATACGATAATCAACTTCTTGTTCGTCCAATAAATAATCGTAAACAGAATCATAGCCACGCATGTCAGCAATCAATTTTTCAGACCTCACCTTAGCTAAATAGGCAGCTGCGGCAGCATTTTGATGAGCTCGAAGGCCTTTTGAGAATGAACGAAAGGCTTTTTCGCGAACCGCAGCATCCTCATGATTTTGATAAAAATTTTCGTAGGTGACAAAAGAGTTTTTGTAGGTTTTGCCATCAACAGTGAAGTCTTCCATGGCAAAATCACCAGCTCGCATTTTGGTGTAAATATCGTAAGGGGCGTTGAGCACTTCGCGCAAGTTAGATAAGGTTTTTTCAACGTTAGGGTCAAGCAAGTGTTTTTTTTGGCGTTTTGCCTGACGGATAACGGCACTAAAGTGTTTATCTTTTGCCAACTCATCTAAAATAGTATCATCAGCCCTTGCTAAAGCCGTATCAAAGAAGCTCAAAGCAACACTTGCCTTCGTTGCAAAATCATCACCAGCTTTAGCGATTTCGGCAAATTCCTCACTTGAAAAATCCGTTGTCTGTGGCATAAAGGCATAGGTGGTGATGTGGCTTATTTGGATGTAAATGTGTTCTAATGCCATCAAGGCCTGAGCAAAATCATCGGCAGTATTAAGGTTGTTTTCGTAGTTACGTACAAAAAGATCAATATCTCCCAAAGCTTTATCAATAGCTAAGAGAAAATCTTGGCGATCTTTGTAAAGTGCTGTTAAATCCCAAAGTTCCTTTTCAGGAAAGGATGACCGTTTCTTTAATTCCATAAGCATATCTCCATCGTTTTTTTTCTAGTATAACAAAATCTTGTTGATTTTCATAAGTATTCTTGTTGAGGTTGATGATAGAAGAAAAATAGGATTATGTCGTGCGATTTATCACAAAAAATGATATGATAAAGGTTACTAGAGAAAAGAAATGGAGGGTTTTGCGTGGCCATTACGAAATTGGAAAGTCATAGCGATCAAAACCTTATTCAAGAAGAAGTTGCCCTATTGACGCAGCTTTTGCAAGAAACAACAGAGAACTTGGTGGGTCAAGAAACATTTGCTAAAATCACGGAATTAACGGCTTTGGCTAAAAGAGACGACTATCAAGGGCTACAAGAGGTGATTGCCTCTCTAAGCAATGATGACATGATTCTTATTTCACGTTATTTTGCGATTTTACCCTTGCTCATCAATATCGCAGAAGATGTTGATTTGGCCTATGAGGTCAATTATCAAAATAACAGCGACAAGGATTATCGTGGGAAACTATCGACAGTGATGAAATTGATTGCTGAAGCAGAAGACCGTTCAGATGTCATCAATCACTTAACGGTTGTTCCGGTATTGACAGCCCATCCCACCCAAGTACAACGTAAGACAATTTTGGAGTTGACCAATCACATTCATGAGTTGTTGCGCAAGCACCGTGATGTCAAGGCAGGGCTAATCAACAAGGAGAAATGGTTGAGCGACATGCGTCGTCACATTCAGATGATGATGCAGACGGATATTATTCGTGACAAAAAGCTTAAGGTGACCAATGAAATCACGAATGTCCTAGAATATTATCCTGCTTCCTTAATCAAAGCCATTACCAGCCTAACGCAAGAGTACCAAAAATTGGCGAAAGAGCACGGTATTGCTGTGAATAATCCCAAGCCCATCACCATGGGGATGTGGATTGGTGGAGACCGTGACGGTAATCCTTTTGTTACCGCAGAAACGCTCCGCCTCTCAGCAACCTTGCAAAGTGAAGTGATTTTGACCTATTACATTGAGAAAATATCCGATCTTTATCGTCAATTTTCTCTTTCTACCAATCTAGCGACTGTTTCAGAAGAGGTCTTAGTTTTGGCTGAGAAGTCATTGGATCATTCCGAATTTCGTGAAAACGAGCCCTATCGCAAGGCATTTAGCTACATCCAAGCCAAGCTGGTAAATACCTTGAACGGGTTAAAAGGTCATAATGCTGAGTTTTTCACGAATCCAGAAACTCTGGGTCAAGAAGCTGGATACTCACAGTCCTCTCTTTATCACCAGACAAAGACTGCAGAGCAGACGATGGTGCAAGATTATTACGAGACCGTCGAGCAATTTAAAGCAGATTTAGCCATTATCGCGAACTCTTTGAAAGCTAATGATATGGAGGCTTTAGCGGTAGGAGACTTCACCGAGCTTTGCCAAGCTGTTGACGTTTTTGGCTTTTATTTAGCTAGCATTGATATGCGACAAGATTCTAGTATTCAAGAGGCCTGTGTTGCTGAGTTGCTGAAATCAGCCAACATTGAAAGTGACTATAGTTCCTTGTCAGAAGATGAGAAATGCCAGCTTCTCTTAAAAGAATTGATTGAAGATCCACGTCAGTTATCTGCGACCCATGCTCCTAAGTCAGACTTGCTTAAAAGTGAATTAGCCATCTATCAGACGGCGCGTGACTTAAAAGATCGTTTGGGTGAAGATGTGATTAAACAGCACATTATTTCTCATACCGAGACGGTTTCAGATTTACTTGAATTAGCCATTATGCTCAAGGAAGTTGGCTTACTAGATAAGGAATACTCTCGTGTTCAAATCGTACCCCTTTTTGAAACGATTGAGGATTTGGAAAATGCTAAAGACATCATGGCAGCTTATTTGCAGCTTGACTTGGTCAAAACATGGATTAAAGACCATCATGGTTATCAAGAAGTCATGCTGGGTTACTCTGATTCAAATAAGGATGGTGGCTATTTAGCTTCTGGTTGGACGCTTTATAAGGCGCAAAATGAGCTGACCAAGCTCGGAGAAGAATATGGCGTTAAAATGACCTTTTTCCATGGCCGTGGTGGTACAGTAGGCCGCGGTGGCGGTCCATCCTATGATGCTATAACGTCACAGCCTTTTGGTTCTATCAAGGATCGTATCCGGTTGACAGAGCAGGGAGAAGTGATTGGGAATAAATATGGTAATAAAGATTCCGCCTATTACAATTTAGAAATGTTGATTTCAGCAACACTAGATCGTATGATGACACGGATGATTACAGACCCTAACAAAATTGATGACTATCGTGCCATCATGGAAAGCATTGTGGCAGATAGTAGGAGCATTTACCGTGACCTTGTGTTTGGAAATCCTCATTTTTACGATTATTTCTTTGAAGCCAGTCCGATTAAAGAAGTGTCTAGTTTCAATATCGGTTCTCGACCTGCCGCACGTAAGACCATTACGGAAATATCAGGTTTACGTGCGATTCCCTGGGTATTTTCATGGTCTCAAAACCGCGTGATGTTCCCTGGTTGGTATGGTGTTGGATCAAGCTTCCAGCATTTTATTGAGCAAGATCCGGGCAATTTAGCCCTCTTACAAGAGATGTACCAATCTTGGCCATTCTTTAAATCTCTCTTAGCAAATGTTGACATGGTTTTGTCAAAATCAAATATGAACATCGCCTTTCAGTATGCTCAGTTAGCGGAGACTCAAGAAGTTAGAGATGTCTTTTTAACGATTTTAGATGAGTGGCAGCTCACTAAAAACGTTATTCTTGCGATTGAGCAACATGACGAGCTCCTAGAAGACCTACCAAAACTAAAATACAGTTTGGACTACCGTTTGCCTTACTTCAACGTCTTAAACTACATTCAGATAGAGTTAATCAAACGGTTGCGAGCAGGAGAACTAGATTCTAGTCAGGAAAACCTAATCCACATCACCATTAACGGTATTGCGACAGGGCTTCGCAATTCGGGTTAATCATAAAAAAAACTGGACGCTGTGCCAGTTTTTTTAGTCATCCATTTTCGGTCGCACAGTCTTTGCTTGTTGCTTTTGACGGAAAGATGATATAATGCTAATGTTATTAATGGAAAGATGATAGATTATGCATATCGAAAAAAAACATCTCTTAAATTACTCGATAGTCTTACCTTACCTCATTTTGTCTGTTTTTGGACTGATTATCGTGTATTCAACAACTAGTCCAATCTTGATTGACTATGGAATGAACCCTTTTAGGTCAATGATAACACAAGCTGCCTTCTGGATTGTTAGCTTGATGGCCATCTTATTTATTTACCGGCTCAAACTAGATTTTTTGAAAAATTCAAAAGTGTTAACCAGTGTTTTAGTGATTGAAGTGATTTTACTCTTAGTCGCTCGTTTTTTTACAAAGGAAGTTAATGGGGCACACGGCTGGATTGTTATTGGTCCCATCAGTTTTCAACCAGCGGAATATCTAAAGGTTCTCATTGTTTGGTTTTTAGCTTTTACCTTTAGCCGTAGGCAGCGTTCTATTGCTGTTTACGATTACCAAGCCTTGACCAAAAGACGCTGGTGGCCAAGGACTGCTCAAGATATTAAAGATTGGCGCTTGGTCTGCTTATTGCTAATCGGTCTTGTCGCAGCCCAGCCTGACTTAGGGAATGCTGCCATCATTGTCCTAACGCTCTTGATTATGTTTACGGTTAGTGGCATTGGTTACCGTTGGTTTTCGGCGATTTTCCTTAGTGTTACAGTAGTTTCTACGCTGCTTTTAGGCTTTATTGGTCTGGTCGGCGTTGAAACCGTCGCTAAAATTCCTGTCTTTGGTTATGTGGCTAAGCGTTTCAATGCTTTTTACAATCCCTTTAATGATTTGACCGATTCAGGTCATCAATTAGCCCATTCTTATTATGCTATGAGTAATGGTAGTTGGTTTGGGCTTGGTCTTGGAAACTCCATTGAAAAACGCGGCTATCTCCCAGAGGCAACAACTGACTTTGTCTTTTCGATTGTTATGGAAGAGTTTGGCATGATAGGAGCCTGTTTGATATTAGCCTTGGTCTTTTTCTTGATTCTTAGAATTATTTTAGTGGGGGTCAAGGCAAAAAATGCTTTCAATTCAATGATGGCAATCGGTGTTGGAGGCATGATGCTCATGCAAGTTTTTGTCAATATTGGAGGCATTTCCGGCTTAATTCCATCCACAGGTGTCACCTTTCCTTTCTTATCACAAGGTGGAAATAGCCTACTCGTCTTATCGGTTGCCATTGCCATTGTGTTAAACATTGATGCCAATGAAAAACGAGAAGAAATCCTTGAAGAAGCAGAACGTGAAGCAGCTAAAGTCCAATTTGACGAGATGTAAAACCAGATTTTTCTGGTTTTTTTGTTACCTTTTAGGCTTCTCAATCGTTATATTAGTGAAGAGAACATGTGGAGCGAAAATCATGATAAAAGATGTTAATGAAAAGGAGGTGAGTGTAGGGCGTGGCATTGGATGATTACAACTTAACCTTGTTTGAGATAGCAAGGGAGATTTCCGTTTACTTGCAAAAGGGTGGTGTTTCACAGAGTGACGCTGATGATGTTGTTCAAGATTTGTTGGTCAAGCTCTTGGAAGGTCAGCTAATACTTCCTTTGGATAAGCTACGTGCTTGGATGTATCGCACAGCTATTCGAACCTACATTGACAAATACCGGCGAGATGTCAAGTATCAGGATATTCTACGCAGGGAATTTTTCACCCAAGAGACACTCACACCGTTTGATGGGGCGGATTATAGTGATTTAGAGACCGCCTTAGAGCAAGTTTCAAAAGCTCATAGACTGGTTATAGATCTTTATTATTTTCAACAATTTTCCATCAAAGAGATTGCACAGTTATTAGGCATTCGCCAAGCCAGCGTCAAAATGCGCTTATCAAGAGCAAGAAAACAATTGAAAAAACGATTAACGAAAGGACAGCAGTTACCATGACAGCACAACATCATTTTGAACAAATCGCTAAACGTTCCAAACGCAAGCAGTTGTTGAAGACAACGTTTTTTGCTTCTCTATTGGTTTTAAGTTTCTTACTCTTAGGGATTAAAGTTTTAGTTGAGATAACCAGTCGTAATGGTAGGCGTATTTTAGAACGCTATGACTACCTAAATCAAGTAGCCTATCCCAATATCCACTACAAAAATTATTATTTCCATAGTTGGGGACTTTTTTCTGGAGAGTTCATTTCTAATCGTGTCAAAAATATTGATGGCATTGAAGTCCCTTTTGAACCCATGAGAAAAGGTTATTCTATTACCCAATTGACCAGCCGTGATGATGACTCGGATGCCTATTGGGATAGCCAAAAGACCGGCGTTTATAGTCAAGGAGAGCAATTAAAAATACCGGTTTTTTATAATACTCGGTACGATTATCAGGACAAGGAGATAAATCCTCCCATTACTCAAGATTTGATACTTGTCAATAAGCTACCAAATCAAGCAGCAGAAGTGGCAATCACTTTCGATAAACCTTATAGCTACAAGGAGATTCAAGGATTTATTCCCGAAAATATTCTCATCAATTGGTACTGGATTGGCAGTAAGGGCTCTTTTGACACGACGGACTTGAGCGTCCAAGATACCTTGGGTATCATGAGCTTTGATGACGGCAAATTAAGTGATCAAGCCTTTCAACAATTCCGTCATAAACTTGAAGAAGGCGTCACTTCTCTCGCGTGGTTGGACAATACTTATGGCACAGGCAATGATGGAAAAAGCTACGGAGTATCTATAAAGGATGATGCAAAGAACTATTTGAAACATAATAAAACCTTACAAAAAGCCAAATTTTCAGGAATTATCGTCAGTGGTCGGACAGAAAACTTAGCCCAACTAGCTCATCATAAGTGGATTTTCGCCTCCAATATAGGTCAATCTGTCGAGATTCAACCTTATCATAAGCTGACAAAATAGGTGAAAATAGTGAAAAAGGTATAAAACACTTGCAATTCTACGACATTTTGATAGAATAAGAGGGTAAAGTTAGACCGTATTGCCTACTGTCTATCTATAAAATATATTTTATTGGAGGCTTTTCCTAAAATGGCAAAAGAAAAATACGATCGTAGTAAACCACACGTTAACATTGGTACCATTGGACACGTTGACCACGGTAAAACTACTTTGACAGCAGCTATCACAACTGTATTGGCACGTCGCTTGCCTTCATCAGTTAACCAACCAAAAGACTATGCGTCTATCGATGCTGCTCCAGAAGAACGCGAACGCGGTATCACAATCAACACTGCACACGTTGAGTACGAAACTGACAAACGTCACTACGCACACATCGACGCTCCAGGACACGCAGACTACGTTAAAAACATGATCACTGGTGCCGCTCAGATGGATGGAGCTATCCTTGTAGTAGCTTCAACAGACGGACCAATGCCACAAACTCGTGAGCACATCCTTCTTTCACGTCAGGTTGGTGTTAAAAACCTTATCGTCTTCATGAACAAAGTTGACCTTGTTGATGATGAAGAATTGCTTGAGTTGGTTGAAATGGAAATCCGTGACCTTCTTTCAGAATACGATTTCCCAGGTGATGATCTTCCAGTTGTTCAAGGTTCAGCGCTTAAAGCTCTTGAAGGAGACACTGAGCAAGAAGATGTTATCATGGAATTGATGTCAATCGTTGATGAGTACATTCCAGAACCAGAACGTGACACTGACAAACCATTGCTTCTTCCAGTTGAGGACGTATTCTCAATCACTGGACGTGGTACAGTCGCATCAGGACGTATCGACCGTGGTACTGTTAAAGTTAACGACGAAGTTGAAATCGTTGGTCTTAAAGACGAAATTTCTAAAGCAGTTGTTACTGGTGTTGAAATGTTCCGTAAACAACTTGACGAAGGTCTTGCAGGAGATAACGTTGGTGTTCTTCTTCGTGGTGTTCAACGTGATGAAATCGAACGTGGTCAAGTTCTTGCGAAACCAGGTTCAATCAACCCACACACTAAATTCAAAGGTGAAGTTTACGTTCTTTCTAAAGAAGAAGGTGGACGCCACACTCCATTCTTTGACAACTACCGTCCACAGTTCTACTTCCGTACAACTGACGTAACTGGTTCAATCAAATTGCCAGAAGGTACTGAAATGGTAATGCCTGGTGATAACGTAACTATCGAAGTTGAATTGATCCACCCAATCGCCGTTGAACAAGGTACAACTTTCTCTATCCGTGAAGGTGGACGTACTGTTGGTTCAGGTATCGTTTCAGAAATCGAAGCTTAATTTTTACAATTAAGTTTTCCCAAAATAACAATTAGAGTCAGACAACTTCTAATTGAGGCACTCCTTGAGAGTGCCTTTTATATTGTTGTCAAGAGTACTAAACATGCTTAAAGTATGTGAAAATACGAGCGATAGTTGAACAATCTCTTTAAATTGATGAAAAAATATGGTAAAATAAACTCGTACTATAAAATTAGAAGAGGTATGTGAAATGTCACGTAAACCAATTATTGCTGGAAACTGGAAGATGAATAAAAACCCTCAAGAAGCACAAGCTTTTGTTGAAGCTATTGCAGGTAAGTTGCCATCAACAGATAAAGTAGAAGCAGCAATTGCAGCTCCAGCTGTTGATTTGAATGCTCTTCTTTGGTTCGCTAAGGATTCTGAACTTAAAGTTGCTGCTCAAAATTGTTATTTTGAGGATGCTGGTGCCTTTACTGGTGAAACATCTCCAAAAGTGTTGTCAGAAATGGGTGTTAACTATGTTGTCATTGGTCACTCAGAACGTCGCGATTACTTCCATGAAACGGATGAAGATATCAACAAAAAAGCTCATGCTATTTTTAAAAATGGTATGACACCAATCATCTGTTGTGGTGAGTCACTTGAGACTTATGAAGCTGGTCAAGCTGAATCATTTGTCGGAGCACAAGTATCAGCAGCGCTTAAAGATTTATCAGCAGATCAAGTGTCTTCATTAGTGATTGCTTATGAGCCAATCTGGGCTATTGGTACTGGTAAATCAGCTACTCAAGATGATGCTCAAAAAATGTGTAAAGCCGTTCGTGATGTTGTCGCTGCAGACTTTGGACAAGAAGTAGCCGACAAAGTTCGTGTACAATACGGTGGTTCTGTAAAACCTGAGAATGTTGCGGCATACATGGCTTGTGAAGATGTTGATGGAGCCCTTGTTGGTGGTGCATCACTTGAAGCAGAAAGCTTCCTTGCTTTACTTGAGTTCTAATTGTTACGATAGAAAAAACACCCTAATTATAATTGGGGTGTTTTTTTGCAATAGTTATTCCTTAGAAAGGGCTTATTTCTTATCTGTAGGACTAATAAAATACTTTTGAAACGTGCATGGTTCACCACAGTTTGTTAGTTCTAAAGATAGCAATTTATTTTTAGAGTTTTTTTAGTGATAAAGTTTTGTTAATTAATGACGTCGTAGTATTTTTTTTAGAATGTGATAAAACTGATATTTTAAAGGTTTGGGATAATAGTTAAAACTACCGGGGCGTCTTTCAATGTAGCCATTGAAATTTTGTTTAAAACGAAGGATGCCATCGCTACCATCAAACGTCCCTTCAACGCCTAAAAGATTATAGTTTGGGATAGCTTTGTCGATACTATCTGCCATGATATACTCTTGCAGGAGGGCAGGAGCATAGAATTTATTAAATTCAGGATAGGATCCACTGAAGAAATAGGTGGTCTCTTGTGGCATTTGAATGAAGAGGCTGGCAGCCAAGATAACATCTTGTGTACCGTATTTGGTAATGAAGTCGTTGGCTTCGGCTTTTCGAGTATCAAAGGTTGCAGATTGGCTGCTAAACTCTCGGTGCTGATTGCGCTTTTTATCAGAGTTTGGATTTTGAGCTAAGTCAGCCTCGAGTTTTGCGATTTTAGCAGTTAACTTGGCTTGATCTTTATTGAGGTGGTCTAAATAATCTTTAAAATTGAGACTGGCTACCAGAAACTTTGCCTTGTCCTTAAAACCGTCATAGAGGTATTGGTAATACTCCAATGGCTTATCATCATAGTCGCGACGATCGGAGGTTGCAGAGGTAACTTGCTTAAAAAGGTCTAGTTCCTCTCGTTGCAACTGACGAATCGTGATGCCAAAAGTGTTAGCTTTTTTAATCAAGGCCTTGCCTTTTTTACTGAAGTGATTGCGTAAGTGTTTAGAATCAATGCCGGCAAGCGATTTGACATAATGCCAGTCGCTACTTTTAAATCCTGTCGTCAAGCCTTGGAAAGTATAACCCGCTTCTTCAAAAATGCTTAGTAAGGCTTGGTTAGGAGTGCTGATTTCACAACCATTATCATCATAGTTTTGATAGCTATCATAGGGTTTAACAGCAAGTTCGATAGTATTATTTTGCTTAGCAAATGATTTTAAGCCTTCAAGGAAGGGTTTGAGAAATTGTTGGTCTTGGTAAACAGGACCGTAATGAATTTCGGAGTAAAGACCACCGGCGACAGGTGTGCTATACAAAATACCGGCAACTTGGACTTGATTTTGCTCATCAATGTAGCCAATGGGTTTGACTTGATACCCCCTTTTTTCAAGCAGGTACCCCATTTCAGATGATTGCTCAAAACTGCGATGGTCTGCTTGATTAGCGAACTGATCAAATACCTCCCAGCTTATTTCTTGTACAGGCATCTTAATGTTTACTCCTTATTTTTTTACGTAGTGTGTAAGCGATGTTGGATAGGCGATAGAGGAGAGGGTTAACGGGAATGTTAAATTCACCGATAAATTCTTCAATCCTTGGATTGAATTTGGACTTGAATTGATACAGGCCACCGTCTAATTGGTTTTCAACGCCACCCATGTTTTGCCAGCGTGCCCCTTTGTCAAAGGCGTGTTGGGCGGTTTCAAACCAAGTAATGAGTGGTGCATTGTATTGTCGGTAATCTTCGTCCATACCAGCATAGATATTTTCAGAGGTATCCCCGAAGTTTAAGGATAGGGTGGCAGCAAGGGGGAGAATGTCTTGTCCCTCGCTCAATTTTTGGGTGAAGAAACTGATATCATTTTGGAGTCTTTCAATTTCTTTTTGCGTTGCAGCTACCTTGTTTTGACGTGTTGTTTCGGTGAAGGTTTCTTGAAGGTTTAAAGCAGCTGTCAGTTTTTGTTGAGCAATTTCGAGGCGTTCTTTGAGGTTGAGTGTTGCCATAGTGATATAGGCGTCCTCACCGTATGTTTTGAGTAGTTTTTCATAATAGTCTTGCCCACGTAGGTGGATATTTTTACGTGCTTCGGTTTTTTTCATCAATTTAGCAAAATCACTGACCAAATCCATGCCACCAAAGGTTATTTGAACCCCTTTGTTTCGTGAGGCACGAATAGTTTGCTGTATTTTTTTAGGTAAGGCAGCTTCAGAGAAGCCTTCAGAATAAATGTTAGCCTGAAAGCGTGGTTGGATTGTTTGAGCTAGTTCCTCGGTTCGACCAATCCAATCCGCACCGGCAGCGGTGAGGTTTTTGATGACCTCGTGACCAAAGGGGTTATCCTTTGATTCCTCTTCAATCTGATGGCTAGCTAGAAGGATAAAGGGATCGCATTTGATAAAGAGGGCTTTTTTTTGTTTGCCGTATTTTTTTAGGCTATCAATAACAAAGGCTAACAGGTCTTTATTGCTATAATCCATAACGGGACCCCGAGGGATATAAATCATGGTAAAGCCAAGTGGGAGAGGTTGTACTAGTGCTGAGGCAACAGCGACTAATTGACCATTCTCATAAAAACCGATGCGATCATTTCCCCAAGTGTCCTTTATTTTAGCCCAGGAGCTAGATTGCAGAAGATTGGTCAATGGATGATTGATGACAAACGCATCATGTTCAGCGGCTGGAATACCGACTTTTACTGTGTATGACATTACCTCAGTACCCACTCTCTAATGGCGTGTGCCACGCCAGATTCTTGATTGGATTTGGTGATGTGTTTAGCAATTTTTTTGAGTTCTGGGACACCATTTTCCATCACTACCGGAGTCCCTACGACTTCAAGCATGGCACGGTCGTTTTCTTCATCTCCGATAGCCATGGTCTCTTCCATGGTAATACCGAGCTGTTTGGCAAGTGCCTTGATAGCATTACCTTTGCTGACGTCTTTGTTAACCACTTCAAGGTAGAAGGGTTTTGATTTGACCAACATGAAACGGTTAGCAAAATCTTCTGGGATGTTAGCGATAGCGGCATCAAGGACATCCGGTTCATCAATGAACATGATTTTAACGATTTCCTTGTCTGCCATTTCTTCTGGTGTTCGGTAATAAACAGGCATTCCAACTAGAGTTGCTTCATGAATGGTGTATTTTCCAATGTTACGGTTGGCAGTGTAAATACCATCTTTAGTGATAGCATGCATATGCACCCCTAATTTACGAGCCATAAACTCGATGTCTAAATACTCATCGTATGATAAAGGCACTTTAACGATATCTTTTTCTGTCTTGGTTTCTTGAACCAAACCTCCGTTAAAGGTGATAACATAATCGCCTTCGTCACGAAGATTTAATTCATCAAGCATATTTGTGACACCAGCGATAGGTCTTCCTGTTGTGATGATTACTTTAACACCTGCAGCTTTTGCATCTTGGATAGCTTGAAAAACCTCTGGTGTGATGTTTCGGTCGTCGGTTAATAATGTGCCATCAATATCGACAGCAACTAATTTGATAGACATATGTCTCTCCTTTGAAGTAGTAAAAAGTGTTTCCAATCTAGTTTACTAAAAAATGGTTATTTTGTCATGGTAGAGAAGGTTTTACCCCGTCCTTGTCAGGTGATCATTGCTGATAAAGGCTTGAAAGGCTTGTTTGGTTTCGGAGAAGAGATCATCGGAGGTCAGCATCTCTTTTGGAAAGTAGAAGCGCCGATCACCATGGATGCTCCCTGATAGAGCAGCGACTAAGGGTGATAACTCTGATAGTTCATGTTTACTCCCATCTTTTTCGATGATGTCAATCTGTGTACGTGGTTTGTTGCTTTCTGGCTTGTAAACGTCGTAAGGTAAGTCGAGATTGATGTGAATGCTAGTGTAGTAGTTAGGGTCGAAGCCAGTTTGGTTGACGAGGTGCCTTAATTTATCCAATTGAGCAGCATCATTTTGATCAAAGCTAATGGATTTAAAGGGTTTTCGATTGATGAAGCGATTGGCCAAATCTCTTAAAATACTATCTTCGGAAGTCATCCATGCTTGAAAATAGGTGTTCATAACCCCATCGTCCAAAGCCAGGTAGTGCTCGAGTGTCGCTTGCTTTTCAAAAAAAGGAAGGAGTTGCGGTGATGTCAATTGAAAATAGCTGGGGTTACTTTGGTAGAGGTATTTGGCTCTTTTGAGCAAGTTTTGGAGCAGGACTTCCATGGCACGACTGGCTGGGTGAAAGTAAACTTGCATATACATTTGGTAGCGGCAGATAAGGTAATCTTCAACAGCGTGCATGCCATTTTTAGCAAAAGCAATGCCATTGTCAACCGGTTGGATAACCCGCAAAATACGTGTCAAGTCAAACTGACCATAAGAAGTACCGGTATAGTAAGAATCTCTTAGCAAGTAGTCCATGCGATCGCAGTCGATTTGGCTAGAGATGAGTTGAACCACCTGTTTATTAGGATAAGTATGGTCAATCACACTAGCTACTCTTTCAGGGAAATTTGGCGCTACTTGTTTTAAAACAGCGTTAACTTCAGTTGTTGGGTTGGTGATGATGTCTTGTGTATAGACTTCATGGTCGGTTTCAAAAAGTCGTTCAAAAGTATGTGAATAAGCACCATGGCCAATGTCGTGAAGTAGGGCCGCCACCATGGTAATGAGAGATTCGTCTGGATTCCATAGGTTAGGATACTGCCGTTCAAAGATATCAGTCACACGCCGCGCAATATCATAGACGCCTAAGCAGTGGGAAAAACGATTGTGCTCGGCACCGTGGAAGGTAAAAGAGGTGGTAGGCACCTGCTTAATGCGGCGTAATCGTTGAAATTCTTTGGTATCAATCAGCTGGGCGATGATGGGATGCTTGACATGAATGTAGTTATGGATGGGATCACGAAAAACTTTTTCTTTCACTCTTTCTTTCATAGTACAATCCTTTCGATGACATCAGGTGATTTTATTATAGCAGAAATTGAAGGATTCCTCATAAATTGCTATAATGAATAAAGTAGATTAAAGGACATTTTTATGAATATTATTATAGAAAATAAAATCATGATGGACGGTGATATGGATCTTGTCCATGAGGAAGTTGAAGGCCAGTACAGGGAAAAGGGAGATTTTACCTACCTTATTTATACGAATGCTGAAGACGAAAAAGTCATCTTGAAATGTAATCAAGATGAGTTGACGGTAACACGTTTTAGTCAACCTCAAAGCATCATGAAATTTGAAAAGAACAACTTTGCGGCAGCGCAAATTCCTTCACCAGTTGGTTTGCAACGATTGGTGACAAAGACAACACACTTTGACTTAAACAAGGAGGATAGAACACTTATTCTTCATTACCAGCTGCTGCCCCATCCTGACGCAGAGCAAGCCCTAGCAGATTATCAGATGCGCTTGACTTGGAGCTAGTACAGGGTTGGCTAGAGAAGGTCTAGCATATGCCTTGTCTTTTCAAGGCTTTTTTGGTATAATGACGCTATATCAAGGGAGTAGCCGACGATTTTCATCGTGTCCTGCGCAGGATGAAAAGTCGTGATTATGCCGTCATTTCGAAACGTTTGTTTCCGGTTTAATCTTAAATTGCGAGACTTGTTTAAATAGAAACAGGTCTTTTTTCTGTTTTGAAAAAGACCAAGGAGGAGAAAAAGTGTCTAAAGAACAAAAACGTCAAGCCTTTTACATGCAATCAGAAGAGACTGTTCTAACAGAGCTTGAGACGAGCAAGAAAGGGTTGACAAGTGCCCAGGCCCAAGAGCGATTAACCGAGTATGGTCGTAATGAGCTTGAAGAAGGTGAGAAAAAATCCTTATTGCAAAAGTTCCTTGACCAGTTTAAAGATTTGATGATTATCATCTTGTTGGCCGCAGCTGCCTTATCTGTCATCACAGAGGGAATGCATGGTTTAACGGATGCCCTTATCATTTTGCTAGTTGTTGTTTTGAATGCTGCCTTTGGTGTTTACCAAGAAGGGCAAGCAGAAGCAGCGATTGCAGCTCTTAAATCAATGTCGAGTCCGTTAGCGCGTGTCCGTCGTGATGGTCATGTGAAAGAAGTGGATTCAAAAGAATTAGTTCCTGGAGATGTTGTTTTACTGGAAGCAGGGGATGTTGTCCCAGCTGACATGCGCCTACTGGAAACCAGCTCGTTAAAAATCGAAGAAGCAGCACTGACAGGTGAATCCGTCCCTGTGGATAAAGACGCTTCTGCTTCGGTAGCAGAAGATTCTGGTATTGGTGACCGTGTCAACATGGCCTATCAAAACTCAAACGTAACCTATGGGCGCGGTATGGGTGTTGTCACTAATACGGGAATGTTCACCGAAGTGGGTCATATCGCCAATATGCTTCAACATGCAGATGAAACCGATACGCCGCTAAAACAAAATCTTAACCAACTGTCTAAGATTTTGACAATAGCTGTTTTGGTGATTGCAGCCATTACTTTTGTCGTCAGTGTTTTTGTCCGTGGTGAGAGTCCTCTTGAAGGCTTGATGGTTTCTGTTGCCCTTGCAGTAGCGGCTATTCCAGAAGGTCTACCAGCAATCGTGACGGTGGTCTTGTCACTTGGTACCCAAGTATTGGCCAAGCGAAATGCTATTATCCGCAAACTCCCGGCAGTCGAAACATTAGGCTCAACGGAGATTATCGCTTCTGATAAAACCGGAACGTTGACCATGAATCAGATGACTGTTGAGAAGGTTTACACCAATGGTGTGCTGCAAGATGCTAACGATGATTTGGCATCTTCTAACATGACGCTTCGAGTCATGAATTTTGCTAATGATACCAAGATTGACGAGTCCGGGAAGCTCATTGGTGACCCGACGGAAACAGCACTCATCCAGTATGGCTTGGATCATCAATTTGATGTTCGTGACGCGCTCAAAAAAGAGCCTCGTGTAGCAGAATTACCATTTGATTCTGACCGCAAGTTGATGTCAACCATTCATAAGTTGTCAGATAGTCAGTATTTCGTTGCGGTTAAGGGAGCACCTGATCAACTCCTAAAACGTGTCACTCAGATTGAGGACAGTGGTCATGTTCGTCCGATTACAGATGCTGATAAAGAAGCTATTCTAGCAGTCAATAAGTCGTTAGCGAAGCAAGCGCTTCGTGTGCTCATGATGGCTTATAAATACGAGTCAAGCATTCCAACTATGGAAACAGAAGTGGTTGAAAATGACTTAATCTTTGCGGGTTTGGTGGGGATGATTGACCCAGAACGTCCTGAAGCTGCTGAGGCTGTTAAAGTGGCTAAAGAAGCCGGTATTCGTCCAATTATGATTACAGGTGATCACCAAGACACAGCAGAAGCTATTGCCAAACGTCTTGGTATCATTGACCCAACAGATACTGAAGACCATGTGTTCACAGGAGCGGAGCTTAACGAACTGTCGGATGAAGAGTTCCAGAAAGTCTTTAAGCAGTATTCGGTCTATGCGCGTGTATCGCCTGAGCATAAGGTTCGTATCGTTAAAGCATGGCAAAATGACGGTAAGGTCGTTGCCATGACTGGCGATGGCGTTAATGATGCACCATCTCTTAAAACAGCTGATATCGGTATCGGTATGGGAATTACAGGTACGGAAGTTTCGAAAGGAGCTTCTGATATGGTTCTTGCCGATGATAACTTTGCAACGATTATCGTTGCTGTTGAAGAGGGGCGTAAGGTCTTTTCAAACATCCAAAAAACCATTCAATACTTGCTATCAGCTAATATTGCTGAAGTGATGACCATTTTCCTTGCCACCTTGTTTGGTTGGGATGTGCTCGCACCGGTTCACCTTCTTTGGATTAACCTTGTGACAGATACCTTACCAGCGATTGCACTAGGTGTTGAACCGGCTGAGCCTGGCGTTATGACTCATAAACCTCGTGGTCGCAAATCAAGCTTCTTTGACGGTGGCGTGATGAGCTCAATCATCTATCAGGGGCCCCTACAAGGTGCTTTGGTATTGGGTGTCTATGGCTTTGCCCTAAAATTCCCAGAACATACGAGCTATGCTGACATTCACTCTGATGCCCTAACAATGGCTTACGTGACTCTTGGTTTAATCCAACTGGTACATGCCTATAATGTCAAGTCTGTTTACCAATCCGTTTTCCAAGTTGGGCTCTTTAAAAATCGCTTGTTTAACTGGTCAATCCCAATCGCTTTTATCCTACTTATGTCAACGGTTGTCGTTCCAGGATTTAATAATTTCTTCCATGTAGCTCACCTATCAGTGACACAATGGGCTGTTGTGGTCGTTGGTAGTCTCATGACCCTTGTTGTGGTTGAGATTGTTAAAGCAATCCAACGCGCAATGGGATTAGACGAAAAAGCAATTTAAACACCGCAAAATCAGATTCAGATGAGAATCTGATTTTTTGCTAGTAGCAGGTAGCATCTTAGTATGGATATTGTAGCTAATCTCAACACACTAGAAGACTTCAAAAGTGTCAAGAAAAAAACTTGACACCTCTGAGTGAGTCTGTTATACTAGGTGAGGTAAGGCAGGAATAATGTTTTTTGCCAGCCTAAATTATCATCAAATAGAAAAGAGACTAACAAATGGCAGTAAAAATCCGTTTAACTCGTATGGGTTCTAAAAAGAAACCTTTCTACCGTATCAATGTTGCAGATTCACGTTCACCACGTGACGGACGTTTCATCGAAACGGTTGGAACTTACAACCCACTTGTATCAGAAAATCAAGTAACACTTAAAGAAGATCGTATTCTTGACTGGTTGTCAAAAGGTGCTCAACCATCAGATACTGTTCGTAGTATTCTTTCACGTGAAGGTGTTATGACCAAATTCCACGAGTCAAAATACGCTAAATAATTAAACGCCTATGGACACCATTGAAAATCTCATTATTGCTATTGTGAAACCTTTGATTTCACAACCGGATCACTTAACGATTAAAATTCAGGACACTCCTGAGTATTTAGAATATCATCTTGATTTGGATGCCAGCGACATTGGTCGTATTATCGGAAAAAAAGGTCGCACAATTATGGCCATAAGATCGATTGTCTATTCGGTGCCCGTTCAAGGTAAAAAAGTTCGGCTTGTTATTGACGAGAAATAAGTTAACTTTTTTCTTCAAAAGCTATTGACAAGATTTAAAAAAATCGCTAAAATAGTTTTTGTTGTTTTTGGGGTATCGCCAAGCGGTAAGGCAAGGGACTTTGACTCCCTCATGCGTTGGTTCGAATCCAGCTACCCCAGTAAAGTAGTGTGCTAACTACTTTTAAGGCATAGTGTTTGCCGATAGCTGATGGTCCGTTGGTCAAGGGGTTAAGACACCGCCTTTTCACGGCGGTAACACGGGTTCGAATCCCGTACGGACTATTGATGAGAGAGCCAAGGCTCTCTTTTTTCTTGTTTTAGAAGAGTGTCTGCTGAGTAGGGCCTAAAATGCGTAATGATGGGATTAAACGGTTATCGGGTTTTTTGAGGCATTCTGTCAGTCAATACTGGTTTGGAACGTCGTTCATGTCAGAACAGCCATCTCAATGATTTGCTGATGCAAATTCATGGTGAAAGTGATAAAATAAATAGTGGTTATCGGCTTTTAGACGCTTTAAAGTTAGCCGATGATGAGTATAGAGTGATGGTACGGAGAAAAATGGATTACTTAAATGTTGGAAAAATTGTTAATACCCAAGGCCTACAAGGGGAATTACGGGTGCTATCTGTAACGGATTTTGCTGAAGAGCGTTTTAAGAAGGGCAGTTGCCTGTCTATTTTTGATGAGAGTGATCAGCATCTTTTAGATGTTGAAATAGCTAGTCATCGTAAACATAAACATTTTGATATTGTCAAATTTAAAGGGCTTTATCATATCAATGATGTTGAAAAATACAAGGGAACCATGCTGAAGGTTGCCAAAGACAATCTGTCCGACTTAGGGGAAGATGAGTTTTACTACCATGAAATTATTGGCTCAGAAGTCTATGAGAATGATGTTCTCATCGGTCAGATTAAAGAAATTATGCAGCCTGGTGCTAATGATGTTTGGGTAGTGAAACGTAAAGGTAAAAAGGATTTATTGTTGCCTTATATTCCGTCTGTTGTGCTTCATGTAGATGTGGCTGCTAATCGTGTCGATGTTGAAATCATGGAAGGTTTAGATGATGAAGATTGATATCTTGACCCTTTTTCCAGAGATGTTTGCTCCCTTAGAACACTCCATTGTAGGGAAGGCCAAAGAGCGTGGGTTGTTGACAATTCAGTATTATAATTTTCGTGAACATGCAGAAAAAGCGCGTCATGTTGATGACGAACCCTACGGTGGTGGTCAAGGCATGTTGTTGCGGGCTCAGCCGATTTTTGATGCTTTTGATCACATTAAGGCAAAGAACCCGCGCGTGATTTTGCTGGATCCAGCAGGGCGTACCTTTGATCAAGCGTATGCCGAAGAACTAGCCCGAGAGGATGAGTTAATTTTTATTTGTGGGCATTACGAAGGTTATGATGAGCGCATCAAAACTTTGGTTACGGATGAAATTTCACTAGGGGACTTTGTTCTGACTGGGGGCGAATTGGCTGCTATGACTATGATTGATGCGACGGTCCGTTTGATTCCAGAGGTTATTGGTAAAGAAGCTAGCCACCAGGATGATAGTTTTTCGTCGGGCTTGCTGGAATACCCTCAATACACGCGTCCCTATGAGTTTCGTGGCATGACCGTCCCAGATGTTTTGATGAGTGGACACCACAAGAATATCCGTCGTTGGCGTTTGGAGGAAAGTCTTCGTAAAACCTATCTCCGTCGTCCAGACCTCTTGGAGAATTACGCATTTACTGAAGAAGAATCACAGATTTTGGAGAACATCAAACGTGATATTGAAGAACATCGCTTAGAGGACTGATATGACAGAAGAAAAGATTTATGATATTACCATTATTGGTGGTGGTCCAGTCGGTTTATTTGCTGCTTTTTACGCAGGCCTTAGAGGGTTAGAGGTAAACATTATTGAAAGCCTATCCGAACTTGGAGGTCAGCCAGCGATTTTGTATCCTGAAAAGGTCATTTATGATATTCCGGCTTATCCTGCGATTACCGCAAGGGAACTCTCGGACAACTTAATCAAACAGCTAGAACGTTTTGAAGACCGAATCACTATTTGTTTGAAAGAAGAAGTCCAAACGTTTGAAAAACAAGACAATCTCTTCACTATTTGGACGAATAAGGGGGAACATGTCTCCAGAGCGATTATTATTGCTTGCGGCAATGGTGCTTTTGCACCACGTCCACTTGGTCTTGATGGTGAGAACGATTACGCTGATAATAACCTATTTTACAATGTGCATCGTCTGGAGCATTTTGCGGGAAAAAATGTGGTGATTTGTGGCGGTGGTGATTCTGCAGTTGACTGGGCAAATATGCTAGAGCCTGTTGCGTCGAGCGTCACGGTTGTTCATCGAAGAGAGGCTTTTAGGGCTCACGAACATAGTGTTGAAGTGATGAAAACATCATCAGTGACAGCCTTAACACCTTATGTTCCTCTTGAACTTTTAGCTGAACAAGGTCAGCTTACTGTCTTAAGGCTTCAAAAAATGAAATCAGATGAAACCCTTGACTTATCATTAGATGCCTTGATTGTGAGTTTTGGATTTTCTACTAATAATAAAAATCTCAAGCATTGGAACTTAGACTATAAGCGTAACCGTATTTTAGTCGATGCTAGATTGAAGACAAGTATGGACGGTGTGTATGCAATCGGTGATGTCGCAGACTATGATGGAAAAGCTGATTTGATCGCGACAGGTTTTGGAGAAGCCCCTATGGCAGTTAACCAAGCGATTGCTCACATCTATCCAGAACGTGACAATCGTATTGTGCATTCAACATCCTTGATTAAAGAGTAAGAGACCAAGTTGCAAGACTTGGTTTTTTGATGCCTTCAACGAAGCCTTCGTAGAAAGTGATGAATCCATAAGATAATTGAAAAACCATGAAAAGAATGAAAGTGATAGAAAATGATAGAAAGTGATAATTTCTTATTGACAATTTTTCTTATCGGTGTATAATAGCTACTGTAAACGATTGCACAGGAGGTGTGTGTCATGTTAAAGACGGAACGTAAACGGCTGATTATGGATAAAATCACACTTGATGATTACGTTGTTTTAGAGGATTTAGTGGCCTTGTTAGAGACTTCTGAATCAACGGTTCGTCGTGATTTGGATGAACTAGAAGCTGAAGGCAAACTTCACCGTGTTCATGGCGGTGCTGAGAAGTTACATGCGCTTCAAGAAGAACCTAGCATCCGCCAGAAATCTATCAAAAACGTTCAATCTAAGAAGGCCCTTGTTCAAAAAGCAGCTGAACTTATCCAAGATGGTGATGTCATTTTCCTAGATGCTGGTACCACAACAGAATTGCTGATACCTCACTTAAATCAAGAAGGATTAACGGTTGTGACCAATGCTATTCACCATGCGGCAGAACTGGTGGATAAGAATATTAAAACCTTGATTATCGGTGGTTTTATCAAAAATACCACGGATGCTAGTGTCGGTCACATAGCGGTTGAGCAGGTTCGTCGTCTTAATTTTGACAAAGCTTTCTTGGGTATGAATGGCATTGATGGCGAACACGTTACAACGCCTGAAATGGAAGAAGCAGTGGTTAAGCGGAGTATCATTGCAAGTGCTAAAAAAGCTTACATTTTAGCGGATTCGTCTAAATTGGGACAAGTTTCCTTTATTAATGTGGCTCCCTTAGCAGATATTACCCTGATTACCAATCGTTGTGATCATCCCTTATTACCAATCATTAAGGATAAGACAGGAGTTATTGAAGTATGATTTATACTGTTACTTTAAATCCCTCCATTGATTACATTGTTCGGCTAGAGACTGTCAATATTGGACATGTGAATCGTATGGATAGCGATGACAAGTATGCCGGCGGCAAAGGTATCAATGTCAGTCGTATCTTGAAGCGACTAGGCATTGATAGCACAGCAACGGGATTTATTGGCGGTTTTACCGGACAATTTATCACAGAAGCATTGCAGCAAGAAGGTATTTCAACAGCCTTTGTTCCAGTGTCTCAAGACACTCGTATCAATGTTAAAATCAAAGCGGATCAAGAAACCGAAATCAATGGACCAGGTCCGCGCATTACTGAGGCAGAACTAGCTGAGCTAAAACACCAACTGATGGAGTTATTCTCAGACGATGTCGTTGTTTTTGCAGGATCTGCGCCAAGTCATCTGGGCAATCAAGTCTATAAAGAGCTATTACCCTTAGTTAGGCAAGCAGGAGCTGCGGTGGTCTGTGATTTTGAAGGTCAGACGCTGTTAGACTCACTTGCTTACCAGCCGCTGTTAGTCAAACCCAATAATCACGAGTTGGCATCTATTTTTAATGTTAACTTGGAAACCTTAGATGATATTGAAAGCTATGCTCGTCAAATTCTAGAAAAAGGTGCACAAAATGCCTTGATTTCAATGGCGGGAGAAGGTGCTTTACTAGTGACAAAAGAGGCTACTTATTTTGCAAAGCCAATCAAAGGTCACGTAAAGAATTCTGTTGGTGCTGGTGATTCGATGGTTGCTGGATTTACAGGAGAATTTGTCAAATCAGGAAATGCGCTGGAGGCCCTCAAATGGGGTGTTGCTTGCGGAACAGCGACCGCTTTTTCTGATGACTTAGCTAACATTGAGTTTATCAAAGACATTTATGATAAAGTAGAGGTAGAAAAACGATGAAAATTCAAGATTTACTAAACAAAGACGTCATGATTTTAAACCTTCTTGCAAGGACCAAGGAGGCTGCTATTGATGAGATGATTACCCGTTTGGTCGAAGCAGGAGTGGTCAATGACTTCGCCACCTTCAAAGAAGGCATTATGGCTCGTGAAGCCTTAACCTCAACAGGACTGGGTGATGGTATTGCCATGCCTCATGCTAAAAATACAGCGGTTGTGACGCCAACAGTCTTATTTGCAAAATCAACTTCTGGTGTCGATTATGAAGCATTAGATGGACAACCGACTGACCTCTTTTTCATGATTGCTGCGCCTGAAGGTGCTAATGATACTCACCTAGCTGCCTTAGCAGAATTATCGAAGTACTTGATGAAAGATGGTTTTACAGATCAATTGCGCAAGGCTAATAGCCCTGAGGAAGTGATTGCTGTGTTTGATCAAGCAGAAGCTGCTGACCACGAAACAGCTGTTGAAGTGGTTTCAGACTCGACTGATGGTTCAGAGGAAGACTTTATCGTAGCCGTTACAGCATGTACAACGGGTATTGCCCATACTTATATGGCTGAAGAGGCACTGAAAAAACAAGCAGCTGCTATGGGAGTTGGGATTAAGGTAGAGACCAATGGTGCATCAGGCGTTGGTAATAAATTAACGGCAGCTGATATTGAAAAAGCCAAAGGCGTCATTATTGCTGCTGATAAGGCGGTTGATATGCCACGTTTTAATGGGAAACCATTGCTATCACGTCCTGTTGCAGAAGGCATTAAAAAACCAGAAGCCTTGATTCAAACAATTCTTGATGGCAAAGCTGATATTTATGTAGCTTCTGGCGATGCTCAAACGACGGTATCTGATGAAAAGCTAAGCCTAGGTGGTGCCTTTTACAAACACTTGATGGGTGGTGTTTCTCAAATGTTGCCATTCGTTATTGGTGGCGGTATTATGATTGCCCTTGCCTTTCTCTTGGACAATCTCTTGGGAGTGCCAAAAGATCAACTGTCAAATCTAGGGTCTTACAATGAAGTTGCTGCCCTTTTCAAGTCTATCGGAGGTGCAGCCTTTGGCTTTATGCTCCCAGTATTGGCTGGTTATATCGCTTATTCTATCGCTGAAAAGCCTGGTTTGGTAGCAGGATTTGTTGCGGGTGCTATTGCAAGTAGCGGTATGGCTTTTGGTAAGGTCTCTTATGCTGCTGGCGGTGAAGCAACGCTTAGTCTTGCAGGTGTCTCATCAGGTTTCCTCGGAGCTTTGGTAGGTGGTTTTCTTGCTGGTGGTGTTATCCTGGCTCTTCGTAAGGTATTGGCAGGAATGCCTCGTTCACTAGATGGGGTTCGTTCAATCCTTCTCTATCCACTTCTTGGTGTTGCTGTTACAGGATTTTTGATGTTGTTTGTCAATATTCCGATGGCAGCGATTAACACAGCGCTTAACACCTTCCTTGAAAACCTTTCAGGCAGTTCAGCTGTTTTGATGGGGCTTTTAGTTGGTGGTATGATGGCTGTTGATATGGGTGGTCCAGTTAACAAAGCGGCCTATGTATTTGGAACAGGTACCTTAGCAGCAACTGTAGCTAGTGGTGGTTCGGTTGTCATGGCGGCGGTTATGGCTGGTGGTATGGTGCCTCCTCTAGCGGTCTTTGTGGCTACCTTACTCTTTAAAGATAAATTTACTGAAGAAGAGCGTAGTTCTGGTTTGACCAATATCGTTATGGGTCTCTCCTTTATTACCGAAGGTGCTATCCCATTTGGTGCTGCTGACCCAGCTCGTGCGATTCCAAGTTTCATCGCAGGTTCAGCATTGACAGGTGCCCTCGTTGGTCTTGCAGGAATCAAGCTCATGGCTCCTCATGGCGGTATCTTTGTTATCGCCTTGACAAGCAACCCACTCCTATACCTCTTATTTGTCGCGGTTGGAGCAGTGGTTTCAGGACTTCTCTTTGGATTTTTACGCAAGGAAAAATAATTGTTTCTAAATGTCATCAATACAGCACTGGTCGTTAGACCAGTGCTTTTTGTGAGCCGATGTTTTTACTGAATGTAAGTAATCACTGGCAAAAGTCCGTTTATTAGCGGTGGTTTAGGAACAGCAGAAATCAAGGGTAAACTGATTTTTAGTTTGTTTGCCTAAAGTCTTATGTTAAAATAAGGAAATCATCGTAAGGAGGGTGCTGATTTGGTAAAACGACAGAAAAAGTCCTTTTATGGCTGGCGAAGGCTTGGTTTAACCGTGATGATAGGATTTGCTATTCTTGTTTTTATAAGGCAATTGCTACCCCAAAGAGCAGAGCAAGGTGATGGCTTATCAGTAACGCAACAGTTTATTGCTGATATTGGCCCCAGAGCTCAGGTGATTGCTGCTGCAAACGATTTGTATGCTTCTGTGATGATTGCCCAAGCTATTTTAGAGTCAGACAGCGGGCAATCCGAGCTTAGTCAAGCACCGCATTACAATTTTTTTGGCATTAAAGGAAGCTATGAAGGGCAATCCGTGTCTTTTGAAACTTGGGAAGATGATGGTCAAGGGAATCCCTATACGGTGACCTCAGCCTTTCGCTCTTATGGTAGTCTGGATAGAGGGCTAGCAGATTATGCGCTATTTTTGCAATCAGACCTGTACTGGGGTGTTCGCAGAAGTTATACTAGCACCTACCAAGACGCCACGGCAGCATTGACGGGCACTTATGCCACGGATACCAGCTACGGTGCTAAGCTCAATGACTTGATTCAACGGTATCAGCTAACAGGTTATGATTGATTAAAAACTTGTGATGTGAACAGTTTCTTTTAAGTCGTATCCTAGTGATTTGCTAGTCTTTTTGCTATAATAAGTCTTATGAAAACAATCAATGACGTTTATGGGCAACACGCTGAAATGCCATTTATCCTGCCAAAGTACGAAGCAGAGCTACTACGAAAACCCATTGCTAAGCGGCAAATGGAGCGGACTCCAGAAGGCTTTTTGCCAGGGCATATCATTCTTTTGTGGCGGATACAATTTGGCACTTACACAACCAAAAGCCCTCATCATAAATACTTTTACACGACTTATGGCATTGATGCTCAAAAGGAGTTGGAGAGTTTGATAGAACAAGGCTATGTTAAGATTAATTCTGCCTTTGATTCCCTCCACCTACTATCTGCTTTAGCTATTAAAGATTTTTTGAAAGCAAAAGAAGTTAAGGGATTGAGCAAAATGAAGCGCCAGGACTTGGACAGTAGCCTAAAGGCTTGCTATACAGAGGCAGAACTGTCCTCCTTGTTTTCGGAGCGTTCTTATGCGCTGACGCAAAGTGGTGTGGATTTGCTGGCTAAACACCCTGAGATTGTCGCCAAGCATCCGCAGAAGAAATTATAGCAATCTTTAAATTTAAGAGAGTGTGTGCTATAATAAAACTACTTGTATCTAGAGGAGAACACTATGGAAGTTATTCGTGAAAAAGAATTTGTTAACCAATACCATTACAATGCTCGTAATTTGGAGTGGGAAAAAGAAAATGGGACACCGGAAACGAATTTTGAGGTTACTTTTCAGCTGGTAGAGAAGAATCAAGAGCAGCATCAAACAACAATTATAGCTGTCTTGCAATTTACGATTGTTCGCGATGAGTTTGTGATTTCAGGAGTGATCTCGCAAATGGATCACATTAAAAATCGTATTGTTAACGAACCAAGAGAGTTTTCTAAAGAAGAAGTTGAATCACTAGCTGAGCCGCTCTTGGAGATGGTGAAGCGTCTGACTTATGAGGTGACAGAAATCGCCTTGGATCAACCAGGTGTTAAATTGGAGTTTAATCACTAATGAAATTAGCAGTTGTAACGGATAGTTCAGCAGCCCTGCCTCAGTCCATTCAGGGACATGAAAATCTTTATTGTCTAGATATTCCCGTCACGATAGCTGGCCAAGTCTATGTTGAGAATCAGAACTTGACGATGCCTCAGTTTTACGAGAAGATGGCTGAACAGAACGAATTACCAAAAACAAGTCAACCGAGTTTAGCCGCCTTTGATGACCTACTCATGCAGTTAACAGCTGAAGAGTACACTCACGTGCTAGGTCTCTTTTTATCAAGTGGGATTTCAGGTTTTTGGGCCAATAGTCAATTTTTAAAAGAAGAACATCCTGAACTTGTCATTGAGATTCCAGACACTAAAATCACGTCAGCGCCCTTAGGCCAAATGGTCAAGACAGCTTTGACGCTAGCAGACGAGGGTCAACAGTTTGACCTTATTTTGGCTAAACTTGATGAGCAAATCAAAGGGACAACAGCTTTTATTGTCGTGGATGATTTGAACCATTTGGTCAAAGGAGGGCGTTTATCAAATGGGGCTGCCTTACTTGGTAATCTTTTGTCGATAAAGCCTATCCTCTACTTTAATGATGAGGGTGTCATCGAAGTTTACGAAAAAGTGCGTACGGAAAAGAAAGCCCTCAAACGTTTGCTGGAATTATTAAAGGAAAAAACACAAAATGGTGACTATGATGTTGCTATTATCCATGCCAATGCTGAAAAGAAGGCCGCAGAACTTTACGAAGCTCTGAAACTTTCGGGTTATCAACAGCCTTTGTCAATCGTATCATTTGGCAGTGTTATCGCGACGCATTTGGGAGAAGGGGCTGTTGCCTTTGGCATAACTCCCAAAGTCTAACAGTTGTGCTTGTTCTTAAAGAGAATTATTAGTTTAGGGAGGTTGAGATTTTCTGATAGAGTCAGAAAAGAAGCTCACTCCCTTTTTAAGAAGTTAGGAAAAGGAGATTGAAGATGGCGATTAAAGTCATTATTGCAGGATTTAAGGGGCGTATGGGTTCAACAGCGGTTGAGATGGTCCAAGCAGATCATGAATTGGAATTGGCTGCTGTTTTAGACCCCTTTGCTGAAGAGTCAGAACTCGATGGTGTGCCTGTATTTAAAGATAAAGCTGATTTAGTTGGCTTTGAAGCAGATGTTTGGGTTGACTTTACCATGCCTAAGGTTGCTTATGAAAATACTCGGTTTGCCTTGGAAAATGGCTTTGCCCCTGTGGTTGGAACAACTGGCTTTAGTGAAGAGCAGATTGCAGAGCTAATTACGTTATCATCCCAAAAAGCTTTGGGAGGTTTGATTGCACCTAACTTTGCTATTGGCGCCATCTTGCTGATGGAGTTTGCAGCCAAAGCAGCTCAGTATTTCCCTGATTTAGAAATCATCGAACTCCACCATGACAAGAAAAAAGATGCTCCGTCTGGAACAGCTATCAAAACAGCAGAACTAATCGCTGAAAGCCGTCAGTCTAAGGCACAGGGAGCAGCTGATGAAGAGGAATTGATAGCAGGAGCACGTGGTGCTCAGTACGATGGTTTCCGTATTCACAGTGTTCGTTTGCCTGGTCTTGTAGCTCACCAAGAAGTGATTTTTGGTGCTCAGGGAGAAGGGTTAACGTTACGACATGACTCTTATGATCGTTCATCCTTTATGAGTGGTGTTAATTTGGGCATTAAAGAAGTTGTCAAACGTGACCAGTTAGTTTATGGATTGGAAAAATTACTGTAATGAGATTACAACAACTACCCATTGAATTTGAGGAGGCCTTGCCACTTCTTGAAAGAATCAAATCAGCGGGTTTTGAAGCTTATTTTGTTGGTGGCTCTGTTCGTGATGTTCTTCTAGGTCGGCCCATTCATGATGTGGATATCGCAACGTCTTCTTATCCAGAAGAAACCAAGGCTATTTTTGCTCGAACGGCTGATGTTGGGATTGAGCATGGGACGGTTCTGGTCTTAGAAAACGGTCATGAGTATGAAGTGACGACTTTTCGGACTGAGGACGCCTATGTCGATTACCGTAGGCCATCCAGCGTGTCCTTTGTTCGTTCTTTAAAAGAGGATTTAAAACGGCGTGATTTTACGGTGAATGCTTTTGCTCTGAGTGATGACGGTCAAATCATTGACCTTTTTGATGGTTTATCAGATTTGAAGCAAGGCCTCTTGAGAGCGGTTGGCCTTGCTTCGGAGCGCTTCAATGAAGATGCCTTGCGTATTATGAGAGGTATTCGATTTGCAGCTAGTTTGGATTTTGACATCGAAGAAAAAACCTTAGAAGCTATGACAGCCTGTGCGCCATTATTGGATAAGATTTCAGTTGAGCGTAGCTTTGTCGAATTCAACAAGCTCATGTTGTCACCACATTGGTCCAAGGGCTTGAGCGTTTTGATGGTGACAAAAGCTTATGATTTTTTACCTGATTTGGCTGGGACCAGACAAGTGTGGCAGAGAATGTTGGCAGATATTGAGACGGATTATGTTTTTCAAAGTTCTGAGCAAGCCTGGACAGCTATCTTGTTGAGTCTAGAGCATCGAGAGCCTAAAGCTTTTCTCAAGAAATGGAAAACCTCGGTTCAATTTCAGAAAAAGGTTTGTGGTATGATGACCCTATTTCAGGAAAGAAGCAAGCAAGAGCTGAGCAAGTGGCAGGTTTATCAGTATGGATATGAGATAGCTGCAGAAGTTGAAGCCTTGAGAGCAGCGTTTGGCTTGCCTGCTGATATGGAACGTTTAGAGCGGTTGGATAGAACGTTAGCCATTCATGATAAGCATGAGATTGTGGTCAATGGTGGTTTGTTGATTGCTCAACTGGGCTTGAAACCAGGGCCTGACCTGGGACGCTACCTTCATCAAGTGGAAGAAGCCATTGTCAATGATAGCTTAGCTAATGATAAAGAGGCTATTTTTGCTTATATTCAGAAGCTGTCAGATAAGTTTTAAGAAATAGATGGTCAAACAGTGACTTTGAGGTCACTGTTTTCGGCGATTTAGCGCTTCGAAAAGTTATCAGGATGAGGATTCTACAAGCTGTAGTTGATTTAGAAAAGGAAATGTGATGAGTGATTTTATCGTTGAAAAACTAACCAAGTCAGTCGGAGATAAGACGGTTTTTGAGGCTATTTCTTTCATTATCCATGATTTGGATCGGATTGGCATTATTGGGGTTAATGGAACGGGGAAAACAACGCTGTTAGACGTCATCTCTGAAAAGATAGGATTTGACGGAGATGTGTCTCCTTTTACCAAAGCAAGTGGCTATAAGATTGCCTACCTCACTCAGGAGCCTTCTTTTGTAGAGCATAAAACGGTTTTAGATACGGTCTTATCTTCTGATTTGCGTGAAATGCGCTTGATTCGTGATTATGAACGGATTATGGCGGATTATACAGAGAATAAGCAGTCACAACTTGAGCAGATTATGGCTGAGATGGATGCTTTGGATGCTTGGGCGATTGAAAGTGACGTCAAGACAGTCCTTGCTAAGCTAGGAATTTCAGAGTTGCAAAAACAGGTTTCGGAGCTTTCGGGCGGTTTACGACGGCGTGTGCAGCTTGCCCAAGTTCTCTTGGGGGATGCTGATCTCTTACTCTTGGATGAGCCGACCAACCATCTGGACATTGATGCCATTGCTTGGTTAACGCATTTTTTGACAACAACAAAAAAGACGGTTCTATTTATTACTCATGACCGTTATTTCTTGGATAATGTGGCGACGAGAATTTTTGAATTAGCAGATGCTCAGTTAACTGAGTATCAAGGCAACTATCAAGATTATGTACGCCTGCGTGCTGAGCAAGATGAGCGCGATGCTGCGAGTCAGCATAAGAAAAAGCAGCTTTACAAACAGGAATTGGCCTGGATGCGTACGCAGCCACAAGCGCGTGCGACCAAACAACAAGCACGTATTAACCGCTTCAAGGACTTGAAAAAAGAGGTGCACCAAAGCAGTACCAAAAATGAGTTGGAAATCGCTTTTGAAACCAGCCGCATAGGGAAAAAAGTGATTCATTTTGAAGGAGTGGATTTTGCTTACGATGCCAATCAACCGATTTTAGCTGACTTCAACCTCATTATTCAAAATAAAGATCGTATCGGTATTGTAGGTGACAATGGGGTCGGGAAATCAACGCTTCTTAGGTTGATAACCAAGGAGCTGACACCAACAGCCGGTCAAATCGTCGTTGGAGAGACTATCAGGGTTGGTTATTTTTCGCAGCAAATCCAGGATATGGATGACAATAAGCGTGTCATTTCTTATTTACAAGAAGTGGCTGATGAGGTCAAGACGCGGGTTGGGACAACTAGCGTTAGTGAACTGTTAGAACAATTTTTATTTCCAAGGTCCATGCATGGGACGCGGATTGCTAAGTTATCAGGCGGGGAAAAGAAGCGACTCTATTTGTTGAAAATCTTGTTAGAAAAACCCAACGTTCTGCTTCTCGATGAGCCAACCAATGATCTGGATATCGCAACCTTAACCGTTTTGGAACAGTTTCTGACTACTTTTGCTGGCCCTGTCATCACAGTCAGTCATGATCGTTATTTCTTGGATAAGGTAGCAACCAAAATTCTGGCATTTGAAGATGGCAGTCTCAAGACCTTTCATGGTAACTACACAGACTACCTCGATGGGAAGGCTTTTGCTGCTGACACTGCTGCCCAACTGTCTAAAGCAGAAAGCCCCAAAACACCAAAAAGACGTCAAGAGAAGAAGCGGATGTCCTATTTTGAAAAACAAGAGTGGGAAGGTATCGAGGAAGAAATCACCCAGCTTGAGTCAGATATTGCGGCCATCGAAGCTGCTATGTTGGCGAATGCTAGCGACTATGGTGAGTTGGCTATTTTACAGCGAGATTTGGATACCAAAAACGACCAGTTACTGGCCAAGTACGAACGTTACGAGTATTTAAGTGACTTGGCAGACTCGTGAGTTAATGGCGATGCTATCAGAAGGGACAGCTGATACTTTTTTAGAGGCTAGAGCAGTTGAAAGTGTGGTGATTCTAACCCCCTTTTAGACTGGATTTTTGTAGGAGATGTTAGGAAACGATGTATCAAACCCAAACGATTAAGGAAAAAATCTTCTTATTTTTAAGGCTCTTTTTTCCCATTTTAATTTACCAATTTGCTAACTTTTCAGCGTCCTTCATTGATACCATGATGACTGGAAAGTTTAGTAGTACGGATTTGGCTGGTGTGGCAATGGCTGGTAGTTTATGGACCCCTTTTTTCTCCCTCTTGGTTGGCATTGTATCTGCTCTTGTTCCTATTATTGGACAACATCTTGGCCAAGGAAAGAGAGAGCTGATTAAGGATGATTTTCACCAGTTCCTCTATATCGGCTTTGCCTTAGCGGCCTTGCTTTGGCTATTAGTCACTTTTTTGGCGGTTCCAGCTTTAAGCTATTTTCAACTAACGCCTAGGGTCATCGCTGTTGGGCAAGGTTACCTTTCCTTTATTGCGATGGGGATTTTTCCACTGATTTTATTTTCAGTATGCCGTTCTTTCTTTGATGCCTTGGGGCTGACCAGCTTATCCATGTATCTGATGTTACTCTTGTTGCCTTTTAACTCCTTTTTCAATTTTATCTTGATTTATGGCAAGTTCGGATTGCCAAAAATGGGGGGTGCAGGAGCAGGTCTTGGGACTGCCCTAGCTTACTGGTTGCTCTTAGCGGTAGTTGTCCTTGTGATGTTGCTACATCCAAGGATTAGAACCTACCATATTTTGCAATGGACGGCACCTAACCTGAAGCGGTTAAAGCAAGGATTTTTACTAGGATTACCAATTGGTTTGCAAATTTTTGCGGAAGTCTCGATTTTTGCAGCCGTTGGGCTATTGATGTCACGGTTTTCAACAAATGTGATTTCAGCATCTCAGTCAGCGATGAATTTTGCCACTTTGCTCTACGCTTTTCCGCTTAGTGTATCCATCACCATGCCCATTGCAGTCTCGTTTGAAATTGGCTCGGGTGATTATCAATCGGCTCGTGATTTCGCAAAGATTGGTCGTCTAACAGCGATGGCCTTTGCCGTGGTCACCTTAACTGCCTTGTACTTTCTCAGACGCGAGGTGGCCTATTTGTACGGCAGTGGTCATGACTTTATTAGCTTAACGACAGAGTTATTAGTTTATGCCTTCTTCTTTCAATTAGCAGATGCTTTTACAGCCCCGATTCAAGGTATTTTACGTGGTTACAAGGATACGACCTATCCTTTTATCATTGGTGTTACGGCTTATTGGGGGATTGCTTTGCCGCTTGGTTGGGGGCTTGATATGGTAACGACGTTAGGTCCGAAATCCTATTGGCTTGGTCTGATTGCTGGTTTATTTGCTTGTGGCTTTTTGTTACATTTACGTTTGCACCATATTGAACAGCGTTACGTGGAAAAACAGGACAGCTTTTAGAAGGGAGAAATAAGAAAATGACGATTAGAGTGATTGAGCCAAGGGATAATGATGCCATGGCCAAGATTATTCGTGATAGTTTGACAGCAGTTGGTTTAGATAAACCAGGAACAGCTTATTTTGACACTGCTCTAGACGACTTAGCCAATGCTTATCGTGGGGAGAAATCAGTGTATGTTGTTGCCGACATCAAGGGCCATATCGTAGGAGGAGCAGGTCTTGCTCCTATTGCCCCTGGTGTCTGTGAATTGCAAAAGTGTTATGTTGAGGCAAGTAGGCGAGGGCAGGGACTTGGGAGATTGTTGATTGAGCGTGTTCTTCAAGAGGCTGTTCGATTAGGTTATACCAGTATCTATCTAGAAACGACAGAGATACTAGCTAGTGCTGTTTCACTGTATGAAAGTTTGGGATTTACCCACCTAGATGCCCCTCTTGTCAATGATAATGGTCATCATGCCATGACCATATGGATGATAAAAGACTTACAGGATTAGGGAAATCCTAAAATGACGATAGTCACGTATTTGTGATGGAAAGGAGATATGATGACCTTAATTTGGACTTATCTAAAACGCTACCCCAAATGGTTGATACTGGATGTTTTTGGGGCCTTCTTATTTGTTGTGGTCAATCTTGGTTTGCCTACTATACTGGCTCGTATGATTGACCAGGGAATCACGCAGGATAATGTGTCACAGCTCTATTTTTGGGGATGGATGATGCTTATCGTTATTTTGCTGGGGATTATCGGTCGTATTGTTCTAGCTTATGCAGCAGGTCAATTAACAACAACCATGATTAAAGATATGCGAAACGATATGTACGATAAGCTTCAAGACTATTCGCACAGTGAGTATGATAAGATAGGTGTTTCGTCTTTGGTTACTCGGATGACAAGCGATGCCTTTGTCTTGATGCAATTTGCTGAGCAGAGTTTGCGACTGGGTATCGTCACTCCGATGATGATGATTTTTTCTGTGGTCATGATTTTTGCGACTAGCCCATCCATGGCCTGGATTGTCGCAGTGGCTATTCCCTTCTTGGCTTGGGTTGTGGGCTATGTCGCGATTAAGACAAAACCCTTATCGGAAAAGCAACAGCAAACCTTGGATAAAATCAATCAGTATGCCCGTGAAAATTTAACCGGTCTCAGAGTAATTAGGGCCTTTACACGTGAAGCTTTTCAAGAAGAGCGATTTGACACGAAAAATCAAGAATACGCTGAAACCTCGCAATCGCTCTTTATTTTGACCGGTTTAACAGAGCCGCTCTTTGTGCAAATCATTATTGCTATGATTGTTGCTATTGTCTGGTTTGCTTTAGCCCCTTTGCGTCAGGGAAGCTTGCAAATTGGTAATTTAGTGGCTTTCATTGAATATAGTTTTCACGCGCTGTTTTCCTTTTTGTTGTTTGCCAATCTGTTTACCATGTATCCTCGCATGGCCGTGTCTAGTCAGCGGATTCAAGAAGTGATGACGATGCCTATCTCTATTTCTAAAAATGAAGATGGGGTCACGGAAACCACGAGTCGAGGGTATTTAGAATTTGATAATGTGACCTTTGCCTATCCTGGTGAGACAGAGTCTCCGGTACTTCATAATATTTCCTTTAAGACCAAGCCTGGTGAGACGATTGCTTTTATTGGATCTACCGGTTCTGGAAAATCATCGCTGGTTAACTTGATTCCCCGTTTTTACGATGTGACTTTAGGCCGTATTTTAGTCGATGGCGTCGATGTTAGGGATTACAACCTCAAGGCTTTACGTCAAAAGATTGGGTTTATTCCTCAAAAAGCACTTTTATTTACGGGAACCATTGCGGATAATTTGAAATATGGTAAGCCGGATGCGACCTCTACGGAACTTGATGAAGCCAGCGATGTTGCCCAAGCACGCGAGTTTATTGAGAGTCGCAAAGAGCGTTACGATACCCATCTGGCAGAAGGTGGTTCCAATCTATCGGGTGGACAAAAGCAGCGCCTATCGATTGCCCGTGCCATTGTTAAAAAGCCTGATATTTATATTTTTGACGATTCTTTCTCTGCATTGGATTATCAGACAGACGCCCTGCTTCGTCGCCGCTTGAAAGAAGTGACCGAAGATGCGACTGTCTTAATTGTGGCACAACGTGTTGGTACGATTATTGACGCCGATCAAATCATTGTGCTTGATAAAGGTGAAATCGTAGGTCGTGGTACTCATGAAGAGCTATTAGCCTCAAATGCCATTTATCGTGAAATCGCCAATTCTCAGTTGAATAGGCAAACGTTAGAGGAAGGAGACATCAAATGACAAGTGACACATCTGTTTTTAAGCGCCTGTGGTCCTATTTGAAACAGTATCAACTGGCAGTTTATTCGGCAATTTTTCTAAAAGCCTTGGCTGCTGTCATGAATGTCTTGGAGCCCTTTGTTTTGGGACTGATTATGACCGAGTTGACTAAAAATCTTCTTGATATGGCTAAAGGTGTGGCTGGGGCAGGCATTAATGTTAATTATATTGCTTGGATTTTATGTCTCTATGCCTTGCGCGCTTTGGTCTATGAGCTCGGTGCTTATGGTTCCAACTACTTGATGACCAAGGCTGTTCAAAAAAGCATTCGTGACTTGCGAAATGACCTCAGTCACAAAATCAATAGCATCCCTGTCTCTTATTTTGATAAGCACCAGTTTGGTGATATGTTGGGACGTTTTACCAGTGATGTTGAGACGGTTTCCAATGCCTTACAACAAAGTTTTTTACAAATTATCAATGCCTTTTTAAGCATTGTTCTTGTCGTTGGGATGGTTCTTTACCTCAACTGGCAGTTGGCCTTGATTGTTATCGTGATGATACCTTTGACCTATCTGTCTGCGCAAGCGATTGTTAAAAAGTCACAGCCTTATTTCAAAAAGCAAGCGGATGCTCTCGGTGCTATGAATGGCTTTGTGCAGGAGAAATTAACAGGCTTCAATGTCTTAAAACTCTATGGTCGTGAAGAAGCATCAGCACAAGAGTTTCGTCAAATCACAGAAAATCTACAAGCAGTTGGGTTTAAAGCGAGCTTTATTTCTGCTTTAATGATGCCTGTATTGAACGCTATTTCAGATGGTATCTATCTCATTTTAGCGGTTTTGGGAGGCTTGCAAGTGATTTCAGGTCAGATGACCATCGGTAACCTCCAAGCGTTTGTGCAGTACACCTGGCAAATCTCTCAACCCATTCAGACCATTTCTCAGCTAGCAGGCTTGTTGCAAAGTGCCAAATCGTCTTTAGATCGTATCTTTGCAGTCTTGGACCAGCCGGATGAGCCAAATCACGTCACAGACCATTTAACGCATGATTTAACCGGTCAGGTTAGCTTTCATCATGTGGACTTTCAATACGATGAGGGTAGGCCCTTGATACGAGATTTTAACTTAGATGTCAATCCTGGGGAGATGATTGCGATTGTCGGTCCAACCGGTGCGGGTAAGACAACGATGATTAACTTGCTGATGCGGTTCTATGATGTCACAGCTGGTAGCATAACCGTGGATGGTCACGATATTCGTCATCTACCACGTCATGAATTCCGTAAGCATTTTGGGATGGTGTTGCAAGATGCCTGGCTCTACGAGGGAACGATTCAAGATAATCTGCGTTTTGGTCGTTTGACGGCAACCGATGAGGAGATTGTTGAGGCTGCCAAGGCTGCTAATGTGGATCACTTTATTCGCACCTTGCCTGGTGGCTACAAGACTGAGATAAATCAAGAATCTAGCAATATTTCACAAGGGCAAAAGCAGCTCCTAACCATTGCCCGTGCCTTGTTGGCAGACCCTAAAATACTCATCTTAGATGAAGCGACATCATCAGTTGACACGCGCTTGGAATTACTCATTCAAAAAGCCATGCGTCGGTTGATGAAAGGACGGACGAGCTTTGTCATTGCCCACCGCTTATCAACCATTCAAGAAGCAGATAAGATTTTGGTGCTCAAAGATGGGCAAATCATTGAGCAAGGGAACCATGATAGCTTATTGGCGAAACAAGGCTTCTACCATGACCTTTACATGAGTCAATTTTCATCTCAAGAAACATCTGATTAAGCATTGTCTAGCACAATGCTTTTTTTAAATTAAAAAATGACAGTGGTTTTTATTCTGGATGAAGAAAGGGATTTCAAAGATGTTTTGTCAGACTTCCTAAGATTTGTTATAATGAAGCGATAGTTTAGAAGCGAGGGGTATCATGATTATCGAGAAGGTGTATAACAACAACGTTATTCAAGTGACGGATGACCAAGGGCAAGAACTGATTGTTATGGGGAGAGGACTTGGTTTTCAAAAGAAAGCGGGTGATGCGATTGATACTACCTTGGTTGAGAAGGTTTTCGTTTTACAAAATGAGCAAACGTCCTCGGATTTGGCAAACTTGTATGAGCAGCTGCCAGATGATGAGCTCAATCTGTTTATCTCTGTGATTGATGATGCTGAAAAAGCTTTGGGCTTAAACTTTGACAGTCATTTGCATCTGTCCTTAACGGATCACTTGCACTTTATGCTTGTCAGGGTTAAACAAGGTGTGAATCTTTCCAACCCTTTGGCTTGGGAAGTGCGTAAGTTTTACCCGAAAGAATACCAAGTGGCCACTGCCATGCTTGACCAATTGAGCCATCAGTTACATCTGACATTACCTAGTGATGAGGCGTCGTCAATAGCGCTACATTTTATCAATGCTCAAGCAGATAATGGCAGTATTCATAAGTCGCAGGTGACGACGCGGATTGTCATTGATATTTTGGAAATCGTGCGTTTACACTTTGGTCAGATAGTTGCAGAAGATAGCATTTCTTACAATCGTTTTGTTACTCATCTGCAGTATTTTTCCCAGCGTGTGGTTAACGGCGTGGTCCAAGGGGCCAATGATTTGTTCTTATATGACCAGGTTAAGCAAAATTACCCTGAGAGCTTTGTCTGCACCCAGAAAATCGCTCATTATGTTAAGGATAATTATGATTTTGAGATGAGTATTGACGAAAAAGTCTATCTCACGATTCATATACAACGTCTTAAAGATAGCACCAGTCATTAGAACAGGTGCTATTTTTGATTGTTATCGGAATTATCATTTTTTTCGTAAAAGCGCTTGCATTATTCTTAAAAGTCTGATATGATAGTAACCATCAGATGGATTGTTACTGGTCAAGCAGGCAAAACCTAAATAAATACAAGATAAACAAAAGCAGCAGTCTTTGAGGGTGTTGGTGGTTTATTTAGTATTTGTTTAGGTTTTTTGTTTGCCTAAATACAATCAACTATAACATTTTAGGAGGAGCCAAACATGGCTAAGAAAGATTATACAGAGTTGGCAAAAGATATTGTCGCTCATGTGGGTGGCAAGGACAATGTGGTCAATCTCCGTCACTGTGTGACACGTTTACGTTTTGTCTTAAAAGATGAGGCTAAGGCTGATACGGACTATCTAAAGGCGCGTGACGGCGTGGTGACCGTTGTTAAAGCTGGTGGTCAGTACCAAGTGGTTATTGGTAATCATGTCCCAGATGTTTACGCAGCCGTCATTGAACAAGGGGTATCTGGTGTCGGATCTCTGGATGTTGATGAAGGAGACGGAGCTCCTAAAGGCAATCTTTTTGACCGTTTTGTGGACCTGGTTTCTGGTATTTTCCAACCCTTCTTAGGACCTTTGGCGGCAGCCGGTATCATTAAAGGTATCGTTGCTATCATGGGTAGCCTCATGGGTATGAATGCAGCAAATAGTGCGCTTTATGTTATTTTAAATGCTACTGGTGATGGATTCTTCCAATTCTTACCACTTTTAATTGCTATTACAGCAGCACGTAAATTCAAGATGAGTGAATTTACTGCTCTAGCTATTGCAGCTGCTCTTGTTTATCCTGATATCGTAGTATCTGTGACAGGACTTAAAGAAGCAGGACTAGATCATGTTTTTGGTATTCCATTTACCCTACCAGCTAGTGGTTATCTTTCAACAGTGATGCCAGCTATCTTAGCTGTTTGGGTAGCTTCTATAATTGAGAAGTTCATGAAGAGAATAACTCCTGATGTGGTTAAACTTTTTATTGTTCCATTTGTAACTTTACTGGTAACGGTACCATTGACATTCCTTCTTGTTGGTCCAATTGCTAACTTGCTAGCAGATGGATTAAGTGCAGGTTTCCAAGCTATCATGGACTTTAGTCCTATTGTTTACGGTTTTGTACTTGGTGCTGCATGGCAAGTGATGGTCATGTTTGGGCTTCACTGGGCTGTTGTTCCACTTGCAATCCTTGATGTTGCTACTAAAGGTCAATCTTCCATTCTAGTACCAGCTTTGCTACCAAACTTCACTCAAACAGGTGTGCTTCTAGCTATTCTTCTTAAAACGAAAGAACAAAAAGTTAAGACAATTACCACACCAGCCCTTATTTCATCACTCTTTGGGGTTACTGAACCAGCTATCTACGGTGTGACTCTGCCTATGCGCATACCATTTATTATCTCGTGTGTCGTATCAGGATTCATTGGCTCAGCGGTGATGTTCTTTAAAGTTACTGGATACTCTATCGGGGGCATGGGTGTCTTCCTTTACCCATCATTGGTAAATCCTAAAACAGGTGACATTTCTGGTATGGTATGGGCGATTATCCTAACAGTTGTTGCTATTGTGGCATCATTCATCATCCAATATTTTGCTCCAGTTCCAACGCTTTACGGCGCACCTGCTGAAGACAAAAAGAAAGATATTGATGTTGTTGCAGTTGAAGAAGTGGTTGATATCAAGCAAGAAATCATTGCTAGCCCACTTATTGGTAATGTGGTGACCTTGGAAAATGTTCCCGATGAAGTCTTTGCATCAGGTGCTATGGGCAAAGGTATTGCCATTGACCCAGCAGACGGTGTCGTTGTGGCACCTGCCAATGCTGAAGTTTCCCTAGTCTTCCCAACCAACCATGCCATTGGTCTTAAAACGGAAAATGGCGCTGAAATCTTAATCCATATTGGTATGGATACCGTATCCCTTGCAGGTAAAGGCTTTAAGAGCTTTGTTAAGGTCGGTGATAAGGTTACACCAGGTCAAAAACTACTTGAGTTTGATGTCAATGCCATCAAGGCAGCTGGTCTTCCTGTTATCACACCAATCATCGTCACTAATACAGATGCTTATACAGATGTCCTAACGACACAAGAAAGTCGTGTCAATATTGGTGACTACCTGCTAACAACGGTTAAATAATGCCATCTCAAAAAGCACTTCAGCCGAAGTGCTTTTTTGATGTTAGAACTGTAGCTAAAGTCAAGATAGGCAAAGATTGCTTGTACGAAGCATTATAGAGAAAGCTAGTTCCTTCTTTATAAAGGGAGTGCCTGATTTGCTCACCATAACCCTAAGATTTTTTGCATCAGGAGACTGACACAGGTAATTGCTAGCCAGCAGATACCTCCCATAATAATAGCTGTACCACCTTTTTTGATCAGTGAGGTTAGGTTGGTATTGAGTCCGATAGCACTCATGGCAATGACGATGAAAAACTTGGATAAGGTTTTCAAGCCGGTGATGATGCCAGTAGGCAGAGGGAGGGTAGTCGTGATAAGCGAAGCTAAGATGAAGTAAAGGATAAAGGTTGGAAACACCTGTTTTACGTGAAAGGGACGGTGTTCTAAGTCAGCTGCTTTTTGTTGGGATGTGACGCCGTAAAGGGATAAGAACAAGGTGATTGGAATAATGGCTAGCGTTCTGGTGAGTTTTACAATGGTGGCTCCGTCCAGAGTATTGGCGTGGTAGAGATTGTCCCAAGCAGTCGCTGTTGCTGTAACAGAAGAAGTGTCGTTGACAGCAGTTCCTGCAAATAGGGCAAACCCTTCATTAGATAAGCCGAGATAATGCCCTAAGGCCGGAAAGATTAAGGCTGCTAGGATATTGAATAGAAAAATCACCGAAATCGCCTGCGCCACCTGTTCTTCCTTGGCTTTGATGACTGGTGCCGTAGCAGCGATAGCAGAGCCTCCACAAATGGCAGAACCAACCCCTACCAATATGGCAAGATGACGGTCTAGGTTCAGCCATTTTGTCAAGGGAAAGATGAGTAATAAAGCGGTTGAAATGGTTGCAATAATAATCGGAAGTGACTGGCTTCCTACTGCAAGGACTTGCTTGAGGTTGAGTCCAAACCCCAGCAATACCACAGCAGCTTGAAGGACTAACTTGGCTGAAAAAGCAATCCCGGCCTGGGTATATTGGCGGTTTTGATGCCACAAACCTACCAACATACCGATAAAAATACCAAAGACCGGTGCTCCGATAAGTGGCAGTTGATGCCCTAGCAACCAAGCCAGACTAGCGATAACCAGACAAAGTAAGAGACCTGGGAAACGTGATTGTAAAGCAGACATGCTTGCCTCCTGTTCATGTTTTTGATTTAATTATAGTGCGAAGTGTGGCAAATGTATAGTTAAAATGAAAAAAGTACTGCAATTTTGTTATAGGACAGATGGAGAGAGTAATGAAACGACCACTAGAGTTATCACATGATTTTTTAGCAGAGGTACTAGATACCAATAGCATCACTGTAGATGCCACCATGGGAAATGGCAATGATACCTTATTTTTAGCCCAACACAGCCAGCAGGTATATGCTTTCGATATTCAAGAAGAAGCCTTGAAGAAAACGCAGCAGCGTTTGACAGAAGCAGGGGTGAGCAATGCGCGATTGATTTTGGATGGACACGAGCATTTGGGGCAGTACGTCACAAGACCACTAAGAGCAGCTATTTTTAATTTAGGATATTTACCAAGTGCTGATAAGTCGATTACGACACAAGCTCAGACCACCCTAGAAGCGCTGGAACAAGTCTTGTCCCTCTTAGAAGTCGGAGGGCGGGTTTCGCTGATGATTTACTATGGACATGAGGGTGGTGAGATGGAAAAAGATGCTGTGCTAGCCTTTGTCCGACAGCTCAATCAGAAAAGTTATACGGTGATGCTCTATCAAGCACTGAATCAAGTCAATACACCGCCGTTTTTGGTTATGATTGAAAAAGTGAGTCGTCCCCAAATATCCTGCCAGACAGACGGCTAAGTTCCATAGTTTCTTTTTAAGCCATAATAGGGTATAATACAACAAGATAAGAAGGTGGTGATTGTGATGAAGGATATGTCGGAGAGCTTAACAAAAGAATATCAAGCGGTATTGAACCACCTTCGCAAGAAGCATAGTCGGATTACAGAGGCTAGAAAGGCTATTTTAGCTTATATGATTGCGGCTGACCATCATCCCAGTGCGGAACAGGTTTACAAAGATTTGAGCCCTAAGTACCCTAACCTTAGCTTAGCAACCGTGTATAACAACCTTCGTGTCCTAGTTGATGAAGGGTTTGTTTCGGAGCTGAAAGTAACCAATGATCAAACAACTTATTTTGATTATAAAGGGCATGATCATGTCAATGTGATATGTGAAGTCTGCGGCAAGATTAGCGATTTAGAGTTAGAAATACCAGACATCACCCACGAGGCAGCTGATCAAACGGGCTATCGCATTACCAAAAGTCAGTTTATCGTCTATGGTATCTGTGAAACCTGTCAAAAAGAACAAGAAACGAGGATATAAAAAGTGTCAGCTATCCAAATCATTGGGCTTATCTTGTTAGCCTTTTCCATTCTCAAAGCCATTGCTTTGGTGAAGGTATTTGGTTTGTTTAAACCAGACGAGAAGACAAAAGTTCCTAAACCCAAAACCGAAGAAGAGTGGAACCGCGAAGAGGATGAAGCAGACGATGACTCCTTATTTTAAGCCTCCTAGAAATAAAAGCAAACCGCCTATAGGGACAGTGTTAAGACTATCCCTATAGGCGGTTTTAACATCCGCTAAAAAGCACGGTACTGTTAACATAGCCTCTCAAAAGCATCCCTTTTTTTGAGAGGTTAAGGATTTTGGTGATTAGAGAAACCTATCCTTTTGAGGATTGATTAAGGTCTGGGCTTCCTTGGTTTTGGTGTGTTGCTTTCGATACTGGCTAGGCGTCATTTGATAGTAGTGTTTAAACTGGCGGTTAAAGTTGGATAAGTTATTAAAGCCAACAGCGGTCGCAATGTCAATGATAGGATTGCGGGTGTTGACTAGCTGCTCGCAAGCTTTGGATAAGCGGACTTGGATGATAAATTCGGTACAAGAAGAGCCCGTCTGTTGTTTAAAGACTGACATGAAGTGTGTCTTACTGTAGCCCATTCGCTCGGCTAATAGGGCGATGGACAAGTTCTCGTCATAATGGTTATTGATAAAATCAATCAAGTCACGTAGTTTTTCATCCTTGCGATAGCTATCCTCGGTCAACTTCCTAACCACGTAGCGGTGATAAAAGAGAAGATAGAGAAGCTCATTGAGACGTGCTTTGAGCAAGACCTCAAAATGGCGACCTTCATCGGTTGTTAGTTTAAAAATATCAAACAAAATGGCCTTAATGTCATCGTAGCCATCCATATGCGGCTGGATGCGCTGAATAAATTTATAGGTTGAATTTTGCAGGGGTTGCAGGTAACGAATGCTGACCTGATCCACAATGGAATAGCCAATCATATCCAAGTGAAAGAGGAAAGTATCAGTGATGTGCTCTTGCTGCTCAATGGGATGAATGGAATGCATGCCATTGGGACGGATTAAAATAATATCACCGGCGCTACTATTAAAAAAATCATAATCGATATGATACCGTGCGCTGCCTTCATAGACGTAGTTGATTTCTAACTCTGGATGCCAATGAAATAAGGTATCTGGCCGCCCGTTTTTCACTTCAGTATGATAGAACTGATAGGGCAAGAGATGATTGTTGTAATTGATATCAACACGCAGGTTTTCTGGTTTTTTGACCATAACCGTCCTCCTTGAGCTTAGGTCTATTTTACCATAAGGCAAGTGTTTATCAAAGGATAGTATTAGTTTTCAAAAGGATAGTGTTAGTTTCTCGTGCACTCTCTTTGTATAATAAAAAACAAAGAAGAACTAGAAAGGTTGGGGCGTTTGGAGATGGCTCAGACGACTATCTCTACCATAGGCGCTCTTGGTAAGACGATGATGACTTATACGTTTCCTAAGGATTTTCTGTGGGGTGGGGCCACAGCTGCCAATCAGTTTGAAGGTGCCTATAATGTTGATGGCAAAGGGCTAAGTGTCCAAGATGTGACCCCTAAGGGGGGACTTCCTGCTAAAGTTGGTGATAACAACCCTGTGATTACAGAAGTCCCAACAGAGGATAATCTTAAGTTAGAAGGCATTGATTTTTACCACCGTTACAAGGAGGACATTGCCCTTTTTGCAGAAATGGGCTTTAAGGTCTTTCGCATGTCCATTGCGTGGTCGCGGATTTTTCCAAATGGGGATGAGACGGAGCCAAACGAAGCGGGGCTTGCTTTTTACGACAAGGTCTTTGATGAATTGGCCAAATATGGCATTGAGCCATTGGTAACCCTATCACACTATGAAACACCCCTTCATCTAGCTCGCAACTATAATGGCTGGGCCAGTCGTGACTTGATTGGTTTTTATGAGCGTTATGTTCGGACGGTCTTCACTCGCTACAAGGACAAGGTTAAGTACTGGCTGACCTTTAATGAAGTGAATTCGGTTTTACATGCGCCGTTTATGTCTGGCGGTATCGTGACCCCTGTTGAAGAATTGTCCAAACAAGATTTGTATCAAGCAGTGCACCATGAGCTAGTTGCCTCAGCCTTAGCCACTAAAATAGCTCATGAGATTAATCCTGATTTCAAGGTGGGCTGTATGGTGCTAGCCATGCCTGCTTATGGGATGACGTCCAATCCTTTGGATCAGCTAGCGGCGCGTGAGTTTGAAAATCAAAACTATCTCTTTTCCGATATTCATGCCCGCGGCAAGTACCCTAATTACATTAAGCGTTATTTTAAGGAAAATAACATTGAGATTCAATTTGCTCCGGGTGATGAAGAGCTGCTCAAGCATACGGTTGACTTTATTTCCTTCTCGTACTACATGAGCGTGGCAGCAGCACACGACCCTGAAAACTATGGTTCAGGACGTGGAAATGTCATTGGGGGCCTTCAAAATCCTTATCTAGAAGCCTCTGAATGGGGTTGGCAGATTGACCCCGTTGGTCTGCGTCTTGTTTTAAATGCTTTTTACGATCGCTACCAGTTGCCACTCTTTATCGTGGAAAATGGTCTGGGTGCTAAAGATGTCTTGGTTGATGGCCCTAATGGCCCAACGGTCGAAGATGATTACCGGATTGACTACCTTCAAAAGCATTTAGTACAAGTGGCTGAAGCCCTGCAAGATGGTGTGGAGTTACTTGGTTATACCACTTGGGGACCAATTGATTTGGTGTCGGCATCAACCGCTGAACTCTCTAAACGTTATGGGTTTATCTATGTTGACCGCAATGATGATGGTACCGGAAGTCTTGCTCGCTACAAGAAAAAATCATTTGACTGGTACAAAGACGTCATTCGTACGAATGGGGCTGCCTTGTATCACTAATAGTTGCTAATACTCTCTAGACGCTCTCCAGACTAGAGAGTTTTTTGATGGAATGGTTTTTTGTGTTATGATGGAAGTAGAAAACGATGTGGTAAAGGAGACGTTATGATTACAACAGGTTTTATTGGCAATGGCAAATCAACCAATCGCTATCATTTGCCTTTTTTGTTAAAGACAGGTAAATTCAAGGTTAAGACGATTTACAACCGTTCGATAAAAGACGATTGGGCAAAGCTAGAAGGGGTCACCTACACAACAGAGATGAACCAACTGCTCAATGACCCAGATATTGAGTTGGTTGTGGTGACGACCCCCTTGGCCAACCAATATGCCTCTGCTAAAAAAGCCCTGTTAGCGGGAAAACATGTCCTATTAGAGAAGCCTTTTACGCGAACCTTGGCAGAAGCACAGGAATTGTTTGACATTGCGCGTGAAAAAGGACTTATGCTGCAAGGCTACCACAATCGCCGTTTTGATTCCGATTTTTTGACGACCCAAAAGGTTATCGCAACTGGAAAGCTTGGTAGTTTGCAGGAACTTGAGATGCATTTTGATTATTTTCGCCCAGAAGTACCAGAAAGTATCGAGAGGTTTTCGATTGATACGAGTTTTTTGTACAATCATGGTTGCCATACCTTAGACCAAGTGATTTCTTATTTTGGAAAACCCGACACTGTCCACTTCGATGTCAGGCAGCTGCTTGGTGATAATCGGATGAATGATTATTTTGACATTGATTTGACCTATCAGGGTGTCAAGGTGTCCGTAAAATCGTCTTATTTCCGCCTTAAAGAACGCCCAAGTTTTGTGGCCTATGGTGATAAAGGTGTTTTTATCAAGGCAAGCAAAGACCGTCAAGAAGAGGATTTGAAGAAATTCTACCTGCCAGATCAGGCTGATTTTGGTTTGGACAGACCACAGGATTATGGCGTCCTTTCTTATCTGGAAAATGGGCAATACCACGAAGAAAAGGTGGTGTCAGAAGTCGGTGATTACAGCCTATTTTACGAGGCACTCTATGAAACCTTGGCAAATGGCGCAGAACCACTGGTCAAAGAAGAACAGACGCTTTTGCTGATGGCTTTGTTAGAAGAAGGGATAGCGAGTTTAGCAAACTAAAGGCGCTTTAATATTACATTTTGTGTGAGCAGGAGGAATCAATTATGCTAAGATTAGCTGTGTATAACGACGTCGAGCACCGTCATTTTATAGATTCTTATTCTTTAAATGATAGTTCACATACAGATACACCTCAAAATATTATTGAAAAGTCTAAAAAAGATAAGGATAGATATCCAATCCTAATCCTAGACGATCATGGTTGTCAAGTAGTGGGGTGCTTTTGTCTCCACGTTAACAGAGGTCCTAAAGAGTATGGTTATGTTCAAAATGATTATGCGCTTATCAGAGGCTTCTCTATTGATGATCATTTTAAAAACCAAGGATACGGTTCTAGAGCTTTGAGAGAGATATTTGAATTTATAGATACCACTTTAGACTTGGAGATTAATCATATCATATTAGCTGTCAATGAAAAAAATATTGTTGCTCAGAAAGCCTATCAAAAATCTGGCTTTTTAGTTGTTAACAGAGGTATAACAGGAGAAAAAGGGAAATTGCTTTTTATGGAGAAAAATCGAAAACCATAGGAATGTTTACCTCAAGAATAAGAGAGGAAAAACGATAATATCACCATGAGGCAGTTGCATCAGAAGTGATGATGACCAGTCGTTCACCAAGGCTTTTATAATAGTCTAGAAAGTATTTCGAACTTAGAAAACTAAAGGTGCTTTTATCATTCAATTGCTAGCCATCGATAGGGACAGGATTTTTCCCCATGATGCTAAGACTTATGATATTGAATGCTTCGAAGCGACTCAAACATCATGATATCAAGTTTATTGTGGCAAGTGGCACTCAATACCCTCTATTAGCGTCAAAATTTCCTAGAGATTATCCAGAGCTGACTTTATTTTTGAGCATAGATCTCGTATGATTTCAAAAGAGGAAGATTTAGTGCAGTTCTTTCAGTCTCATGAGGAAATTGAGGAGTTGGTTAATCCTGTGGAATCCAAACATCTTGATGACATTGTTTGCTTGACGGGAGAGGATCAGTTTGGTCTTCTCTTTTGGCGTTTTAAGGGCAAACGGTGTGCAGGGCTATGGTCTCATCATTGTGCTAATCCTTCTAGGGCTTCTTAATCTCCTATTGTATAGAAGAGTTTTATCTTTAGCTATTTGGTTATTTTGTGTTTGCTGTTAAGTCACAGGCTTGGAATGATGGCGCTATTTTGCTTATTGATTTTGTGATAGAGACTCTCAAGACACTAGGAGTCAATGGTGTTTTGCCCTACCTTTTGAAATGAGATGAAGATAAATCTTGCTGGCTCCTTAAAAGTATGGTGCAACTACTAAGTTAGAAGTGTTCATTAGAAGATAGTCAGTAGTGGTTCCTAGATACGGGAGAGAAGACGGTTAGGCATTAGAGCTATTTTGTGTTGTAACGTTGATTAATGTTTTTAAGAAAGGGGTTCACTATCATACTATGCAGCTTGACTAACTCTTATGTAACAGAGGAAAACAGGTCATCCGTTTAAATATTATCTAAAAAACATCAAATATATTGCGCAAACTCAGGAAAGTTGTTATAATGGCTTTGAGTAGGTTCAGCCTGCCAATTATTTAACAATTTTAAGAAATTAAAGGAGATGTGTATGCGCCGTAAACGTTTTAATCGTGACTTTGAGGAAGTAGATCGCTCGAGTCGCG
>JAKTNK010000060.1 GCA_029593465.1 Streptococcus suis
TTGCCATGAACCGCAAAATGTTTAGTGACTACCATAAAATTCCCTCAACTTTTGACACTTGACATAGAAGTCCTTATCAACTTCCGCAATCAGTTGACCTATGCCAGATTTCAGATTATCTCGCTGCTCTACCGTCAGAAGTTTTGTCTGATTGACGGTTCTGGCTATCTGGTTAATATTATTGCCAATTCGGCGTAATTCAAAAATCAAGTCTTGATAGTTGCTAGTGTCAATTGTTAAAAAGGTCATATTGGGATTAAGTAGAACTTTTCTGGCATAAGCAGAAAAATTTGTGCAAGAACTTTGACTGATATGATTGTTCAAGGTCGCAAGTTCCTGGTCTGTTAGAAATACTTTTTTGAGATTAGTTCGGTAACGATTTTCCATAGCTAACCTCTCATATACTTATCTCGAAATTCTAAACTGAGTGGTACTGCCTTCTCTACTTCTGCCATCAGTTCTTGAACACAAGTCAATATAATTCTTAAGTGTTCTGATGTGACTTGTTGGTCTCGTTCTGCTAGAGTTGCTACCTGTAAAATATCTCTACTGATTTGTTCGATTTTTTGAGATTGCCAAAAAATAAACCAATCTCTGATATCATCCTTGTTATTGACAAGGTCCAACAGCTTTTGTCTGACAAAGGGAGAAAACTGCTCCGCATTCTCTTTCATCATCAGTTGTTGAATCTGCTCAAATTCCTCAAGCGTCAAGTTGATTTCCTTACGAATTGTCCGATAAGTCTCTGTCATGATGATTCACTCCTTCTTACATTTCCCTCTATCGGGTTAGCACCGATACCGTATCTGATACGGGAACTTCCTAAAAGCATCAAAGTTTCCTTTTTCGGCTTTTGCGAGCTCAGATATTGTGTCCACAATATCCCAAAAATCATATCGCCAGCTGACCAAAACCTTCCAGTTTTGACAGCCAACGATAAGATAACTTGGTGGCTCCGCCCCCAAACCCCCAGTGAAAAATCAAGGATTGATTTTCTTAGGAATGGTATTAGGATAACAGGGATGATTTGGAAAAGGTATCACAAAATTGATATAATACTTTTATAGGAATATTTTCAAAGAGGTGCATTATGTCCAAATCATCTAAACAAATTGAAGAAGATGCTATCGATTATTTAAATATGGCGTTAAAAAAATCAAAACATATTAACAGAGAAATTTCTGAGGGAGATAAATAACCAATCTGGGATGGTCACATATACTTTTACAAAAATATAGAAAGACGAAATATTGATTTTTTGGAGCGAATTCCTGTTCAGTTTAAAGGTTGTGATGATTATTATAACGAAAATGTTGGATACCCTATAAGCAGGATTAATTTGGAGCATTATCTTACTGAAGTTGGTGTGCTCTACTTTGTAGTGTACTTGAAAGACGATAGTCCTACTGTCACTTATGCTTCACTAACACCAAAAGTCATTAAGAACGTATTGCTAGCTAGTGACAAGAAAAAGAAAACAAAACTAAACATACTAAGATTAGTAGTGAGGAAATCTCCGACGGGAGAAAATACTCACTACTTTTTCTTTGTGTTAAAGTAGAGGTGTCTTGTTAAGTC
>JAKTNK010000061.1 GCA_029593465.1 Streptococcus suis
TTCCTTTAAAATGATTCATCGTCATTCCTCCTGCTATCTTTTTCTATTATTCTACCTTATTTGATAGTAGATTTAAAACTTTGCAACAGAACCAATTATAGCGTGTCCAAATCGCAAGAGCTATAGCACATAAACCAGATATATATATATATTAGATGAACCAACTGTTGGCCTTGATGTTGAATCCTCGGAACGTTTCTTAAGTTATCTAAAAGGTGAATCTCAAAAAGGAAAGACTGTTATAATTGCATCACATGATATTCAGCTGTTAGAAATGTTCTGTGATACCATTTTGTTTTTACAAAATGGTAAATTATTATTTTGGGGTAGAGTAGCGGATTTTATTGGTAAAACAGCACAAATAATAGAATTTACAGTAAAGAATACATTATCCCCTCAACAATTTAGTTGGCTAAAGCGTTTTAACTTTCAAACAGAAATCATTGAACCTAGAAGGTTTAAAGTACATTTTTCAGATAATGAAGATATGATACTAATTATACAGACAATGTTGGAAGAATTTGATGTTAAAGACATTAAAATTAAAGATAAGAAGCTGAGAGAAAGCTATTTGAACAGAGTGAGAGAGGAATTGTATGATTGAAGCAAGGAATTTAAGACAGAGCTCAAATTTAGGGTTATACGGTGGTAAAATAGTTGCTCGAAATGAATTGGTAGCTTTTTTTCGTAGTAAAGGCGTTTTGGCTTCGCAACTAATACAGCCAATTTTATATGTGGTCTTTGTTGTTATAGGGCTTAATGCTTCCATACATTCTATACATTTTAGAGGAGTAACTGTAACTTACGCTGAATATACTATCTTGGGTATTATTGGTATACTAGTCATTGGTCAAATGACTCAAGTGATTTATAGGGTAACAATTGATAAAAAGTATGGACTTCTTGCATTAAAACTTTGTAGTGGTGTAAAGCCCTTATTTTACGTTTTGGGAATGAGTATTTTTCCAATTTTAGGATTACTAGTACAGGAGGCAGTTATTTTTGGGATTGCTATTTTATTTGGAGTTCACCTAGAACTGCTTAAGTATTTAATAGTTATTATTCTCTCTATTTTAATTCTACTATTCTGGAATTCCATTGGAATATTAATCACAATGTTTATTAACGATTATAGGAGAAGAGATATAGTTATTCGATTTCTCCTAACTCCACTAGGTTTTTCAGCACCCGTTTTTTATGTAATGAATTCAGCACCAGAAGTCATCCAATGGTTTGGAAAGCTCAACCCTTTAACCTATCAATTGGAAATCATTAGAGATGTCTATTTCAACAATATGTATTTTGGAGTAATTGGCATTGTCCTAGCCTCAGTAGTGGCTATAGTAATTGCAATACTTGTAATTCCAAGGATAGATTTGATACTCATCGAAAGATAGTATCTGAGGAAACAACATTTTTTGTATAAGGGTACCTCTAAAAACTACAAGTAGTTGTTAAGTAAGCCCTATTTGTTAGCATTATTTCCAGTCAGCTTCGCTTTCGAAGCTGACTGTTTGCT
>JAKTNK010000062.1 GCA_029593465.1 Streptococcus suis
GCTATCATTGGTTAACTGACGAATGAGTTCACGCCCTCGCATATAGCGATTGAGTTCGGACGCCTCCTTATTGTAAATGAAAAATTGTGCGGTCTCACGGATAAAGGCATGGTAGTGTTTACCACTCTCTGTCTCTTTAATATCTAAATGACGGTTTGGGATAAAGACCAAGCCATCTTTTTTAACGCCGTAGTTCATTCTGATAAAGAGACCATCTTTGACTAACTTATCAATCTGATGGTCAGCTAAGACGACATCAAACTCTTGAACCTGGTCTCTTTTCTCCTTAAATGCCTGATAAGCCTCTTGCAAGTCTTCATAAGCTAGCTTTTCCTTATCTTGTTCCTCACAATATCCCTCAAAGTCGGAAATAAGTTGCGACTGGTCAATATCAGGAACTTCTCCACGTTTCTCAAAGTAAGTTTCGAAAAATTGAACATCGTAGAGATTTTTGGAACTGACTTTTTGATTATTGACTGTAATGCTCTGACTATTTTTTGTTAGAGTAAACGCCACATTCTTTTGTTTTAGAGACATAGCAAGGTTGAGTTCTCTTGCAAACTCCAAAAGTTGTGAAAGGTCACGAACTCTGGGTAAGAGAAAATCTAAACATTGCTCAATCGCTCGCTTGGCAAAGTGCTCTCGAAAGTATTCCTCGGTATAGGGTTGACGTTTATCTAGTTGCTTGCCTCGAATAACTCGCTTCATGGGCATATCCGTCATCAAAAAACGAGCGTATTTTCTTGAAAAATCAATCTGAACATTCAATGCTTCTGCCTTGGATAAAAAGTCGTCAAAATCCTTACTATTCTCCATCAGAAAATAAAGACGTTGCTTCAATTCAAATTTGTGATTACTTTTGCGATAGGTCACAAACTTCTCATGAGAATAACGGTTCGGTGTGATAATTTTGGCACCTGCTTCTTTGGAAAGACGGTCAGAAATCATCCGTAAATTTCTCTCCTGAGCATAATCCCATTTGAGTTTCTTATGAGAATTGAGGTCAACAGAATTGATGAGGATATGGTTATGAACATGCAACCTATCCGTATGGGTTGTCACAATAAAGCGAAAGTTTCCGCCAGTCAACTCCTTTATCGTCTCATAACCAATACGATTGATTTCTTCAGGTGTAAGATTATCCTCAGGTGAGAATGACTGGATAAGATGATGAGCATGAATTTTATTTTGCTTGATTTGTTGCCGGTCATTTCTCGAATCATAAAGCCTATCATTATTGACAAAGTTTGCCTGATACATCTCAACTATTTCTTCATAATTAGGGAAGTCGAGGTAATTGCTCATTCCAAAATCTGAAACCAATTTGAGTTGGTCAGTCTTAGCTGGATTTAGAATATACTTGATAAGACTTTTACGGTATTTGTTGCCATGAACCGCAAAATGTTTAGTGACTACCATAAAATTCCCTCAACTTTTGACACTTGACATAGAAGTCCTTATCAACTTCCGCAATCAG
>JAKTNK010000063.1 GCA_029593465.1 Streptococcus suis
TAACCCGCATAAAGTAATAGCCGGCTTAGCTCAGTTGGTAGAGCATCTGATTTGTAATCAGAGGGTCGCGTGTTCAAGTCATGTAGCCGGCATTGAATGTTATTGTCATTCATATAACTTAGTGGGCGCGTAGCTCAGGTGGTTAGAGCGCACGCCTGATAAGCGTGAGGTCGGTGGTTCGAGTCCACTCGTGCCCATTTGAGATATGGTCCGTTGGTCAAGGGGTTAAGACACCGCCTTTTCACGGCGGTAACACGGGTTCGAATCCCGTACGGACTATTTTTGCAGGTTAAAAAGCTAACCTGCTTTATTTATATAATTGCCGCTATAGTTAAATGGTATAATAGAGCAATGGTAATGCTCAGTTCCGAGTTCAATTCTCGGTGGTGGCAGAATACTTTTTTAGAAACGTTGATGTATCAACGTTTTTTGACTATCGAAAATCACTACCTTAGCTATAATCACCTCAAAAAGTTTCTCAAGGATACTACGATCTTTGACTCAAAATTATTTCTAGATGTGTATCAGTGAAGTTATTTGAGGAGGAGTTCGTACTATTTTTTAATCATTTAAGTTAAGTACAGTAAAATGACACCTTATCTAGCATATTTAAAAACAAGGTGTTAAAATGATAGGGCATAGACGATTTTACTGACTTTTGGTAGAAGTGTAGTCGTACAGTTTATTATGCGTTATGAGGTAATACATTGTCCTGATGAGGCGATGTATAGGGCAATCGTATGTGCTTTAGTTGAAGTCGTATGCGATTGCCTTTTTCATTTCTTATAGAAGTCTGCGATATGACAAGGATTGGTATGACTAGCTGAAGCAATATTGTGAATACACTTGTGGAGCATTTTTCTGGCATAAGGATTTCCTCGTTTAAAGGATTTCCTCGTTTAGTGGTATGTTCTTGAGCTAGGAAACTATCTGATTCATAGTGTCTCAAGTAAATCCCTATGAAAGCATTGATTTGATTGGCAGACTGAAAACGGCGAATGTCACCGAGTCACTAATAATGCTTGTTTGCTGTAGTTGCTGCAATACCAGGAATAGAAAGCAAAATATCATATTCTGGTAAAGGCTGAGCTAGTTCTACCATATTCTCTAAAGTAGCTTGTCGGCATTCAGTGAGTCAAAGTAACTCCTATACATAATATCTAACCTCTTCAATCATTGGAGAGACTTTTTTACGGCGTAATAAGATTGTTCAGCTAACCTAAGTATCTTAGCTACCAAATGAGACACACACTTGTCCGAAATACGATTAGCTGCAGATTGACGAATAACTTGAGTTAAGTCAGCTTTGCTCCAATCTAAGATAAAGTTTTCTCTTGGAAATGCAGTCACTAGGGACCAAATACTGTTCACCAGTTGGATTAGACAAGATGTTTTCCAACTCTGGGAAAGTGACTTGTAAGACCTTATGAAGACGATTCTTATCTCGGACAA
>JAKTNK010000064.1 GCA_029593465.1 Streptococcus suis
ACATGGTTTCGGGTCTACACCATGATACTAAAGCGCCCTTTTAAGACTCGGTTTCCCTACGGCTCCGTCTCTTCAACTTAACCTCGCATCATAGCGTAACTCGCCGGTTCATTCTACAAAAGGCACGCTCTCACCCATTAACGGGCTCGAACTTCTTGTAGGCACACGGTTTCAGGTTCTATTTCACTCCCCTCCCGGGGTGCTTTTCACCTTTCCCTCACGGTACTGGTTCACTATCGGTCACTAGAGAGTATTTAGGGTTGGGAGATGGTCCTCCCAGATTCCGACGAGATTTCACGTGTCTCGCCGTACTCAGGATACTGCTAGGGCTATAAATCATTTCAAGTACGAGGCTTTTACTCTCTCTGGCTTACCTTCCCAGGTAATTCTTCTATCATTTATAAGTCCCATATCGCAGTCCTACAACCCCGAGGAGTAAACCCCTCGGTTTGCCCTCCTGCCGTTTCGCTCGCCGCTACTAAGGCAATCGCGTTTGCTTTCTCTTCCTGCAGCTACTTAGATGTTTCAGTTCACTGCGTCTTCCTTCTCATATCCTTAACAGATATGGATACTAACCATTAGTTAGTGGGTTCCCCCATTCGGACATCTCTGGATCTTCGCTTACTTACAACTCCCCAAAGCATTTCGTCGTTTGTCACGTCCTTCATCGGCTTCTAGTGCCAAGGCATCCACCGTGCGCCCTTATTAACTTAACCTTATTTTTCTAGTTTTCTAAACTAGATAACTCGTTTAATAGTCACAGCGTTTCGGTTTATTTTCTTGTTACTATTCTTACAATCAATTTTTTATTGATCGTGGAATTTGATATAGATATTCAATTTTCAATGGACAAGTGTGTTAATCTTGTTCAGTTTAACACTTTGTTTTATCTAAGTTGAACGCATGACTAACTTCTTAGGAAAAAAGATAAACTTCCTTGTGTGCAAGCACACTTTGTCAGTTTTCTATTTTTCTACAGAAGTTTTCGCTAAAGCGAATCGTCACTTCGTATCCTAGATAATGGAGCCTAGCGGGATCGAACCGCTGACCTCCTGCGTGCAAAGCAGGCGCTCTCCCAGCTGAGCTAAGGCCCCACAAAGACCTCTCAAAACTAAATAAAGTCCCAAACGTGCTTCCGTTTTCCTTAGAAAGGAGGTGATCCAGCCGCACCTTCCGATACGGCTACCTTGTTACGACTTCACCCCAATCATCTATCCCACCTTAGGCGGCTG
>JAKTNK010000065.1 GCA_029593465.1 Streptococcus suis
CCCGCGTTGTAAAATGAAGTGCAACAAAAAAGGCATGCTCGTCTGATATACTAGAATTCCCCAACTCAGTATAGAAAGCAGATGAACATGTCCACTAATCATTCTACCAAAAAATCGTTATACTCACACCTTTCAGCCTCTGAACGCGGAGAAATCAGCGCCTATCTCAAGATGGGCAAAAACCCCTCTGAGATTGCTCGTCTGCTTGGGCGTCATCGCTCAACCATCAGTCGTGAAATCAAACGAGGAAGTGTTTCTCAGGTTCAAGATAAGAACGGGAAACGAATCTACTCAACGGTTTACTTTCCAGATAGTGGTCAACGTGTTTATGAAACCAATCGTCGAAAAAGTGCCTATCATAAACTATCGTACTGCTCCCAGACCTTCTTCAAGGAACTTGAGAAAGCCCTGAAAACGAAACCTCGTTGTCACAGTGTCGATAGCTTTGTTCAAACTTACCAAGAAAAACATCCACTTGAAGTTATCCCTTCCACTAAGACAGTGTATCGTTACATCAAAGACGGACTGTTGAGGGTTAAACCGATTGATTTACCTAAGATGGTGTGCATCCGAAAACGGTCTAAAGTAACGCCTAAGGCCACGAAGAAAATCTTAGGAAAATCCATTGAAGAACGTCCAGAAACTATTACTAATCGTTCTGAATTTGGACATTGGGAGATTGATCTCATGCTTGGCAAGAAGACCAAAAGGGAAGCTGTTGTCATGACTCTAGTAGAGCGTCAAACACGATTTGCCATCGCTGTAAAACTGGCTAATAAACAAGCAGAAACCATCAATAGGGCTGTTAAGAGCTTACTAGCACAGTACCCTATTCGCTCTATCACATCGGACAACGGCTCAGAGTTCAGTAGCTTGTCAGACTTAAAAGGTGTGGAAGTCTATTTTGCCCATCCTTATGCTTCTCATGAAAGAGGAACCAATGAAAATTTCAATGGTCTCTTGAGAGAGTTTCTCCCAAAAGGTGTCTCACTTAACTCACTAACGACAGAAGAACTCAATCACTACGTCTCTGCTATCAATGACAGACCTAGACGACTTCACAAGTATAAAACCGCAAATATTTTGTTTGGGCTAGCCCAAACAGCTTAAGCTCTGGAACTCTAGTTATCAATGAACTTGTTGCACTTGACTTGACAAGTGGGGA
>JAKTNK010000066.1 GCA_029593465.1 Streptococcus suis
AAAAAAAAAAAACTTGAGAAAAATAACATTTCAGCATCTTATAATAGTCGTAAACTTTTCAATTTTTTTAAGAAGATGTGTTATGACGAAGTATCATGGAGCCAAAAAAATACTGCTTGGTCTCAAAAAGAGTACAAGTGTACTTGCATTAGCTTCTGCTGTAACAGTTGGTTTAGTAGCTGGCACATCATCTGCTAGTGCACAAGATGTTGGAAAATCTTCCTATAAAGTCGTTTTGAACTTTGCAGATGGTAATAAATTCGTTACTGACTATAATGATGTAACGGCATCATATGTTGCAGGTCTTGCAAAAGACTTAGCAGATAGTTATGTATCTGAAAAGGGAAGTCATGGACCAGTATTAGTTGACGGCAATACCTACTACTACAATTTTAGTGGTAAAGCTGTAGAGGACAAATCTGACTACACTGTCGTGTATAAATTGCCAAATGGTTCAGAACAAAAACAAGAGTATAAATCTCTTAATTATGATGACTTTATTGGTAATGTCTTGGTCAATGCCGATGCCATGAAAGACACTTATGGTGAGTATGTTTATGATTTGAACAATACTACTAAGACTTATACGTTTACGTTCAAGGGTCTTCCAACAGAAGACAAATCTGACTACACTTCGTGTATAAGTTGCCAAATGGTTCAGAACAAACACAAGAGTACAAATCTCTCGGCTATGATGAATTCATCACAAACACCTTAGCTAATGCCGATGCGATGAAAGAATCCTATGGTGAGTATACTTACGATGTTAATAATACTACCAAGACTTATACATTTACCTTCCAAGGCCTTCCAGAAGAAGTCAAAGGTGATTATAAGATTGTATTTAACTTTGCAGATGGTAACCGAGTTGTTACAGAATACAAAGATGTTACAGAATCATACGTAGCAAGCATCGCTAAAGACTTAGCAGACAGCTATGTCGCTGAAAAAGGTGAGCATAGCCCAGTATTTATCGACGGTAACACTTACTATTACAATTTTGCTGGTTTGACAAAAGAAGACCCTAAAGCTGATGATAAGGAAAAGCCATCAACTGATAGCGATAAGAAGGCAGATAAAGATACATCTAAAGCTTCTGATAAAAAATCAGCCAAAGATGGTCCAAAAGAGGCTGCTTCTAAAAAAGCTGATAAGGCTTCA
>JAKTNK010000067.1 GCA_029593465.1 Streptococcus suis
ATCTTGTCCAAACTATCAGAGAAAGGCAATCCCTTAGAACGTTTGGATGCGGTTATGGATTGGAATCTCTTTCTTCCTTTGTTGTCAGAGTTATTCAGTCGTAAAGATAAAGTCATCAGTCGTGGGGGTCGTCCTCACCTAGACTATCTCATGATGTTCAAAGTGCTCTTACTTCAACGTCTTCATAACCTATCTGACGATGCCATGGAATATCAACTGCTGGATCGTATATCTTTTCGTCGTTTTGTTGGTTGTCATGAAGACACTGTTCCAGATGCGAAAACTATCTGGCTCTATCGTGAGAAATTAACCAAGTCAGGTCGTGAAAAGGAGTTGTTCGATTTGTTCTATGCTCATCTTACAGATGAGGGGGTGATTGCTCATTCAGGTCAGATTGTGGATGCTACCTTTGTCGAATGCCCTAAACAACGCAATTCACGTGAGGACAATCAGAAAATCAAGAAAGGCGAAAATATAGAAGGTTGGAATAAGACTAAACGGAGCCAAAAAGATGTAGATGCTACTTGGACACGCAAAGGTGATGTCCGCTATTTCGGCTATAAAAACCATATTTGTGTCGATAGAAAATCAAAACTTATCAAAAATTATGAGGTCACAACAGCTAGTGTACACGACTCCAATGTCTTAGCTCCTCTTTGTGATGCCAATGAAGCGGTTTTTGATGACAGTGCTTATGTTGGAAAATCAGTACCAGAAGGTTGTCGCCACTACACGGTTCGTCGTGCTTTTAGAAATAAACCGTTGACTGAGACTGATAAGGTCATTAATCGACATATTGCCAAAGTTCGTTGTCGCGTTGAGCATGTTTTTGGCTTCATTGAAACGAGCATGAAAGGTAGCATCTGTCGAGCAATTGGGAAGGTACGTGCTAAAACCAATGTGACCTTAACCAACCTACTCTACAATATCTGTCGTTTTGAGCAAATCAAACGACTGGGATTGCTATCATGGGCTTAGTGCGCACAAAAATAGGAAGATAAGCAAACAGTCAGCTTCGAAAGCGAAGCTGACTGGAAATAATGCTAACAAATAGGGCTTACTTAACAACTACTTGTAGTTTTTAGAGGTACCC
>JAKTNK010000068.1 GCA_029593465.1 Streptococcus suis
GCAAAATTCAAGTCCAAGTTAGCCAGCGTATAAAACCTCTCTGGGAGTTTTGTAATCTAATACTTTCTTAGGATAGTTATTGATCCAATTTTCAATGAATGCGACCTGTTTTTGGGTCGCATTTTTACTTCCCTTTGGTAACCAACGTCGAATCAAACGATTATGGTTCTCATTGGTCCCTCTCTCCCAAGAAGCATAAGGGTGGGCATAGTAAATGTGATCAGGGTCAAAAACCTCAGATAAGCGACTAAATTCCGTTCCGTTGTCAGCTGTGATAGGGTGAATCTGATACTCTTGCAGGATTGTTCTCAGGGCATGATTGACGGAAGAGACGGACTTGTCAGGAATAAGGCGAATGATTTGATACCGACTTTTTCTATCGGTTAGGGTCAGTAGACACTCGTTTTTAGCTCGTGTTTGAATCACTGTGTCAATCTCAACATCACCGATATTCTCCCGCTTATTGATACTCTCCGGTCGTTCCTCAATCGACTTTCCAGCAGGTTTAAAGTTAGGACTAGCTTGTTTCTTATTGGCTTTCGCTTTTCTAGGATAGAGCAGGGATTCTTTCCCAACTCCTAGATGTCCATGATGAATCCAGTAATAGATAGTGGACACAGGAACAGTTACCTTTCCAGCCTTGACCATCATCTCAGGCGAGTATTTCTGAGTCAGATAGTGACAGATTTTCTCCTTGGTCTGTTTGTCTAGTTGAACAGCTTTCACAGAGCGTTTTCGATTTTCTTCATAGGTCATCTGAGCTCTGTCGGCTGAATAGACCTTTTTGAACCTACTGTGACGCACTTGTTGGAGAATTAGCCCCCGCTTGGCCTCATTATAGATGGTTTGAGGAGCTTTATCTAGTCGCCTAGCCACTTCACGGTTGGAACAGCCTTCATGTAACCAACGTTCAATATTTCGACGGTATGATAGTGCTAACTGTTTTCTTTTTGGTGTATAATAGTCTTGCATCTCAGAGTCCTGCTAATTGTTGTGGTGGTGATTACAATTATATCTCTTTGGGGTGTTTTTTCATACTTTTAAGTGGCTAACTTCATTTTAGAACTTT
>JAKTNK010000069.1 GCA_029593465.1 Streptococcus suis
CACCGCTCAAACTCATCAAACTCAAGCAGCGCAAGACTTACAAGAGGCAAAAAACACTCTCGCACAGACTCAAACGAAAACCAGCCAAGCAAAAGCTGCTTACGATAAAGCCAACCAAGCCTTATCCAGCCGAAATACCATTCGTTTATCAGCCGACTATGTCCAAGCCCTAACAGACTATGCTCTTCATTATCAAGAAAAAGGAAAAGCAGCCACAGAAACCCTAAAAGCTCTGTCTCCAATCTTGAAAGAACAACACCACTTCAAAGCTAATCCTAGTGATCCAACGACCGCTTACGCTATTAACCATCTTCCTGAAGCTATTCAAAAAGACTTGTCTTGGTTTGCATCAGATTTGATTAACCAAATTCGTGAGGCTTTTGGAAGACCTAAAACAAGCGTTACATCATCAAGCCTTGTCTTTGCGAAGACCGTTGCAGAGGGGTATGTGGCAGACAACTGGTCTTTCCGTGATGTTCTAAGCATCGGTCACGATGCTAAGGCCGTTAATCAAGCTGCTAAAGCACTTGGTTTGAAAACCACTTCAGAGACAGACGAAGCCAAAGGCCGTCAATACTACGAAAACATGGATAGCTATCCTGTAACAACACAGACAGTGACGCTCACACAAGCTAAAAATATGGTTTATGACGCTGTTATGGACTTTCTCTTTAACGGCTATGAGTTTCTCCATGCTCAATCAATTGCAGGATTGAAAACCGATCGTAACGGCTATCTAGGATTAGCTTTATCCTCTCGTGACGGTGTGACTGGTATTCATCTACTAACCGTTGATGCGGATAAATTGTTAGCGAACAGTTCCTTTGAGACGCAAGCGCTAGATAATCCTTATCAAGCGGCCACATTGCAGAAAACTTATGACCGTGCGAACGCCTTATACCAAGAAGCTAAACAAGCCTTAACAGAGGCTCAAAGTCTTGTGCAAACACGTCAGACTGCCTTTAACAAGGCTGACCAAGCCCTAGCACAGCTAATGCAAAACCTTAAGACACTTGAGTCAACACC
>JAKTNK010000007.1 GCA_029593465.1 Streptococcus suis
GATTTACTTTAGGGGTCGAAGGGCTTGAAGTGACCCTGGTTAAAAAGGGTGGCAAGGCACCTGGAACAACCGCCAATTCCTTTATGAAGAAGGAGGTCTATGGAGAATCGGCTTCACAAGGTAACTATACTAGGATTAACAAAGTGATTTATCTAGATGCTGGTCATGGAGGCTATGATCCTGGTGCGACATATCAAAATGTGACGGAAAAATCACTTAATTTAGCGATGCAGTCATTGGTCAAAGCAAAGCTAGAACGTGCAGGTTACCGCGTTGTCACAACACGGGATACAGATACCCATGTTGATCTCTTGTCACGCTCAACCAAAGTTAATGCTAGCAATGCAGATCTTTTTATCAGTATTCATTTTAATGCGTCACCACATGCTACGGCACAGGGGATAGAAACTTATTATTATCAATACTACCCAGAGTATCAACCCGCTATTAATAAGACTTATCACAATCATCAAGAGCGCTTAAGTCGGAGTGCTTTACTAGCTGCAGCGATTCAGAATGCGACAGTTCAAGCAACCTATGCCCAAAATAATGGTGTCTTAAGAGAGACATTTGCTGTATTGCGAGAAACAACCGCACCAGCTGTTCTGCTAGAGCTCGGTTATATGTCCAATGCTCGTGAACTTCGTCAGATCACTCAACCATCCTATCAAGAAAAACTGGCGACTGGAATTGTTTCTGGTATTTTAAGTTATTATAAAGCATATAGTCTTTAATAAGAATGTCAAAAATCTACTCGTGAGGGTAGATTTTTGGTATAATCGAGTGACGACAATTAGAGAAGAGGTTTGTTTATGTCTTATCCGGATTTGTTAAAGCGTTTTTTGAGCTATGTAAAGGTTAATACTCGTAGTGATGCGTCTAGTCACTCTACTCCTAGCACACAGAGTCAAGTTGATTTTGCCTTGACTATTCTAAAGCCAGAGATGGAAAAAATTGGTTTGCAAGATGTTCATTATTTGGCATCCAATGGTTATATTGTCGGCACCCTGCCAGCAAATTCTGAACGTTTTCCGTATAAAATTGGCTTTATTTCACATATAGATACAGCGGATTTTAATGCAGAAGGAGTTAACCCTCAAATTATCGAGCATTATGATGGATTAGCTATACCACTTGGGGAATCGGGATATGAATTGTCCCCAGATGATTTTCCAAACTTACGGTACTACCAGGGGCAAACCTTGATTACGACAGACGGGACAACTCTGCTTGGTGCTGATGATAAAGCTGGAATTGCAGAAATTATGACAGCCATGGCTTATTTAGTTGAACACCCAGAGATAGAGCATGGTGAGATTCGTGTTGGTTTTGGACCGGATGAGGAAATCGGTATTGGAGCAGATAAGTTTGATGTGGCTGATTTCGATGTTGACTTTGCTTATACGGTGGATGGCGGTCCACTCGGTGAGCTGCAGTTTGAAACCTTTAGTGCTGCGGCAGCAGACATTACTTTCAAAGGACGAAATGTTCACCCAGGGACAGCCAAGGGACAAATGGTCAATGCCTTTCAGCTGGCAATTGATTTTCATAATGCTCTACCAGCGTCAGATCGCCCAGAACTAACCGATGGTTATCAAGGATTTTATCACTTGCATGGTCTTGATGGTGCTGTTGAAGAAGCACATAGCGCTTATATTATCCGTGATTTTGATGCAGATAGTTTTGAAAATCGCAAAAACTTCCTTTTAGAGCTCGCAGCAAAAATGAATGCAGAGTTGGGGGAAGAACGTGTCCGTGTAAGCTTACAAGATCAATACCATAACATGCGACAGGTGATTGAAAAAGACATGACACCTGTCACGAGAGCTAAACAAGTGATGGAAGAGTTAGGGATTAAGCCTATTATTGAGCCTGTTCGTGGTGGTACAGATGGGTCTAAAATCTCCTTCATGGGTATTCCAACACCTAATATTTTTGCCGGTGGTGAGAATATGCACGGGCGTTTCGAATATGTCAGCCTGCAAACGATGGAAAAAGCGGTGGATGTGATTGTTGGTATAGCTAGCTATCTCGACTAGCCTTTTGAAAAATAGCTTCAAATGTGATAAAATAGCCATGGGAGTAGCTATATGATTAAAATTTTTGACAAAATAAGATACCATTGGCAACCTGAATTATCCTGGCTTTTGATTTATTGGTCTGTCACGATTGCACCGATTTTTATTGGTTTATCCTTGCTTTTTGAACGGACAAAAGTCCCCTCGGCTTTCTTTGTGCTATTTGTAGTCTTTTTGCTATTGTTAGGATTTGGTTTGCATCGCTTTTTCATCATAGGAGAAGATGACCAGCTGAAAATCGTCTCAATGGATATTTTTAAACCACAAACAGTTAAGGTATCCAGCATTAAGAAGATTGAAGTAACAAAGTTGAGTCTGACCTTGATTTTTTCAAATGATAGCAAAAAACGCATATTTTATATGCGTAAGTGGCCAAAGAAGTATTTTTTAGATGCACTAGCGGTTCACCCTAATTTTCAAGGTGAGGTAGAGCTAATGGATGCCTTTACAGATCTAGATTATTTTGAAGCCTACAAAGATGAGAAGATTCCTAAAGGGTTAAAGCCTTAGTTGGGCAATTTTTAACCGCTTTAAGAGTAGCCAAATCATCATCGGGGAATTCAGCTACTAGGGCATCGCTATCGGTAAATTTTACAATACCATCATCGTGATAATCAAAAGCGTCAGAGTAGGTTTGACAAAGACCGCAGGCGATACATTTTTCTGGAATAAGTGATACTTTCATAGTATTATTGTAATATGATTTAATTTATTTAACAAGGGGGAAATCATGGCTAAGAAACCATGGGAATCAAAGATTTTCGAAACTAAAAAAGACAATGGTGAGCAGGCGTCTCGTAAAGAGAAGAATAGTGGTTTTTTAAGCACTCCCTTATTGACAGGTTTGCTTAGTGTCTTTTTCTTAATTGTGATTGGGATTTTGATTGTTGTTTTCTATACCTCAAGCGGTGGTAGCGATGAGGCAAAGGCAACATCTGGTTTTTACCGTTCATCAGAATCTCAAAGTAAAACCAAAAAAGCTAGCAGTTCTGCTAAAAAATCTAAAAAGAAATCCACTGCGACTTCATCAACAAAAGCTAATGACAATGTCGAATCTTCAAGCTCAAGCAAGGAAGAAACAACAACGTCATCATCTTCTTCAGAAGCTAGAGATGGTCAGACAATTGTTGTTCAAGCTGGTGAGGGTGCCACTTCCATTGCCGCTCGTGCTGGGATTTCTGTTGAGCAATTAGAGGCATTAAATCCAGATCATATGACGTTAGGCTACTGGTATGCCAATCCAGGAGATCAAGTCTATATCAATTAAGGAGAAAAAGAGGACATCATGAAAGCTATTAAAATTGCGATTGATGGCCCTGCATCAAGTGGAAAGAGTACTGTAGCCAAGATTATTGCAGCTAATCTTGGCTATACTTATCTTGATACAGGCGCTATGTATCGTTCAGCAACTTATCTTGCCTTACAACATCACTTGGACGATACTCAAGTGAATCAGATCCTCGCCTTATTGGCAGCCAATCCGATTCGTTTTGGAAAGAGTAATGATGGGGAACAGACAGTTTTGCTTGGGAATCTTGATGTGACAGAGGCCATTCGACAACCTGATGTGACCAACAATGTCTCTTGGGTATCTGCTTTACCAGAAGTTCGACAGGCCTTAGTTGCCCAACAACAACGTATTGCAGCCAGTGGTGGTATTATTATGGACGGCCGTGATATCGGTACTGTTGTATTACCCGATGCGGAGTTAAAGGTATTTTTGATTGCTTCAGTAGAAGAGCGGGCTGAGAGACGCTTTAAGGAAAATCAAGCCAAGGGTATTTTAACGGATTTTGAAACGTTGAAAGCTGAGATTGCAGCTAGGGATTATAAGGATAGCCATCGCAAAGTTTCCCCCTTAAAAGCCGCGGATGACGCGATTATCTTTGATACTACGGGAGTCCCTATTGAGGGAGTTGTTGATTTTATTCAAGAAAAAGCAGAGAAAATGATTGACAAAATTTAATTGAGCTGTTACTATAGGTGATGAGAAAAGCAGAAGTGAGAACTTCTCGCCTTGCGACTAACGTTGTCTGGCCCTACATGTCAAGTTTCTTATATGAGAAACATAATGTGTGCGGGCTTGAGTTATCGAGTCCGCTTCGTTTTTCTCTAAAAAAATAAAGAGGTGAAGATCATAGCTAAAAAAGATCTATTCATCAACGACGAAATTCGTGTTCGCGAAGTTCGTTTAGTTGGTCTTGAAGGTGAACAATTAGGTATCAAGCCATTGTCAGAAGCGCAATCTATCGCTGATCAAGCTAATGTTGATTTAGTGCTTATCCAGCCGCAAGCCACACCACCTGTTGCCAAAATCATGGACTATGGTAAGTTCAAATTTGAGTATCAGAAGAAACAAAAAGAGCAACGCAAAAAACAAAGTGTTGTAACGGTCAAAGAAGTTCGTTTAAGTCCTGTTATTGACAAGGGAGATTTTGAAACAAAACTTCGTAATGGTCGTAAGTTCCTTGAAAAAGGGAATAAGGTCAAAGTTTCGATTCGTTTTAAAGGTCGGATGATTACTCACAAGGAAATTGGCGCAAAAGTGTTGGCTGAGTTTGCTGAGGCAACTCAAGATATTGCGATTATCGAGCAAAGAGCAAAAATGGATGGCCGTCAAATGTTCATGCAACTTGCACCGATTCCAGATAAGAAGTAACTTATCAGATTATATTTACCAATAGGAGAAGAAAAATGCCAAAACAAAAAACACACCGTGCATCAGCTAAACGTTTTAAACGTACAGGTTTAGGCGGATTGAAACGCTTCCGTGCGTTTACCTCTCACCGTTTCCACGGAAAAACAAAAAAACAACGTCGTCATCTTCGTAAAGCATCAATGGTTAGCGCTGGAGATTTTAAACGTATCAAAGCAATGCTTACTCGCCTTAAATAATTAAGGGTTTGTAAACATTAATTGTATTATTCAGAATTACTCGGAGGAAAATAGAAATGGCTCGTGTTAAAGGTGGCGTTGTATCTCGTAAACGTCGTAAACGTATTTTAAAATTAGCTAAAGGTTACTATGGAGCAAAACATATCTTGTTCCGTACAGCAAAAGAGCAAGTGATGAACTCTTATTACTATGCTTACCGTGACCGCCGTCAGAAAAAACGTGATTTCCGTAAATTATGGATTACACGTATCAATGCAGCTGCTCGTATGAACGGATTGTCATACTCACAATTGATGCATGGTTTGAAATTAGCTGAAATCGAAGTTAACCGTAAAATGCTTGCGGATTTAGCTGTTAACGATGCAGCAGCCTTCACATCTCTTGCAGATGCTGCTAAAGCTAAATTAGGCAAATAAAAAGATAAAAGAGCTAGATAGTAGCTCTTTTTCTTATGCTATTTTTAGTCCGTCTCGCTCGGTAATCTGAGAGATAAGTAACCCCTCTCTTAAACGAGTAGAGAGAATTATCCAGTTTTAATCCTAAAGTAGGGGAAGGTGCAGAGGATAAATAGGTTGTCTATGATATTGGAATAAAACGTTTTCAAGAAAGGCTTGTCATCGAGTCATTAATAGCGTAAAATAAAAAACACCGAGACGGTGTCAAATTGGTTACGCTGAACGCTTATTTTAACAGTGCTGTGTTGTTTCGAATAATTCCAACAAACCCATTATAACATAAACAATATAAAAAGCAATAGGAGAATGTTATGAAAAAACCTTATTCCATTGGACTTGATATAGGAACGAATTCGGTTGGCTACGCCATAGTAACTGAGGACTATAAGGTTCCTAGTAAGAAGATGAAGATTTTAGGTAATACTGATAAAACTAGAATGACTAAAAATCTTTTAGGCGTCGCTCTTTTTGAAGAAGGGAATTCAGCAGAGAGTACTCGGATAAAACGAACAGCTCGTCGCCGATACTCTCGTCGGAAAAATCGTCTTCGTTATCTTCAAGATATTTTTATGACTGAGATGTTTAAAGTAGATGAGTCATTTTTTCATCGTTTAGAAGAAAGTTTTTTAACTGAAGAAGATAAAGTCTTTGATCCGTTTCCTATCTTTGCTAATCAAAGAGAAGAAAAACGTTATTATGAAGAATTTCCTACGATTTATCATTTGCGGGAAAAATTGGCTAATAGTCATGAACCAGCAGATTTACGTTTGATTTACTTAGCGCTTGCACATATGATGAAGTTCAGAGGTCATTTTCTTTATGAATCCATTGACTTTAATTTAGATAATATTGATTTAGCGGAGCTCTTTTCAGAATTTTTAGAACTCTACAATCAATTATTTGGAACTGACTTAGTCTATATTGCAGAAGTTTCAGATATTTTGACGGATACAGTTAGCCGTACACAAAAAGTTGAAGCCATTTTAAAGCTCTATCCAAGTCAGAAAAAAGCAGCTCTTAATCCATTTCTTAAGTTAATTGTGGGAAATAAAGCTGATTTTCAAAAGATATTTAAATTAGAGGAAAAAGCATCTTTGCAAATGACCTCGGATACGTTTGAAGAAGATTTAGATGCCCTAATAGAGCGAATTGGTGATGAATTTGGGCAAATGTGTCAAGTTTCAAAAAATATTTATGATGCAGTGATTTTGTCCAATATTTTGACGGTTTCAGGAATGAATACCCAGTCTCCATTATCAGCTTCTATGATTCAACGTTATAATGACCATAAGAAAGATTTGGCAGAACTGAAACAATTTTTTAGAAATCATTTTTCCTATGAAATCTTTAAAGACGTTTTTCGTGATTCCACTAAAAATGGTTATGCAGGCTATATTGAAGGTAAGACCAAGCAAGAAGATTTTTATAGGTATATGTCAGCTTTACTGAAGGGCAAAGTTGGTGCTGAGGATTTTCTTAAAAAGATAGAGCATGAAAATTTTTTGAGAAAGCAGCGTACTTTTGATAATGGCTCTATTCCCCATCAACTCCACTTGCGAGAATTAAAGGCTATTTTAGCACATCAAGGAGAATTTTACCCATTTTTAAAAGAGAATCAAGAAAAAATTGAGAAAATTTTCACCTTTAGAATTCCTTATTATGTGGGTCCATTATCCAAGGACAATAGTCGTTTTGCTTGGCTAATTAGAAAAAGTGATGAAGCGATTAGACCTTGGAATTTCGATGAAGTCGTTGATAAAGAGCAGTCGGCGCAGGAGTTTATTAGCAGGATGACTTTGCGTGATCTTTATTTACCTGAAGAAAACGTGTTACCGCGTCATAGCATGCTTTATGAACTTTACACAGTCTTGAATGAATTAACAAAAGTTAAGTTTGTGACTGAAAATGGGATAGAAGATTACTTTGATGTTGATTTGAAGAAAGAAATTATTGACGGTCTGTTTAAAGTCAAGCGTAAAGTTAGCAAAAAAGATTTGTTAACCTTTTTAGAAAATACCAATATTGGTTTTAGAATCATTGATATTAGGGGGATTGAAAAGGCGTTTAATGCCAATCTTGGGACTTATCATGATTTTATAAAGATGGGAATACCAAGAGAGGTGTTAGATAATCCTGAAAATGATTCAATGTTTGAAGATATTGTTTTGGCTTTGACTGTTTTTGAAGATCGTGACATTTTGAAAAAACGTTTGAGTGCCTATAAACCCTTTTTGGGGAATGACATTGTCAAAACTTTATCACGTAAACATTATACTGGTTGGGGACGCTTGTCTAGAAAACTCTTAAACGGCATCAAGCATAAAGAGAGTAGCAAAACCATTTTGGATTATCTGTGGGATGATCCGTATGTTAATCGTAATTTTATGCAGCTCATTAAGGATGATGACTTAGATTTTAAAGGTGTCATTGAAGAGCAGCAAAGAGTAACTGATGAGCAAGATCTTGTTACTTTGGTGGATGAGTTACCAGGTAGTCCAGCGATTAAAAAGGGGATTCGTCAATCTATAAAAGTTGTTGATGAATTAATCGCTATTATGGGATATAATCCTAGTCATATTTTTATTGAAATGGCTCGGGAAAATCAAACAACACGTCAAGGTCAGGACCGTTCTAAAGAACGATTAACACGCTTAAAAGCTGCATACAAGGGATTGAATGAAGAAACTGTCGTTTTACCAAAGGACAATAAGGATTTAAAAAATATCAAGTTTTATCTTTACTATCTTCAGAATGGTAAAGATATGTATACAGGACAGCCTCTAGATCTTTCACGTTTGAGTGAGTATGATGTCGATCATATTATTCCACGCAGTTTTATAAAGGATGACTCTATTGATAACTGCGTTTTAACTGCTTCTAATAAAAATCGTGGTAAGTCAGATAACGTTCCCAGTCACGAAATTGTTCAACTAATGAAATCTTTTTGGAAACGATTGAAAAAATCGGGGTTGATTTCAGAACGTAAGTATTTGAATTTGACGAAAGGAGAACGTGGGGGACTTTTAGATAAAGATAAATTTGGCTTTATTCAGCGTCAGTTAGTTGAAACACGTCAGATAACTAAGCATGTTGCACGGTTGTTAGCGGGTCGTTATAGCCATTCAGATACAGATGTTAAAGTGGTTACTATGAAAGCGAGTCTGGTATCTAGCTTTAGAAAGAATTTTGAACTTTATAAGTTACGTGAGATTAATGACTATCATCATGCTCATGATGCTTATCTCAATGCTGTTGTAGGACAAGCCCTGTTAAAAGTGTATCCCAAAATAGAACGCGAATTGGTTTATGGTCAGTTTAAGCGCATTAATCATAGTTATCAAGATAAAGCGACACAAGAAAAATATTTTTACCAAAATATCATGAAGTTCTTCGATAAGAAAGATAAGGTGGTAGATGTAGAAACAGGGGAAATTATTTGGGATAGTGCTGTGGTTTTACCGACTATAAAAAAAGTTTTGTCTTATCATCAAGTCAACGTAGCTAAGAAAAGAGAAATTCAAACGGGGCAATTCTCAAAAGAATCCATTTTACCTCACGCTGATTCCGATAAGTTAATTGCTAGAAAACGTGGTTGGGATCCTAAAAAATACGGTGGTTTCGATAGTCCGACAATTGCTTATTCTGTCTTTGTTGTCGCCGATGTTGAAAAAGGAAAGGCTAAAAAGTTAAAGGAAGTCCGTGAATTGATTGGGATTACAATTATGGAACGCCAGGCATTTGAAACGAATCCGATAGCGTTCTTACAAGCAAAAGGTTACTTTAACATCAAAGACGATAAACTGATTAGACTACCGAAATATAGCTTATTTGAGATGTCCGATGGAAGACGTCGTTTGCTAGCAAGCGCTGGAGAATTACAAAAAGGAAATGAAATGGTTCTTCCAAAGCAGTGGGTAGATTTGCTTTATCATGGTCAAAAGATCAATAGCACTACTGACCATTCTCATTATGACTATGTCAAAGAACATAGACTAGAGTTTTCGAAACTATTTGACTATCTTTTGGAGCAATCTCAGAGTCTTATTCAGAAACCTAAAGTTGAATCACGCTTGCTTAAGGTTTGGAATGAGCAAAAGGATACAGAGGATCTAAGTCTATTAAGTGAATCCTTTGTTAATCTTCTCAAACTGACCTCGTTTGGTGCTCCAGGGGGATTTAAGTTTATGGGAGACGAGATTAAGCAATCGAACCTGAGATATCAAACAGTCACTGAAGTTACTAAGTCTATCCTCATTCACCAGTCAGTTACCGGTCTGTATGAAACACGCATTGATTTAAGGAGGTTGTAATGGGCTGGCGGACAGTTGTGGTCAATAGCCACTCCAAGCTTTCATATAAAAATAATCACTTGATTTTCAAAGATGTTAGTCGGACAGAGCTCATTCATCTGTCTGAAATAGACATCTTGTTACTAGAGACAACTGATATTGTTTTATCCACCATGTTAATAAAACGGCTAGTTGATGAAAATATACTGGTTATTTTTTGTGATGACAAGCGGTTGCCGATAGCAAATATGATGCCTTTTTACGCTAGGCATGATTCTAGCTTACAGCTAATGCGTCAAATTTCTTGGCAAGAAGAGATTAAATCGAAGGTTTGGACTAATATTATTGGTCAGAAAATTATTAATCAAGCAATGTTTCTGGGAGAATGTGGATTTATTGAGAAATCACAATCATTGATAGAGTTGTATCATGAGTTAGAGATTTTTGACCCGAGTAATCGTGAAGGGCATGCGGCTCGCATCTATTTTAATCGTTTGTTTGGGAATGATTTTAATCGAGGGCAGGAGAGTATCATCAATGCAGGTTTAGATTATGGTTATACGCTGTTGTTAAGTATGTTTGCTCGGGAAATTGTTATCTCTGGTTGTATGACACAATTTGGACTCAAGCATACCAATCAATTTAATTCATTTAATCTTGCTAGTGATTTGATGGAACCATTTAGACCGATTATTGATCGAATTGTCTATGACAATCGCGAGGCTAGCTTTACCAAACTAAAACGTGAGTTACTTAGTATTTTTTCAGAGACTTATCCTTATCAAGATAAGGAAATGTATTTGAGTAATATTATTAGTGATTATACAAAGAAAATTATCAAAACACTTAATCAAGAACGAAAGGATGTTCCTGAGTTTAGGATATGAGCTACCGTTATATGAGAATGTTGTTAATGTTTGACATGCCAGTAGATACAGCAGACGAACGAAAAGCTTATCGAAAGTTTCGTAAATTCCTTTTGAGTGAAGGCTTTATCATGCATCAATTTTCGATTTATAGCAAACTTCTATTAAATAATACAGCAAGCACAGCAATGATTAGTCGGCTTAAGGAAAATAATCCTAAAAAAGGAAGTATTACTTTATTGACAGTAACAGAGAAGCAATTTGCTAGGATGGTTTATCTTAATGGTGAGAGAAATACGAGCGTGGCTAATTCTGATGCACGTCTAGTTTTTTTAGGAGAAGACTATAATGAAACTTAATTTTCCGCTACTAGATGACTCGCTTGATGTGTCAAGCCACACGATTCTAGTTGTCCAATCTAAAGAAGTATTTGCACAGCTAATCAAGGAATTTTATACGTATGATGAAGCTAGTGAGTTAAGACTTTATGATTCAAAGCAAGGAAGCTTAAAGCCTTCTGAGCTGATGGTTATCACAGATATTTTAGGCTATGATGTGAATGCTACTAGTATATTAAAATTAGTACATGCTGATTTGGAAAATCAATTTAATGATAAACCAGAAGTCAAATCTATGATTGAAAAATTAACTGCCACCATTACTGAGTTGATAGCTTTTGAATGTCTTGAAAATGAGTTAGATTTGGAATACGATGAAATCACGATTTTAGAACTTATCAAAGCCTTAGGAATTAGAATTGAGACGACGAGTGACAGTATTTTTGAAAAATGTTTTGAAATTATTCAAATTTACAAGTATTTGCGTAATAAAAAATTACTAGTTTTTATCAATATTTCGGCTTATTTATCGCAAAAGGAAATAGGACAATTATTTGAATACATAGAGTTAAATCATATGGATTGTCTTTTTTTAGAACCAAGGCAAGTTTATGATTTTCCACAATATATTTTAGATGAGGATTATTTTCTAATTGCTCAGAATATGTTATCATAGAGGAAAGGAAACCATGAGAAGCTGAAGCCTTGCTGGGGCGAATAGTGCGATTACGAAACCAAAGAATTTTTTTCTGCGAGGTTTTAGAGCTGTGTTGTTTCGAATGGTTCCAAAACGACCAGTTTGTCGATATGCCGCAATCAAGTGTTTTAGAGCTGTGTTGTTTCGAATGGTTCCAAAACTCTTTATCCATATTTTTTGCTTGTCTAAAAGTTTTAGAGCTGTGTTGTTTCGAATGGTTCCAAAACGAAAAGATTTTCTGTTAGCTATGTTTTAGTGTTTTAGAGCTGTGTTGTTTCGAATGGTTCCAAAACTTGCTTTTAATACTAATTATGTGTGATTGAGTTTTAGAGCTGTGTTGTTTCGAATGGTTCCAAAACTACTTTTTTACAAAATACCTTAAATATCTTGTTTTAGAGCTGTGTTGTTTCGAATGGTTCCAAAACCCTGCACGTCTTCCAAAGTCGCTGGTCGCCGTTTTAGAGCTGTGTTGTTTCGAATGGTTCCAAAACTAGTAACATCTTACTATTATCGTTTGTTATGTTTTAGAGCTGTGTTGTTTCGAATGGTTCCAAAACTATACAGGGAATGTTAAAAAGTTTTTATGTGTTTTAGAGCTGTGTTGTTTCGAATGGTTCCAAAACACCGTTGTTAACAACGATACGTTTATCACAGTTTTAGAGCTGTGTTGTTTCGAATGGTTCCAAAACAATTAAACTTACCAGCCTCCAAATCACGAAGTTTTAGAGCTGTGTTGTTTCGAATGGTTCCAAAACCTGTAGATAAACCTGTCACATTAGCTGTTTGTTTTAGAGCTGTGTTGTTTCGAATGGTTCCAAAACTTGTATTGACAACACAAAATAATAATAAGAGTTTTAGAGCTGTGTTGTTTCGAATGGTTCCAAAACGTGCGTGTATGGCTCTTATACGAGCTTATAGTTTTAGAGCTGTGTTGTTTCGAATGGTTCCAAACTGCTGCTCAATTTACAATTGACCAACTCAAGTTTTAGAGCTGTGTTGTTTCGAATGGTTCCAAAACTTTGTTTTGTGTCTAAAACTTGACCTCCTCGTTTTAGAGCTGTGTTGTTTCAGGTTACCAAACGGCTGTGCGATGGATTTAATAGAAACGAAAAAAAACTAGTCTCCCATTTACCACAGGAAACTAGTTTTATAAATATTTTTTTCTGTTATCTCATGTTGGGATTGAGGTGTTTGTGCTCCTCTTGTTAGTCTTTGAAGTTATCGTCATAAATCTTTTTTATTAAGGCTCTTTTCTTAGCTTCGATAACACCATTAGAGTAGGGGTGAGTGATAATCAATAAAAAGAATATCACACCATAACAACCTACAGTGATAAAAAATTCTTTCCAAGTCATAGCTATACCGAATATTTCAATCATGATATACCTCCCTTTTAACATGACAAATGGAATCTTATTAATTAATTATGGTAGCACATTTCTGATAGAATGACAAGTGAGAGCTAAAATACTATGTAGGAAAATGAATGATAGTTTTTAATAGACATGACAGACGTTATCAAGTAGCTGATGAACAACCTTGACGACATAGTGTTATCACTATTTTTGACTGTTAAGCTATCGTAAAGGTTGGGTGGAGACTTAAAAATCATTATCGGTTCAGTAAGAATAACTTGTTATAAGCAGAATAATAGGTTTTGGTAATGATTGATTTAGTGATGTATTAAATGGGGTAAGAGCGACGATAAGGTCGCTTTTTAGCTGGTCGTAGAGATATGTTTAGTGAAATGCTTCGTCTGATTTGCTATTTTAACTGATGATGAGAGGAAATAATGGTTGTTGAACTTTTGCGAGCTTACTAAATTTTTAAATCGCTTATAGATGACGTTTGTTCCATCGTGCCTGTTTTTTTGCTATAATAAGCTTATTGAATATTTTAACAAGGATTAGCTATGACTATTGAAGAATTGAAAAAACGTCAGGAGAAGATTCGTAATTTCTCCATCATTGCCCATATTGACCATGGGAAATCGACACTGGCGGATCGTATTTTGGAAAAAACAGAGACGGTCTCCAGTCGTGAAATGCAGGCTCAGCTACTAGATAGTATGGATTTAGAGCGTGAACGAGGGATTACGATTAAGCTCAATGCTATTGAGCTTAATTACACAGCCAAGGATGGTGAAACCTATATTTTTCACCTGATTGATACCCCGGGACATGTTGATTTCACCTATGAAGTATCCCGTTCGTTGGCAGCTTGTGAGGGTGCTATTTTAGTGGTGGACGCCGCTCAGGGCATTGAAGCTCAAACCTTAGCCAATGTTTATTTGGCTTTGGATAATGATCTAGAAATCTTGCCAATCATCAATAAGATTGACCTTCCCGCAGCAGATCCAGAACGTGTCCGTGCTGAAATTGAGGATGTGATTGGCTTAGATGCTTCAGAGGCTGTTTTGGCGTCTGCCAAGGCTGGTATTGGTATTGAGGAGATTCTAGAGCAAATCGTTGAGAAAGTGCCTGCCCCAGCAGGGGATGTGGAAGCTCCCTTGCAGGCCCTTATCTTTGACTCTGTTTACGATGCCTATCGTGGGGTTATCCTTCAGGTGCGCGTGACGAATGGTATGGTGAAGCCAGGAGATAAGATCCAGCTGATGTCCAATGGAAAAACCTTTGATGTTACAGAAGTGGGCATCTTTACACCAAAGGCTGTCGGACGTGATTATTTGGCAACGGGTGATGTCGGCTATATTGCCGCTTCCATCAAGACAGTAGCGGATACTCGAGTAGGGGATACCATTACTTTGGCTGATAACCCAGCTAGCGAGCCTTTATCAGGCTATAAGCAGATGAATCCGATGGTCTTTGCTGGACTCTATCCCATCGAATCAAACAAGTACAATGATTTACGAGAAGCTTTAGAAAAGTTACAGTTAAACGATGCCAGCCTTCAGTTTGAGCCAGAAACTTCTCAGGCTCTTGGATTTGGTTTCCGTTGTGGTTTTCTTGGGCTGTTGCACATGGATGTTATCCAAGAGCGTTTGGAACGTGAGTTCAATATTGATTTAATCATGACAGCTCCAAGTGTTATCTACCATGTGAATACGACAGATGGTGAGATGATTGAGGTTTCGAACCCATCTGAATTTCCAGATCCGACACGGATTGATACCATTGAAGAGCCTTATGTTAAGGCACAGATTATGGTGCCACAGGAGTATGTCGGTGCTGTTATGGAGTTAGCACAACGTAAACGTGGTGATTTTGAAACCATGGAGTACATTGATGATAATCGTGTCAATGTTATTTACCAAATCCCTCTCGCTGAGATTGTCTTTGATTTCTTTGATAAGTTAAAATCGTCAACACGTGGTTATGCCAGCTTTGATTATGAAATTTCAGAGTATCGCAAGTCACGTTTGGTTAAGATGGACATCTTATTAAATGGCGATAAAGTCGATGCCCTCAGCTTTATTGTCCACAAGGAATTTGCTTACGAACGTGGGAAACTAATTGTGGATAAGTTGAAGAAAATCATCCCTCGCCAACAATTTGAAGTTCCCATTCAAGCAGCGATTGGTCAAAAAATTGTGGCGCGTACCGATATCAAGGCCCTTCGCAAAAACGTTTTGGCAAAATGTTACGGCGGAGACGTTTCACGTAAACGTAAGCTTTTAGAGAAACAAAAAGCTGGTAAGAAACGAATGAAATCAATTGGTTCTGTTGAAGTCCCACAAGAAGCCTTCTTGAGTGTTCTTTCTATGGACGATGATGAGAAGAAATAAAGCGTGACAGTTGAGTTTAGCGACGGTCCTTGATAGCACTAGCGTAGGGACAGCTTGTTGGACGTTTGCCACGTATTATCAGAGGGTGAACCGAATAGGGCAATCGTAACCAATTCAATCAGTACTATCTAGGTGGTGATTGAATTGGACGGAGTATGAGACTATCGTGAAGGCTGTTGGTGTTATTTTGTCATAGGAGCTTTTCTTCTCTCGAATACGCCTAGTTATTCCTTTCGCTTGCTGTGTTTTGATTGTAATCAATGTGAGTAGAGTCAACTTACCATACGTTTTTAAACCGATAACTTGTGTACTTAGCGTCGGAATTTAATGCCATACAAAAATACCCCAATTGTTAGAGTTTCTGTCTAACTTTTGGGGTATTTTTAGAGTATCCATTATTTACGAGCCAAAAGGTCACGGATTTCTGTTAGAAGAACTTCTTCATTTGAAGGACCAACTTCTTCGACAACTTCCTCTTGTTTTGGCATCATCTTAGTCGCTGCTTTGACGATAAAGAAGAGAACAGTACCAACAATCACGAAGTTAAGTACAGCACTCAAAAAGTTACCATAAGCAACACCATTCCATGTTAATTGAGCAATACGTTCGGCACCGACAGCCTTTAAAACGGGATTTAATAGTAGTGGTGTGATGATATCTTCTACTAATGAAGTGATGATAGCACCAAATGCCGCACCAAAGATAACGGCAACAGCTAGGTCAAGGACATTGCCTTTAAACAAAAAAGCTTTTAATTCTTTAAGCATAAAAAATTCCTTTCTTTTATTGAGAATTATTATATAGTGTGAATTAGTTATTAGCAAGAGATTTGATTTTTTTATTTTACACGGCTTTCTGGAGATGTTATAATATAATGTAAAACAAAATTGGGTGTTTGTGGAGGTGAAGTTTTGCTTTTAAATAAAGAAACCATTTCTCAAATCAAGCAGGAAACCAATATTGTAGATGTTATTGGAGAGGTTGTCACTCTCTCAAAAACAGGACATAATCATTTAGGACTTTGTCCCTTTCATAAGGAAAAAACGCCATCGTTTAACGTTATCGAAGACAAACAGTTTTACCATTGTTTCGGTTGTGGGAAGTCGGGTGACGTTTTTAAGTTTTTAGAAGACTATCGTCAGATTCCTTTTAGAGAAGCTGCGGCCATTTTAGCAGAGCGTTTGGGGATGACGATTCAACTTCCAGAAGCAAGTGTTCAACAAACGAGTCACCCTCATGAGAAACTGTTTCAAATCAACGCTGAAGCGAATGCTTTTTTTCAAGTGTTTCTAATGACAACCAAGGAAGGTGAGGCTGCGCGTCAGTACCTGTATGAAAGAGGGCTGTCAGACGATCTTATCAAGCATTTTCAGATTGGCTTATCACCGGCAGAACCTGATTATTTGTACCAAGCACTGGCTTCTAAATATGACGAAGATACCATTATGGCATCAGGGCTCTTTAACTTATCTGAGAATACGAATAGAGTATATGATGCCTTTCAAAATCGCATCATGTTTGCCTTGACCAATGATCGAGGTAAGGTGATTGGTTTTTCTGGTCGTATATGGACAGAACAAGGTGCCAATGAGCATGTTGCTAAGTATAAAAATACACGAGCGACAGCTATTTTCAATAAGTCGTATGAATTTTACCATCTTGATCAAGCCAAGCCTATCATAGCTAAGCAAGGCGAAGTGTATCTTATGGAAGGCTTTATGGATGTCATAGCGGCCTATCAAGCGGGTATTGTGAATGCCGTAGCCTCCATGGGTACAGCATTAACGCAAGAGCATGTTCAGCACTTAAGTCAATTAACGAAGAGGGTTGTGTTATCCTACGACGGAGATAAGGCTGGTCAAAATGCCATTGCAAAGGCCTTGGAGCTATTACATTCGTTTACAGTCGATATTGTCAAGTTACCGCAGGGTATGGATCCTGATGAGTATTTGAAAGCGACGTCTCCGGAAGCATTATCTACTTTTTTAGAGGAATCTCGAATTAGTCAAGCCGAATTTTGGATGCATTATCTGCTACCTGATAACAGTGACAATCTCCAAAATCAAATTGCTTACGTCGAACAGATGGCTCCTATTATCGCTCAGGAACCATCCATAACGGCTCAAAATACCTATATCAGCAAACTGGCAGATTTGTTGCCGGATTTTGATTATCACCAAGTTGAGCAGTCTGTTAATACGGTTAGGTTATCTCTGCGTCAAAGTTTGTCACAAGCTCCTTCTGCAGAAACTGTATTTGTAGAGATGCCGATTGCCAAACAAGTCACCGCCCTTAGAAAAGCAGAAAATCAGTTGTTCCACCGCCTGCTTTTTCACCCCTTTCTCTTAAATGATTTTAGGTTAAGGCAGGATTTTCAGTTTCACACATCAGAGTTAGCTGATTTGTACCAGATTTTGTTGGCTCAGGGGGAATTAACCGCCTATGAGTTGTCAGCACAAGCTGAAGCTGTCCAACAAGCCTATTATCAAGTTTTAGAAGAAAAATTACCAGAAGATATCGGCGAAGATGAAATCTTGGAACTAGAGAAGGCTCGAGACCGTTTGATAGCACAGCAGGATATGCGTCAGCAAAGTCGTTTAGTTAGAGATGTCAGTACTCAAGGCGATCAAGAGAGTGCACTTGCTGCCTTAGAAACACTTATTGCACAAAAGAGAAGTTTAGAATAGAGGGAATAATGGCCGAAAAAACCAAAGAAATCACCACTTTTAATGTCCAGATTGCGGATTTTATTCGTCATCATAAGAAAGCAGGGACTGCTGTTGATACAGAAGTTACTGAAAAATTAGTTATTCCCTTTAGCTTAGACGCCGAACAGATTGATGATCTTTTGGAGCGTCTAACAGATGGTGGCATAGCGATTACAGATAAAGATGGCAACCCATCAACAAAATATGTGGTCGAAGCACCAACTCCTGAGGAATTAACGGATGAAGAGCTCCTTGGAAGTAATTCAGCAAAAGTCAATGATCCTGTCCGGATGTACTTGAAAGAGATTGGGGTTGTTCCCTTGCTCACAAATGAAGAGGAAAAAGCTCTAGCCATTGCTGTTGAAAATGGAGATTTGCAAGCGAAGCAGCGATTGGCAGAAGCCAATCTTCGTTTGGTTGTCTCTATCGCAAAGCGCTACGTGGGACGTGGCATGCAATTTTTGGATCTTATCCAAGAAGGAAACATGGGCTTAATGAAAGCCGTGGATAAGTTTGATTACTCAAAAGGCTTTAAATTTTCAACTTATGCGACCTGGTGGATTCGCCAAGCGATTACACGTGCTATCGCAGATCAGGCTCGTACGATTCGAATACCGGTCCACATGGTTGAAACCATTAATAAGTTGGTCCGTGAGCAGCGTAACCTCTTGCAGGAACTAGGACAGGATCCTACACCAGAGCAGATTGCTGAGCGGATGGATATGACACCTGATAAGGTGCGTGAAATTTTGAAAATAGCTCAAGAGCCGGTGTCACTTGAAACACCAATCGGTGAAGAAGATGACAGTCATCTTGGGGATTTCATTGAAGATGAAGTTATCGAAAACCCAGTCGACTATACGACACGTGTTGTTTTAAGAGAGCAGTTGGACGATGTCCTTGATACGCTAACAGACCGAGAAGAAAACGTCCTACGTCTTCGTTTCGGATTGGATGATGGCAAAATGAGAACACTTGAAGATGTGGGTAAAGTCTTTAACGTGACCCGCGAACGCATTCGTCAGATTGAAGCTAAAGCGCTTCGCAAGCTTCGCCACCCAAGCCGCAGCAAACAACTCAAAGACTTTATGGAGGACTAAAACAGTCTGGGGATAGACTGTTTTAGGTGCTCCACAAAAGAAAATGATTGGAGCAAAACAGTCTGGGGATAGACTGTTTTAGGTGCTCCACAAAAGAGGACGATTGGAGCCAAACAGTCTGATCTTAAACTGCTTTAGAGAATCAGTTAGACGACTGGGATAAGTCTTTGCTTGGGTCTGTCAGAGCCCCTGATAACAATCACCAAGAAAGGAAAATCATGTCAGAAATGGATACTTACACATCGGAAGAAATTGCTAAGATTAAAGAGCGTATTTTTGAGGCCCTGGAAGAAGTTATTGACCCAGAACTTGGCATTGATATTATCAATCTTGGTTTGATATATGAGATTCATTTTGAGCAAGACGGTCGAACACAAATTGATATGACCTTAACAACGATGGGGTGTCCCTTAGCAGACCTCATTACCGATCAAATTTATGATGTTTTGAAATCGATACCTGAAGTGACAGAGGCAAAAGTTCGTTTGGTATGGACACCGGCTTGGTCAATAGAGCGTCTGAGCCGTTATGCTAGAATAGCCCTGGGTATTCGATAAGAGAAAGAAATGATGAAGACATTAAGCCTGATTATTCCGTGTTATGGTGAAGAGGAGACGATACGCCCGTTTTTAGAAGAGACGCGTAAAGTAGAGCGAGAGCTTTCTTCTGAATTACTGTTTGATTATATATTCGTTAATGATGGTTCAAAGGACAATACCTTATCAGTCTTAAGAGAAGTTTCCCAAAAATACATCAATGTTCATTATTTATCCCTCTCGCGCAATTTTGGGAAAGAAGCTGCCTTGTTAGCAGGGTTAGAGGAGGCAAGAGGAGATTATATCGCTGTCATGGATGCTGATTTGCAGGATCCACCAGAGCTACTCCCAATGATGTATGCCAAAATTCAAGAAGGTTATGATGTTGTTGGTACTCGACGCGCTGACCGTAAAGGAGAACCTGTCTTAAGCTCTTTCTTTGCCAAAATCTTTTATTGGCTGATTAATCGCATTTCAAGTACGGAGATGGTTGATGGGGCTAGAGATTTTCGCTTGATGACGCGTCAGGTTGTTGATAGTATTTTAGAACTTGGTGAGGTGAATCGCTTTTCTAAAGGTCTATTTTCCTGGGTTGGCTATGATGTGATTTATATTTCCTTTGAAAATCGTGAACGCATTGCTGGAGAAACCTCATGGTCTTTTTGGACTTTGCTAAAATATTCGATGGATGGCTTTATCAATTTTTCAGAAGCTCCTTTAAATCTTGCCCTCTGGGCAGGAGCCGGCTCTTTTATGGCTTCTATTGTCGGCATTTTGTTTGTCATTGTCAGAAAACTTCTTGTTGATGATCCTGTGGCTGGTTGGGCCAGCTTGGTGAGCATTATCCTGTTTATAGGTGGTCTGCAGTTACTGGCTCTTGGTGTGATTGGAAAATACATCGCTAAAATTTTCTTAGAAACCAAGAAACGTCCTGTCTATATTGTCAAAGAAAAAGGGTGAAATGAACCCCTTTTTTTGTTATACTTTAACGTGAAAATAGCTTCAAGGAGAAACGTTATGATTTTAATAACAGGTGCTAATGGTCAGCTAGGAACAGAACTTCGTCATTTATTGGACGAGCGTCAAGAGGAGTATGTGGCAGTGGATGTGGCTGAGATGGACATCACCGATAGTGCCAAAGTAGAGGCAGTGTTTGAACAAGTCAAGCCGAGCTTGATTTATCATTGTGCAGCCTATACAGCTGTGGATGCCGCAGAGGATGAAGGGAAAGAACTCAACTATGCCATCAATGTCACTGGTACCGAAAACGTGGCTAAGGTTGCTGCTAAGTATGATGCCACGCTAGTCTATATTTCAACGGATTATGTTTTCGATGGTGATAAGCCAGTCGGTCAAGAATGGTTGGAAACAGATAGACCTGACCCTAAGACAGAGTATGGGCGTACCAAGCGCTTAGGTGAAGAAGCCGTTGAAAAATACGCTAAAAACTTTTATATTATACGTACGGCTTGGGTGTTTGGTCATTACGGGAAAAACTTTGTCTTTACCATGCAAGACTTGGCTAAAAAGCACACTCGTCTGACTGTTGTCAACGATCAACATGGTCGTCCTACCTGGACACGCACCTTGGCTGAATTTATGACCTACTTGGCTGAAAATCAGAAAGAATTCGGCTACTATCATCTATCAAATGATGCTGATCAAGATACGACTTGGTATGATTTTGCAGTGGAAATTTTGAAAGATACAGCCGTTGAAGTGGTTCCGGTTGATTCATCAGCCTTTCCAGCTAAGGCAAAACGTCCTCTCAATTCAACCATGAGTCTGGAGAAAGCAAAAGCAACTGGTTTTGTGATTCCAACCTGGCAGGATGCCTTGAAGGAATTTTACAAACAAGATGTAAAATAAAAGCAGGAGGAGCCTTTCTTAGCCATTGTGGTTTAGAAAGGCTTTTTACCTTAACGAAGCATGAAAAAATATGGTACAATGGACTAGATTGGATAAACTAGAATGGAGAGGTTATGCGCCATATTTTTATTATCGGAAGCAGAGGGCTACCTGCTAAGTATGGTGGCTTTGAAACCTTTGTTGAGGAATTGGTGACTCATCAAGTTAGTGCTGATATCAAATACCATGTTGCTTGTATGAGTGATGAGAAAACAGGACACCATTTTGCCTTTAAGGGAGCAGATTGTTTCACGGTCAATCCTCCCGATCTTGGGCCAGCTCGCGTCATTACTTATGACATGATGGCTATCAATTATGCGCTTTCTTATATCAAAAAACACCAGATAGAGCAGCCAATCTTTTATATTTTAGGAAATACCATCGGTTTGTTTATAGCGCCTTTTGCGAGAAAAATAAAGGCGGTTGGTGGTACCTTGTTGGTCAATCCGGATGGACTAGAATGGCGGCGCTCAAAATGGTCTAAACCAGTCAGGAGTTACTTGAAGCAATCCGAAAAAGCCATGACACGTGTTGCTGATTGGATTATTGCTGATAATGAGGGGATTGAAGATTACATCAAACAGTCCTATCCTTGGAGTAAGACTCGTTTTATTGCTTATGGGACAGCTATGTCACCATCGCCTCTTAAGCCGTCAACGCAAACGGTTCGTTCTTTTTTTAAGCAGTGGCAAACCAACGAAAAAGATTATTATTTGATTGTTGGACGGTTTGTTCCAGAAAACAATTACGAAACCATGATTAGAGAATTTATGGCTAGTTCGACCTCTAAAAAGCTCTTGATTATTTGCAATCACGATGGCAATTCTTATTTTGAAGAATTGGCTAGAAAGACCCACTTTACTGACGATTCACGCATTCATTTTGTTGGTACTGTATATGACAAAGATATGTTAACCTATCTTCGTGAGTCAGCCTTTGCTTACCTCCATGGTCACGAGGTTGGCGGCACAAACCCTGGGTTATTAGAAGCCTTGGCTCATACAGATGTTAATCTCGTGTTAGATGTGGCTTTTAATCAAAAAGTTGCTCAAGATACAGCTCTGTATTGGTCTAAGTCTGATGGACAACTAGCGGCACTCATTGATGAGGTAGAGGCTCAAGATTATAGTCATCTGGGACAACGTGCTAAGGCACATATTAGCGCTCACTATAGATGGTCAAAAATTGTAGGAGAGTACGAGGAGTTATTTCTAAATGAAAGTTAACATTGTCATGTCAACCTACAATGGGGAGAAGTATTTAGCTGAGCAAATAAAAAGTATCCAGGAACAAACCTTTAAGGACTGGCAACTCTTGATTCGTGATGATGGCTCTAAAGACGCGACCCCTCAAATGATTAGGGAATTTGCTAAACAAGATGATAGAATTCGTTTTATCAATGATGGCGATACTCGTAACTACGGGGTGATTAAAAGTTTCTACCATTTGGTCAAATTTGAATCAGCGGATTATTATTTTTTTAGTGACCAAGATGATGTATGGCTACCTGACAAGTTGCAGATAACGCTAGAGAGAGCTAAAACTGAGAATATGAATCAGCCCCTTTTGGTTTACACGGATTTAAAGGTGGTTGATCAAAACTTGAAGGTTTTACAGGAAAGTATGATTAGGTCACAATCGCATCATGCTAATACTGAGCTGGTGCAGGAATTAACGGAAAATACTGTTACTGGCGGCACCATGCTGATTAATCAGGCCTTGGCTGACAAGTGGCAGGTTTGTGACCAGCTGATCATGCATGATTGGTATTTAGCGTTACTGGCTGCATCGCTGGGTAAGCTGGTCTATTTAGATCGCCCAACACAACTCTATCGCCAACATGATGCCAATGTGCTGGGGGCGAGGACGCAAGATAAGCGGTTTAAATTGTTGCGCTTAGGTCCTAAAGCCATATTCACGAAATACTGGGCATTGATTCATGCTTCTCAACAACAAGCCATCACGATTGTTGAACGGTTTAGCGATTGCTTGTCGTCCAAAGATAGGTTAACAATTGTTCATTTTTACGATATTGATCAACAATCTTGGTTTGAAAGAGCCAAACGCTTGCTTACCTACGGTTATAGCAAAAATCAATTCAAACATAAAATCGTGTTTAAATTCTTAATTTTAACGAACTGGTATAATAAACGTAAATGAAAAAAGTATTGATGATTATTCCCGCCTATAATGAAGAGGGAAATATTGAAAAAACAGTTAGAAGTATTATTGATTATAGAGCAGCTAATCAGCTTCCTTTTCAACTAGATTATGTCGTGATTAATGATGGATCGACAGATGCAACTCCTAATATTTTAGACCAACTCGGTTTTAATCACATTGATTTGGTTCAAAATTTAGGGATTGGTGGCTGTGTACAAACGGGTTATATTTATGCCATTCGAAATGCTTATGACATTGCTGTTCAATTTGACGGTGATGGTCAACATGATATTACCAGTATCGGTGATATTATCGAGCCTATCTTGGAGGGAAAAGCTGATTTTACGATTGGCTCACGCTTCATTGACAAATCCAGCCATAATTTTAAGTCAACAGCGGCTAGACGCATGGGCATTAATTTGATTTCCAAAGCCATCAAATTGATGACTGGTCACAAAATATATGATACGACAAGTGGTTATCGTGCGGCCTCTAAACCAGTTATCAACTATCTTTCTAAACATTATCCTGTGTCATATCCAGAGCCAGAGTCCATCGTCCGAATTATCAAAAAAGGCTATCGAGTTCAAGAAATTCATGCGAATATGTTTGAACGATTAGAAGGCACATCAAGTATTCGTTCCTTTAAAGTAGTTGTTTATATGTTTGATGTGCTATTGTCTATCTTTATCGCTGGACTTATGAAGGAGAGAGACTGATGTCCTTATTTTTACAAATCGAAATGTTCATTCTTGCTGTTCTAATTTTTTGCTTTATTATTAGAATGATCAATAAAAATGCTTTTTCCATTCGACGAGCAACCCCTTGGTTTTTTGTTGGTCTGACGCTAATTTTTATTAGCTTATTCCCACAGGTCGTGTCGTTTGTAGCACATAGGGCAGGGTTTGCCTTAACCATGAATTTCCTACTCTTTTGCTCCATTTTATTTGTGTTTGTCTTGGAGCTTATCAATACATCAAGTAATACCAAAAAAGATGATCAGATAAAAACATTGATTCAGGAAATTTCGATTTTACGTCAAAAAGTAGAGGAAGACAGCAAATGAAGAAATGGATAGGACTTTTGGTGGTATTAGTTCTATGCTTCCTACCGATGGGGACTGTTAGGGCAAAAGATAGTCAAAAGTATCACATTGAGGTTTATTATTTTTATAACAATAATCCGATATATAGTGTTCAGGTAGTTGCGAAGAATTATGCCTTAGCCCAGGAAAAATTAATGTCTGGGACATTCACCAAGGATGAGTTGGGGCATTTTTCATTCAATAATGTCAAAGAAAATTATGAAGTGAAAAACGGTGTTGTCAAAATGGACGATGGCTTGACCTTTGGGAAGCAGGTTACGTTGTCAAAGTCCGAAGCGAACCGTGTTATTGAAGCCCTCTATTTGACCAATGTAGAATTCTTAGATTATTTAAATGAATTCGGTGCTCAAGTTACCTTAACCAATCCAGATAATGCTAAATATAAGTTTTCCGATAAAAATGGACTGTCGGTAGGTGATCTTGAAGAAGGACTCACTCTTTTTGTCACATCGGTTAACTCGAGAGATATTGTCTTAAAAGAGATTACAAAAGACGAAACGATTTTTTTGGGGAATACTCGCAACAATCGTAATGTAGAAGTGGAGTATTCTGGGGAGAAAAAAAATAAGAACTTGTCTGTTGATTATGGACAATCCGTGACTTACCGCATTCCTATCAAGACTGCCAAACAATTACAAATTGATGTTTCCCCTAATTTTGTGGTTGAGTCAGTCAACTATCCCTATCAAAAAGAATATTATTTTGGGGTGGCTAAGGAAGGAAAGGACGGTCAGTTAACTGGTTCGACATCGTTGGATATTATGGATGATGTTCTTGGTTACAAGTCGTCTCGATACGAACTTGAGAAGGATCGCAATCAAAATATTTCGGAAGCTCTATCTGATTTGCAATCCATTTATCGGTTAACAGTTGATGTATCTGATAAAACAAGTGATGACTTACTCGTGACGGGTCGCGTTGCTTCAAAGGTTGATTATCCTTTGACTGTCAGATTGCAGAATCGTGATAATGAGACTGAAAGTGTCATTTACGAAACCTATTCTGTTTATAATAGCTCTTTTAAACAAGGTATTTTGGTTTCAGAAAATGGTGTTTATTCAAAATCTCCTTGGTTGAGAAGTTACAATATTAATTTTGCAGTATTTGATGCTAGCACTAATAAGCTACAAGCGGGTGTTCAGTATGTATTGGGAAGGGTTGATGCCGCCAATAAACTGTACTTGTATGCTGGGACTCAATCTGGCAAAGCTATCTGGCAAGAGCAAGAGGAATCATTTAATGCCATTAAAGTCAGTCAGAAAGAAAGTTTCCCTTTGTTCAAAGGTAATTACAGTTATGCCATTGATGGAGTGAAGTTGCCATTTGAGTTAAATAAGTTTGTTTGGGAATACAATGCCAAGGAGCAACAAAAGGATAATAGCGCCTTATTCAAAATCAAGGGTTTATCAAGTGCCTACACCTATCAACTTTATCCCGTAAAAGTACCTAAAGGCTATCAATTAGCTAACAAACCAGTCACCTTTTCTGTTGGGAAAACCAGTCAAAAGAAAGCTCAATTCTCAAATTACCTGATTAATGGTCAAATTTTAGACATGGCGTATGGTCATCTAGAGTATAATGCCTTACCGATCGTTCCTATAGGTAAGGCTAAGCAAGTCCCACTAAACCCCTATTTATTAAGACTTATGGCTGTTTTGAGCGTCTTCGCCCTAGTAACTCTTATCACGGTTAGTCTGTTGCGATTGAAGTAGGAAGTAGTGGGGATAGAAGGAGAAAAACGTGAAACAAATGACAAAGGACGAAATCAGAAAGGTTCAGCTTGATATGATGGCCTACCTAGATGATTTCGCAAGAAAGCATCATATTGAATACTCACTTGGTGGTGGTAGTCTTTTGGGAGCAATTCGTCATCAAGGCTTTATTCCCTGGGATGATGACATCGATATTATGCTTGAGAGAAGTCAGTATGAACGATTGATTTCGGCTTTAGCACAAGACGATAATCCTGATTATAAGCTCCTGCACTATTCAACGGCAAAGGACTTGTTGCCTTTTGCAAAGCTGTATAGCACCAAAACGATTATGAAAAGCAAAACAGATAAGATGCATCCTTGGACGGGATTATTTATTGATATTTTTCCCATGGATCGGTTACCCGAATCAGCTGAGGAACGTCATCGGTTCTTTAAAGAGGTGCATTCGTCGACGGAAAATTTATTGAGCACTTCTTTTCCTGAGTATGCTAGTGGCTCAAATGCCTTATTTGCCTTTGCTCGCCTTTTCTTAAGGTTTCCTCGTTTTGTGAAATATCATGGAAAAAGCAAAGAAGTTGCTCTTGAGACCGATCGGATTATGCAAAAGTATAACGATAAAGAAGTGCCTTATATCGGTTTTACAGATTCAAGGTATCGGTTACGGGAATTTTTTCCAAAGGAACTTTTTACAGAATATGAGGATGTCGCCTTCGAACACTTGAGAGTTCGAAAAATCAAAAATCATCACGCATATCTTAATCAGCTTTATGGGGCTTCTTACATGGAGTTGCCTCCAGAGAACAAACGTCAAAACCATGATTATTATACATGGTATTGGAAGGAGAGCTAAATATGAATATTGGAGTTATTTTTGCTGGCGGTGTTGGTTCACGCATGCGTTCCAAAGGAAAACCGAAACAATTTTTAGAGGTTCATGGCAAGCCCATTATTGTTCACACCTTAGAGATTTTTGAAAACTGCTCTGCCATTGATGCAACTGTTGTGGTGTGTGTTAGTGATTGGTTAACTTATATGGATGAACTGGTTTTGAAATTTAACCTGAAGAAGGTGAAAGTGATAGTACCTGGAGGAGAAACAGGGCAATTATCCATTTTTAATGGCTTAGAAGCTGCAGAAAAAATTGCAAGTGGCCAAGATGACATTGTTCTTATTCACGATGGTGTTAGACCCCTGATAAATGAGTCTGTTTTAGAGCAAAATATTGAGACCGTTAAACAATCCGGTTCGGCCATCACTTCCGTGGCTGCGAAAGAAACGGTTGTTCTTATCAATGAGGAACAGGTGATTGATGAAGTTGTTGATCGTACAAGGTCTTACATTGCCAAGGCGCCGCAAAGTTTTTACCTCAAAGATATCTTAGCAGTGGAACGTGACGCTATTTCAAAAGGCATTACAAATGCTATTGACTCAAGTACTTTAATGGGGATGTACAATAAACCTTTAACCATCGTTGAAGGCCCTTATGAAAATATTAAGATAACCACACCAGATGATTTCTACACCTTTAAGGCACTCTTTGATGCCCGTGAAAATGCACAGATATTTGGAATTTAGATATGATTAGTTATAATAACCAGATTGTTCAAGATGATTTGCAAGCCATTGTTTCTGCGACTTACCTCGATTGGCAACAGTTACAAGGGAAAACAGTGCTCATTACTGGCGCTAATGGGATGTTAGCGACCTATATGGTTTATGTGCTGGCTTATTTAAACGAGCATCATCAAGCGGATATCTGTATTTTAGCTACTGCTCGTAACTTGGAAAAGGCCAAAAAGCGCTTTTTGGGATTAGATGATGTTGCAGGCTTTCAACTGCTTCAGCATGATGTTAATGTTGACTTGGTTTATGAAGGAGATGTTGATTATATTATTCATGCAGCAAGCAATGCGAGTCCGCGGTTTATCTTAAGTGACCCTGTTGGCATCATTAAAGCTAATACTTTGGGTACGATGAATCTGTTGGAGTTTGCCAAGGAGAAATCCTTGAGTAACTTCCTGTTTTTATCCACGCGTGAGATTTACGGTAAAGCTATTAAAGATGATATCGATGAAGAGGCTTATGGCGCTTTTGATATTTTAGAAAGTCGAGCATGCTATCCAGAAAGTAAGCGTATGGCAGAAACAATGTTGCAGGCTTACTATGATCAATACCGTATTCCCTTTACAATCGCTCGCTTAGCTCATTCCTATGGCCCAGGGATGGAACTGGCCAATGACGGTCGTATTATGAGTGATTTACTGCATAATGTCGTCTCTAAAGAGGATATTGTTCTTAAAAGTGATGGTAGTGCAGAACGTGCATTTTGTTATTTATCAGATGCAGTCACAGGCCTATTCACCATTCTTTTAAAAGGTGAGATTGGTCAAGCTTATAATGTGGCTAATGAAGATGAGCCTATTAAGATTCGTGACTTAGCCCAATTATTGATTGAGACTTTCCCTGAACGCCAGTTGAACCTTATCTTTAACATCCCTAAAGAAATGGGGAAAGGATACAGTAAAATGGGGCGAACTCAATTGGATACGAGAAAGTTAGAACAGCTAGGATGGACCAAAAAAATGAGCTTACAAGAGGGTGTTCAAAAAACAGTGGAAAGTTTTGAGGCATAGATATGGTAAAAACCGCAGTGCTCATGGCGACTTATAATGGACAAGATTTTATCACAGAGCAGTTAGATTCCATTCGTCAACAAACGTTGAAACCAGACTATGTTTTGATGAGGGATGATTGTTCGACGGATGCTACTGTTAAGGTGGTGACAGACTATATTGCAAACCATCAGCTAGAAGGATGGTCTATTGTCAGAAATGACACCAATCTTAATTGGCGGCGCAATTTTAGAGAGTTATTAAAGGATGCTCTGGACTTGGAAGTCGACTACGTTTTTTTTAGCGATCAAGACGATACTTGGTATCTGGATAAAAATGAAAGCCAAGTCTATCAAATGGAGAAAAATCCATCGATTGATGTACTTAGTGGAGATATTGATGTGATCACTTTGGGTGAAGGAGCAACGGTTCCTGATAATTTCCAATTTGCAGACAACATGAGCGAACTGTCTAAGTACCCTTTTGATATGAGCTACCATAATTACCGCCAAGGATGGACTTTTTGCATTCGAAAAACATTTGTCAGCCAAGTCATGGAACATTATAGTGACCAGCTAGTCTTATCACATGATAATTTGATGACGGGAATTTCTGGAGTATTGGGGAGTGGCTATAATCTCAATCGACCTGTCGGGCTTCATAAACGACATGGTGGAAATGCTAGTGGAAACCTCTTAAACTTAAAGAGTTCAAGGGATCATCATTTACAGGATTTGACTTTTGTAGCTAGTTACTATCGTATTTTAGTGGGTGTTTTGCACCAGAAGAGTGATGATAATCTTGATCTAGCAGCTTGCTACCAAGCCTTTGCTCAAAAGCGTTTGGAGAATGCTCAAAATCGTCGCTGGCTTGCAACGTTGAAACAAATCATCACCCAAAAACCTTTTTATGATAGCTTTTCCAATCGTATGAGGGATCTTGTTTTCCTGACCAAAAAATAAATTGGAGTAAAAATGAATTCAAAATTATTTTCTGTCTTTGAAGAAAATCATATTCATAAAGTCTTTTTAGTATTGGGCATGTCTCTAGGAACTCTTCTTTGTCTCTTCATGCCTTTGTTCAATGCTCCTGATGGGCAATATCATTTAGCTGTTTCTGGCCGCATCGCTCATAGCATTGTTGATACGTCGCGCTATGGTGAATATATTGTGACGTCAGGTATGAGTCGGCAAAGGTCTTCATACAAAGATGGCACGCATTTTGAGAAATACTATTTGAATAAGGCTCATTTTGTTAAACCGTCAGCTGTGCCACGAAATATCAGATATAGCCAGATTGACTTTGTCTTTTGGGGACATGTGGTACCAGCCATTGGGTTAGGGATAGGCAAACTCATTTACCCCTCTCTAGGTGTCATGGTGACTTCAGCGCGCTTGCTTAGTTTAATCGTTTGTGTGACGGCTCTTTATTTTATTATTAAGCATTTAAAGGCAGCCAAATATATTTATTTTTTAGTATTTTTGAGTCCGGTTGCATTGAATGCTTTTGCGAGTCTTTCCTATGACGGGACTGGCTTTGTCTTGGTCGCTTTGTTTACCAGTATTGTGATTAATATTAGTGTCGATCGAGAGTTGTCTAAAAAGCGAAGGAAATGGCTTTATGCCGCTGGTTTTCTCCTTGTCATAGCGACAAAATGGAACTATTGGTTACTACTCGCTTGGATTCCTTTTTTAGAGTATTGCTATAATCCTTCACTTTCTCACCTCCGTGAGAAAGTAATGGTACAAAAGCGTCTATTATGGCAGCATAAAAAACGTTTGGCTCTAGTAATCGGAAGTGCAGTAGTTATGATGCTAGCGTTAACTTGGTTCCTAACTCGTAATCATGGTGGCATTTTTGTTGTCATTAGGCGTTATCTGATGACTTTTGGTTACAGCTATGCTGGACTTGGTGTTCATAATAATGATTTAACCTCATGGTTAGCTTCGCCCTACCCTGAATTTAACTTTATGCCAACTTGGACAACCTCAGTTTGGTACCTTTTCTTCTTTTTGGTATTGTTGGCAGAAAAAAAACGTATTGTCAATATTAAGGTTTCCTATTTCGCACTCTTCCTCTTCCTTGTGGGGGTTATTGGGGTTTTCTACATTATGCTGGATTATAATGGTGCTTCAACGAGCTATATTGAAGGGGTTCAGGGACGCTATTTTACCCCAACCTTGGTTCTGCTTCAGCTCTTTTTTTCGGGAATTAATGCTGGTTTGAATCAAGCAGGCAAGCGACTTATTCCAATAGGCGTATCATTGTTAGCAGTTATATCAAATGTCCTGCTATTATTTGATACAGTCATTGCACTGATGATGAGATAAGACGATGAAATTAATAAAAAACATGTTTTATAACGCTAGTTATCAGATATTAGCGATTATACTACCTTTAATAACAGTTCCCTATGTGACAAGGGTTCTGTCTAGCACAGGCGTAGGTATCAATGCCTATACCTTTTCTATTGTTACCTATTTTAATTTAATAGCAGCCCTAGGGATTTTAATTTACGGGAATCGTGAAATTGCCTTTGTACAAAACAATAAATACAAACGTAGTAAGGTATTTTGGGAACTCGTTTTCTTAAAATTTATTTCTAGCTCTCTTGCCTTAGCCTTGTTTCTAGGCTTTATTGTCACCCAAAAAAATTGGCAGTTTTACTTTTTGCTACAAAGTATCAATATTTTAGCGACCATGTTTGATATTTCATGGTACTTCATTGGGAGAGAAGATTTTAAGAAGATTGTCGTCCGAAATACAGCCATTAAATTAGCCGTAGCTATTTTAACGTTTACCATTGTTAAAGATGAATCGGACTTGGGATTGTATATTTTCTTACTGGCATTTTCATTGTTAGCGGGTAACCTAACGGTTTGGCCTTTCTTAAAAAAAGAAATCGTTTGGATTCCCTTGCGAAAATTGCATATTTGGAAGCATCTCGTTCCATCATTACATCTTTTACTACCACAAATGATGATGCAGCTGTATCTATCTTTAAATAAAAGTTTACTTGGGATGATGGATGGCGTTGTCAGTTCCGGCTTTTTTGATCAATCAGATAAAATTGTTCGTGTCTGTTTCACGTTGGTGACAGCTTTAGGAGGCGTTTTTTTACCACGGTTATCAAACCTTTTCTCTCGCAATAAGCAAGAAGAAGCCCGGCAATTGGTGATTAAACTAATCCATATTAGCAATGCCATTTCTTATCTTCTAGTCGCTGGGATTATCGGTGTGTCGTCAACCTTTGCCGTTTTCTTTTTAGGAAAGGGATTTGAACCAGTAGGGCCGATATTAGCCGTTCATTCATTAATTATTTTGATGATTTCTTATGGTAATGCCCTAGGAGCCCAATACCTCCTAGCTTCTGCTAGAACCAAAGATTATAGTTATTCCGCCTTAGCGGGATTGGTGACTAACATTATTTTGAATCTTATCTTAATCCCTAAATTTGGGACGATGGGAGCGGTCATTACTTCAGTAGCTACGGAATTTGCCGTTTCGGCCTACCAAGCCTATTCTCTCAGACGTATTTTTAGCTGGCAGGACCTCTTTAGTGGTTTATGGAAATATATTATTTCAGCTCTTTTAGTTGTCTTAACCCTAACTTACTTAAATCAAGTCTTACCTGTAACCATTGTTAACTATCTCTTACAAGCCATCGTAGGTTTTGTGATATATTCGGTATCCTTAGTGGTTCTAAAGGCTCCTATTGTTACCATTGTCAAATCATTTAGAAAATAGTTTAGGATGATGCTAATATGAAAACAACAAAAACCGTCGTCTTTTTTTCAGGATTTTATCTCCCCTTTTTGGGAGGAGTCGAACGTTTTACGGAAAAATTAACGCAACAACTAGTACAACAGGGTTATCGCGTGATTATTGTCGTTTCCCAACATGATGATGCCTTACCAACTATCGAGGAAGAGGATTCTGTGACCATTTACCGATTGCCTAGTTATTCTCTCTTCAAAAGACGTTATCCCATTTTACATCGTAACCAAGCCTTTGAAGACATTATGGCTCGATTAGAAAATGAATCCATTGATGCCGTGATTTGCAATACCCGTTTTCAGTTGACAACAGCTATCGGTGTTCGTTTTGCCAAGCGTAGAGGAATTGAACCGATGATTATCGACCATGGTAGTAGCCATTTTACGGTTGGCAATAAGGTGTTAGATTTTTTTGGTGCGATTTATGAGCACCTACTGACAGCCTATCTCAAGCGTTATTGCCGTCATTTCTACGCCGTTTCTTACCGTAGCCTTGCTTGGCTAGAGCATTTTAACATCATCGGTGAGGGTGTTATCTATAACTCTGTGGATGATGATTTGTATGAGCGGTTTTCAGACAAAGTATTGTCACCAACTCTAAACGATAAATTAGTGGTCACTTTTGCAGGGAGACTTATTCGTGAAAAAGGGATTGAGCTATTGCTAGACGCTTACAGCGACTTTCCAGAGACCGATGATAAGGTACTGATGATTGCAGGAGACGGCCCTATTCTGGAACGCTTAAAAGCCACCTATAAACGTTCAGATATTGTTTTTCTGGGAAAGCTTGACTTTGAGCAAACCATGTCCCTCATGAGTCAAACGGATATTTTTGTTTATCCATCCATGTTTCCAGAAGGTCTGCCGACATCTATCTTAGAGGCGGGTAGTTTAAAATCAGCTGTGATTGCAACAGACAGAGGTGGCACAAAAGAAGTGATTAATAGCGATTCATTAGGCATTATTATCGAAGAAAACAAAGAGTCTCTTCAGGCAGCTTTAAGTGATTTATTTACAGATTTAGAAAAGCGGGAACAGATGAAAGATAATCTTCACCAGCGCATCCGAGAGCAGTTTGTGTGGTCACAAACCATAAAACATTTAATCGCGACATTTGACAAAATTAAAGCAGAAAACAAAGGATAACGGATACCTAAAACATTATTTGAGAATTGATTATCTGAGTAAATTGTTAAAAGAAGGCTATTTTAGTCTTCTTTTTTAGTTGAAGGTGGGGACGCGTTTTTTAAGGGCCTTTCTGCAGTCCTTGCATGAAATGGTACTTGATAAATGTTATAATGAAAGCACATGTTAAGGGAGGTTATTATGACAAGACGTGTCAAGAGTCTAGGCTCAAAGAAAAAGATTTTCATAGCTGTCGCAGTTTTGGCGCTAGTGATTGTTGGGGGTGGTTTGTATCGCTTGTCTCAATCAGGCGATACCAGTCAGTCGGCTACTGTTTACCAAACCAGCACGGTGACGAGTGGTAAGATAGCTTCTTCCACACTGTTATCAGGTACCGTATCAGCGCTGGCTGAGCAATACGTTTATTATGATGCTTCTAAAGGAAGTTCCGCAACTGTGACCGTTGAAGTAGGTCAACAGATTGGCCAAGGTCAACAGTTAGTGCAGTATGACGCAACGAGCGCACAAGCCAACTACGATATAGCTGTTCGTAATCTTAATAAGGTCGGACGTCAAATCAATGCTTTACAAACTTATGGCACTCAAGCAGCAGTACCAACGACACCTGTTAGTCCTGAAGGGGCAGAGGGAGCTTCCAATCAAGTGGTCTCCGAACAAGTGACAGGGCAATCCTATCAGCAACAGTTACAGGATTTATACGACGCTTATGCCGATGCTGAGGCTGAAGTCCAAAAAGCGCAAGATGCGCTCAATCAAACCGTTGTTGTCAGCGATGTTGATGGGACAGTTGTTGATGTTAACGATACCATCGATCCAGCAGCTAAAGAAAGTCAGGCTCTCGTTCATGTGTCAACGCAAGGCGAACTCCAAGTGACAGGAACGGTTACTGAATATGACTTAGCCACCTTGAAACAAGGTGATGCGGTTATCATCAAATCAAAAGTTTATCCAGATAAACAATGGCAAGGCAAAATCAGCAGTATCTCAGACTATCCCTTGCAATCGCCAGCTGCTGCGTCGGCTAATTCATCAGGGACAACTGGTGCTAAATATGAGTACAAAGTGGCTATTACCAGTGATTTAGGAGCCTTGAAGCAAGGCTTTACCGTGTCAGTTGAAGTGGTTAACAATAGAGAGTCCCTCCTTGTACCAACCTCAGCAGTGGTGACGGCAAAAGGGAAAAATTATGTTTGGCGTTATGATAAATTAAGCCACAAGGTTAGCAAGCAAGAAGTGAGTCTGGGTAGGGCCGATGCGAACTCGCAAGAAATCCTAAATGGTTTGTCTAAAGGGGATCGCTTTATCGCAAATCCAGACAAAGCCCTCAAAGAGGGGGACAAATTGAGCAAAGATGAAGTCACGACTGAAAAGACTCCAAATACAAACGACAAGGAGACTTCCTAATGACGGAACGTAAAGTTTTGATGCAACTAACAGGCATTACCAAGTCTTATCGGAATGGTGAGGAAGACCTGCAGGTGTTAAAAGGCATTGATTTAACCGTCTATGAGGGAGAGTTTCTGGCGATTATGGGACCTTCTGGCTCTGGAAAATCCACTCTTATGAACATTATTGGTCTCTTGGATAGACCGACTTATGGGACTTATGAACTGGCTGGAGAATCCGTCTCAGGCTTATCCAGTAAGGCATTGGCAAAGATGCGTAACCAAGAAATAGGTTTTGTTTTTCAGCAATTCTTCCTCTTATCGAAGATGACTGCTTTGCAGAATGTTGAACTACCCCTGATTTATGGTAATGTTGGGCTTAGCAAACGCAAGCGTTTAGCCAAAGAATTTTTAGAAAAGGTTGAACTGGGAGAGCGGATGCAGCACCTTCCGTCAGAGCTATCTGGTGGTCAAAAACAGCGAGTGGCGATTGCCAGAGCTTTGGTTAATAACCCTTCCATTATTCTAGCAGATGAGCCTACAGGAGCTCTTGACACTAAAACGGGGCAACAGATTATGACCTTGTTACAAGAGTTAAATGCAGAAGGAAAAACCATTATCATGGTTACGCATGAGCCAGAAATAGCAGACTATGCAAGTCGTAAGATTGTGATTCGCGACGGTAGTATGAGTTTGGATACCACAGAGAGTGTGCGCATAGAGTAGGAGGACAGTGTGGAAAATTGGAAATTTGCCTTCAGTGCGATCCTCAGCCATAAAATGCGTTCATTTTTGACCATGTTGGGGATTATTATTGGTGTTTCAGCGGTGGTGATTATTATGGGTCTTGGTAATGCGATGAAAAAAAGTGTCGCAGATAGTTTTACCGATGACCAAAAGCAAGTCAGGGTCTTCTACCAAGCTGATGATCAAGAGGATAATGGCTTTGTCGGCTTTGCTGGCGGTGAGTCCGCAGAACAGCCTGTTAAGATGGAGTGGTTGGACCGGGTAGTTGCTAGCATTTCAGGGATTGATTCCTATTTTGTGACCAATTCTGCCAATGCAACGGTGGCCTTTGGTAAAAAAACAGCTACAGGAGCCTCTATCTCAGGAGTAAGTCAGCAGTATTTTAAGGTAAAAGGCTATGATATTGTGGCTGGGCGACAATTTCAGGCGGATGATTATCGGCGTTTTTCAAGGATTATCATGATGGATACGGTTATGGCTGATACCTTGTTTGGCAAAGGAGACTACACCCAGGCTTTAAATCAAGTTGTCACCGTTGGTGATCATGATTATTTGGTGATTGGGGTCTATAAAGCGTCTGAGAATTCTTTCTCAATACCGTCTGTGAACGGTGAAGCCGTCATGACCAATACCCAGCTTGCTCAGGAATTTAAAACAGAAGAAGTTGAACAAATCAATGTTCATGTCACTGATGTTACCCAAAGCCAACGTTTGGGTGAAGAAGCTGCTGCGGAGTTAACCCGCCTATCTCAAGTTAAAAATGGTAAATATACGGTCTTTGATAATGCTGAAATGTTGCAGATGATTGACAGAGAGTTTTCAATAATGACAACGGTCATTGGGTCTATTGCGGGGATTTCCTTGTTGGTAGGTGGTATTGGGGTGATGAATATTATGCTGGTATCGGTGACCGAACGGACTCGAGAAATTGGCTTGCGAAAAGCGCTTGGAGCCACACGCCGCAATATTTTGACGCAATTTCTCATTGAAGCGGTGGTACTGACCATTCTTGGTGGGTGTTTAGGTTTGTTGTTAGCCTTTTTGGCTGTGGGTGGTCTCGGTGCTGCCATGAACTTGCCTAATGCGACGGTATCGCTAGATGTGGCAGCGATTGCCATTGCGTTTTCTGCTGGTATTGGTATTCTCTTTGGCTTACTTCCAGCCAATAAAGCCAGCAAGCTTGATCCTATAGAAGCACTGCGTTATGAGTAGGTATCCCTGTGCTTGACAAGTCTTATCAATGACAGAATTAAGAAAAATAGCCACCTAGGATGGCAGTAAGGTTAGCAATAGAATAGGAGAAAAAAGATGATTGATGTGATTTACAATAAAGCTGAGCAACGGTCAGTGGCCTTGGATCAAGGAGTAGAGATTGGCGAATGCACCTATGCTGTTGATGGGCAGACTTGGGTGATTAACCATACCTTTGTTAACCCTCAGTATGGTGGGCAGGGAATTGCCAAGCGGCTAGTCGATCTGTTAATTCATGAGGCACGGCTAGCCGGTGTTAGGGTTGCAGCTACCTGCTCTTATGCGCTTCATTTATTTTCCAAAACACCTGATTACCATGATGTGGTTGTTTCTAGCTCAAAGAAAGACTGACTTACATCGTCTTTGGATACTTAAGAGCCGTTAGAGACTGCCAAGCTGAAGCCTCCTTAAAGGCTGTCAGGTCTTAGATTTTGTTCACGATTACAAAAACGCTTAGAGAGTTTGCATGCATCAACTGTCTAAGCGTTTTAATATGATTGCAGTGGATTGGATTTAGCAGTCAAAGATTGTCAGGGCTTTTTGAAACTCTGCCTTGAGATGTTGCTGAGTGTAATCGTGGTAATCTTTGAGATGTCTAACCTGATGATAACGTTTGGAAAGGTTCCAAGTGCCGCTAGGATTGTATTCAGGGTGTTGATTGACATAGTCAATGGTTAAATCCCACTCACGGCGATAGCCCAGAGGATGCGCGTGGTAGCTAACCCCATCAATCATCTGATGATACGAGTGGTGGCTATGACCAAAAACGACATCCGCTATCTCATGCTTGACGAATACCTCATGAAAACGCGGACTACCTAGAAAAGCATTAAAGGGGACCAACTTAGGGTGGGTCAGTAGAAAGTTTCCATGTGGCACAAAATGCAGTGTCACCAAATCGATGTCTGGACGCTTTGTCAAGATATCATCCAACTTCTGGATGATATTGGCAGTGATTTGAGGGTCGCTTTGCTGCCGAGTCAAGCGTCGGTCAAACCAGAATTGTTTTTTGAAAGCCATCAACTCTTCCATTGTCTTTTGAGGGAAAAAGCTGTAATCATACCAGCCATGACAAGCTAAAAAGTTTCTAGAGCCAACGGTGTAAGTTTTAAAGTCTAGCTGCTCAATTTCAGCTTCTTTTAAGTCTAACATGTCATGATTACCAAGATTGTAAGTGACGGGCAAATGTTTTCTGAGTAATTGAATAAAGGGGAGTCCCACTGTGTGATGGTGATTGGAAATATCGCCAGCGATATGGAGATGGTCTATTTGTTCTTCTTTCAAAAGGGTAATGAGCGTTTGGTTGTCGAAATCCGTAAAGGCATTGAAATCCACGTGGAGATCGCTCATGAAGGCTAGTTTTGTCATGAGTTTATTCTACCTTTTTTCAGCGAATTTGACACACATTTGTTACTATCCTGACTTGCTATCAACATGATTTTTCCTTAAAATAGTCATATGGATATAAAGGTAGAAATTCAAAAACTGGCTAAGGAAATTGGCATTTCAAAGATTGGATTTACGACGGCAGATGATTTTGATTATCTGGAAAAAACCTTACGCGCTGGTGTTGAGGAGGGACGAACAACTGGCTTTGAACACAAGGTCATCGAAGAGCGTATCAAGCCCAAGTTGTCCTTGGCATCAGCCAAAACCATCATCTCCATTGCCGTAGCTTACCCCAATAAACTACCGGTGAAGCCTCCTAAAACGCAGTACAAACGCGGTAAAATAACGCCCAATTCTTGGGGGCTAGACTATCACTATGTCCTGCAAGATAAGCTCAACCGTTTGGCAGAAGGCATTGAGAAGCTGACCGAAAATTTTGAGTATAAGGGCATGGTGGATACTGGGGCACTAGTGGATACAGCTGTTGCAAAGCGGGCTGGTATTGGCTTTATCGGAAAAAACGGTCTGGTGATTTCTAAGGAGTTTGGCTCCTACATGTACTTGGGTGAGTTGATTACCAATTTGGAGATTGAACCTGACCAGGAAGTCGATTACGACTGCGGGGATTGTACCCGCTGTTTAGAGGCTTGTCCGACCTCTTGTCTGCTTGGTGATGGCACGATGAATGCTAGACGTTGTCTGTCTTTCCAAACTCAGGACAAGGGAATGATGGCGATGGAGTTTCGTAAGAAAATCAAAACCGTCATCTATGGCTGTGATATTTGCCAAATCTGCTGCCCTTATAATCGTGGCATTGACAATCCCCTAGCGAGTGAAATTGACCCAGAGCTGGCCCATCCAGAGCTGATTCCTTTTTTGGAGTTGACCAATAAATCTTTTAAAGAACAGTTTGGCATGATCGCCGGTTCTTGGCGGGGTAAAAATATTCTGCAGCGCAATGCGATTATTGCCCTAGCCAATGCTCATGACCGGAGTGCCATTGTAAAATTAGTTGAAATTATCGATAAAAATAACAATCCCATTCACACCGCGACAGCCATTTGGGCTCTTGGTGAAATTGTGAAAAAGCCAGACGAGGCCATGCTTGAGTTTATGCGCAGCCTTTCCTTAACCGAAGAAGACAGCCTTAGAGAGTTAGAGTTGGTTCGTCAAAAATGGCAATTTTAAGAGCTTTGTGCTAGAATGGATGAGATTATAGTCAGAAGGAGTGTACCATGGAAATCGCTGAAATGCGTCAAAAAATAGTAGATAATAAAGAGAAGTTGACTAGCTTCAGGAGGTCTCTTTGACTTAGAGCGTTTGGAAGAAGACATTGCGCTTCTGGAAAATCGTATGACTGAGCCAGATTTTTGGAATGATAATATCGCAGCTCAAAAAACTTCTCAAGAGCTCAATGAACTCAAGCAAACTTATGAAACCTTTCATAATATGGAAGAATTGTCAGAAGAAACAGAGCTTTATTTGGAGATGTTGTCTGAAGACGATTCCGTTCAAGCTGATTTAGAAGAGAGTCTTGAAAAACTAGACAAACTCATGACCAACTACGAGATGACCTTGCTATTGTCAGAGCCTTATGATGCTAACAATGCCATCATGGAAATCCACCCAGGTTCAGGTGGAACGGAGGCTCAGGATTGGGCTGAGATGCTCTTTCGCATGTACACCCGTTTTGGAAATGCCAAAGGCTACAAGGTTGAAACCTTGGACTATCAGGCTGGTGATGAAGCAGGCATCAAGTCGGTGACCCTATCTTTTGAGGGACCAAATGCCTATGGTTTGTTGAAATCAGAAATGGGGGTTCACCGTTTGGTTCGTATCTCCCCATTTGACTCGGCAAAACGCCGTCACACCTCCTTTACGTCTGTAGAGGTAATGCCGGAATTGGACGATACCATCGACGTTGAGATTCGTGATGATGATATCAAAATGGATACTTTCCGCTCAGGTGGTGCCGGTGGTCAGAACGTCAATAAGGTCTCAACAGGGGTGCGTTTGACCCATATTCCAACAGGTATTGTCGTTTCATCAACAGTTGACCGTACCCAATACGGTAACCGCGACCGAGCGATGAAGATGCTGCAAGCAAAACTTTACCAGATGGAACAGGAGAAAAAGGCTGAAGAGGTTGATGCTTTAAAAGGTGATAAGAAAGAAATCACCTGGGGCAGTCAAATCCGTTCCTATGTCTTTACGCCTTATACCATGGTCAAAGATCACCGCACAAACTTTGAAGTGGCTCAGGTGGACAAGGTCATGGATGGAGACATCGAAGGCTTCATCGATGCCTATCTCAAGTGGCGGATGGATTAGTTGTTAGCATAAAGATGGGACTAGTCTCCTGCTTATCGGACGTTTTTGATGCATCGGATGGTCTCTTTGAACTTATAGAAAGAAAAAGATGTGGGTTCAAAAAATTGAACTTGAGCTAAAAGCTAGCGAAAAAAGATAGCCTTCCTCATATGTCAGCATATGTCGTCATGCTCCTATTTCTTGTTTGCTTTTGACGCTCCTAGTATCTTTTAGAAATGAACACGGGACTAACGTCTCTTGAAAAAAGATAACACTTCCTTGACCTTGCAAGTCGTCTGTTTTTCTATTTTTCATTGGATGTTTTCGATAAGTTGAATTGTCCCTTTGTATCTTATGAAAGGAATTGAGCATAGCCCTTAGGTTTGGCATTTAGAGTAAATGATTTTGTGTCTGGGACACTGCCCTAATTTCCTAAAAGTCAGTCGCCTAATGTTGGGCTTTTGCATCTTATTATTATGGCTTTAATTGAATTAAAGGATGTTTCTAAGAAATATCGTCGTTCGACAACTGCCCTACGCCATGTGACGGTCTCTGTTAATCAAGGGGAATTCGTCTACATCGTTGGTCCATCTGGCGCAGGTAAGTCAACGTTTATCAAACTACTGTATCGTGAGGAAAAATTATCCAGCGGGTCTCTCAAAGTTGGAGAATTCAACTTGGCTAAACTGAAAAAACGCCAGGTTCCTCTTTTACGCCGCTCTATCGGAGTGGTTTTCCAAGATTACAAGCTTCTTGAGCAAAAGACTGTTTATGAAAATGTTGCTTTTGCTATGGAAGTAATTGGTGAAAAGCGCAAGCACATTAAAAAACGTGTGACCGAAGTTCTAGAGCTTGTTGGCTTGAAACATAAAATGCGTTCTTTCCCTAATCAATTGTCGGGTGGGGAGCAGCAGCGTGTGGCGATTGCGCGTGCGATTGTGAACAATCCTAAAATGCTGATAGCAGATGAACCAACCGGCAACCTGGATCCTGAAATTGCGATGGAAGTTATGCAGGTGCTTGAACGAATTAATCTTCAAGGCACAACCGTTTTGATGGCGACGCACAATGCGCAAATTGTCAATCAGCTGCGCCACCGTGTCATTGCTATTGAAGACGGCAAGATTGTCCGTGATGAAGAGGAAGGAGAGTACGGCTATCATGATTAGAAACTTTTTCAGGCATTTATGGGCCTCTATCAAAAGTTTAAAACGCAATGGGTTGATGAGCCTTATGGCCATGTCTATGGTATCTTTTACCTTGATGCTGGTCGGGATATTTGCCGCTGTTCTTCTGAACACCGAAAAGTTAGCTTCAGGCATTGAAAACAATATCCAAGTCAATGTTTTCTTAAATGTTGACTCGACAGATGCTCATGAAACGGTCAAAGACAGTTCAGGTAAGACCATTGTCAATAAGGATTATCATAAGCTTTACCGTCAACTCAAAGAAATTGATGGTGTCAAGACCATTAGCTATTCTAGTAAAGATGAGCAGTTGGAAGAGTTAAAAGCCAAGATGGGTGAGGCCTTCTCGTCTGTTTATGAAGATGGTGCTAATCCACTTTATGACGTTTACTACTTGAAAACGAACTCACCTCAAGATGTGAAAAAAGTGGCTCAAGCAGCAGAAAAATTAGGTGGTATTGACTCAGTAGAATACGGTGGGGCAGATACCGAGCGGATTTTCAAATTGGCGAAACTGGTTCGTATTTGGGGACTTAGTGGAACAGGTGTTTTGGTTTTAGTGGCTATTTTCCTGATCTCCAATACCATTCGAGTCACTATCTTTTCACGCCGTCGTGATATTGAAATCATGCGCTTGGTTGGTGCTAAGAATTCCTACATCCGTGGGCCCTTCTTCTTTGAAGGGGCTTGGATTGGTTTGCTAGGTGCTATCCTACCAGCTGCCTTGGTGTCTTACCTCTACGTGATTGCCTACAATTACTTGATGGAAGGACTTGTGCAACAAAATCTCAGTCTCTACCAGCCTGACTTAGCTATCCCCGTTGGTGTGGCGGCAATGGTGGCTACTGGTATCGTTATTGGGTCACTGGGCTCTGTCCTATCCATGAGACGCTTTTTGAAGATTTAAGGGTTCTCAGCTACTCAGGCTAAAAGAGATGATTTAGACCAGATACCGTTAACAAATAAGAGAGGTGTAAACAATTTGTTTGCATCTTTTTTTATTGCAAAAAGGGCGGAAAACGCTGATATACTACACTATATCAGGTATTAGAAGGTATTGACATACCTTCTAATACCTATTAATAACTAACTAGCAAAGAAAACTAAATTGGGCGTTTGGCCCGCACTTGAGTTTGGCACCGTATTCGTTGGTGCTTTTTTGCTAGAAAAAGTGTAGGAGTAACGATGGCAACATTATTAAATATCACAGCAATAGAGGATAAAACCAAAGCGTTATTAGATAATTTACAGCGAGACCATTTTTTCTATGATTTTCTTGCCTTATACCAATTTCCTAAGGCGACGTTGACTCGCTTACGCAAGGAGAAGGGGAATCATGTTAAAAATAAGGTTCTATTTGACATCATTGACCAAGGGCAATCAGCGGTCGCAAGGGTTGTGGAGATAGAAAAAGAACTGGCTCCGAAAAAGTCTAGGCCGCGGTTTATCATCGTTACTGACTTTAAGGAACTTGCGGCTAAAGATACCAAAACATATGATACCTTGACAATCGCTTTTTCAGAACTTCCTGCCTATGTGGATTTTTTCCTCCCTTGGAATGGGATTGAAAAGGTTGATTATGCCAAGGAAAATCCAGCCGACATCAAAGCAGCAGAACGCTTTATCCGACTTTATGACGAATTAAGACAAATCAATCAGTTTGATGATGAGACGGTTGAAGAAAAAGAATTCAACCTGTTCTTGATACGCCTGCTTTTCTTGCTATTTGCGGAAGATACTGAGATTATGCCCAAAAGCATTTTGACAAATGCTATCAAGACCCGCAGTGCAACTGATGGCAGTGATTTGAATGCCTTATTTAATGCGATTTTTGCCAGTCTAGATATTGCGAATCGTAGCTCGCAGGACAAGTGGTTACAGGATTTTCCTTATGTTAATGGTAAGCTCTTTACTCAGGCACATACCCGTTTACAGTTTGACCAAAAGACACGAAAATTGATTATTGAGGCAGGGGAACTTCTCAACTGGAATGAGATTAATCCAGATATTTTAGGAGCCATGATTCAGACCGTAGCGAGCAAGGAACATCGTTCGCGTTCTGGTATGCACTATACCAGTGTTGAAAACATCATGAAGCTTATTAAGCCCTTATTCTTAGAAGAACTAGAACAAGCTTACGACGAGATTGTCATCAAAATCAATGATAATGACGATAAGGACATCACCGAGCATACTCGCCAGTCTAATAGAAGAGGCTACTTAAGGGATTTAGAAGCTCTCCACCGTCGCATTGCCAACATCAAGTTTTTAGATCCTGCCTGTGGTTCGGGAAATTTCCTCATTATCACTTACAAGGAAATCCGTCGCCTTGAAATCAAGATTCTCAAAACCTTGCGTGAGCTTCGCCAAGATGGCACGATTGACTTTTTTGAACAATCCAAAATCACCTTGAACCATTTTTATGGCATTGAGTTAGATGATTTTGCACATGAGGTCGCACGACTTTCCCTCTGGATAGCAGAATACCAGATGAACTTGGAAGCGCAAAAAGAAATCAATCTCCAAGCCGCCTTTTTGCCACTGCGAGATGCTGGGAATATCACTCAAGGCAATGCTCTTAGACTTGATTGGAATGAGGTCTTGCCACATAGCTCAGAAGAGGAGATTTACCTGATAGGCAATCCGCCTTATATAGGGGCTAAGTTGCAGAATAAGGAGCAGAAAGAAGATTTAAAAACCGTTATTGGCGAAAAGCTAAAATATAAAAAGATGGATTATATCGCAGGCTGGTTTTACAAGGGCGTTGCTTTCATCAACTCTGCTAATAGTAAATTGGCCTTTGTAACGACCAACTCCATTTTTCAAGGGGAGCAAGTTGCATTTATTTGGGAATCATTGCTTGATAACATGGCTATTGATTTTGCTTACACGTCCTTCAAATGGGGAAACTCAGCGGCTAACAATGCTGGAGTGACGGTCGCTATTGTTGGTTTGGCAAACACCACTAATGCGAATCCTGATAAATCCATCTTTGATGAAAACTTAAACCGGATTAGAACAAGTCATATCAATCCCTATTTGACTAGTGGTGAGGATGTTTTGGTTTTAAGCCAAGGTAAACCAATTAGTAATCTTCCAACCATGTTTTTTGGAAATCAGCCACGTGATGGAGGGAATCTTATTTTAGATATTCATGAAAGGGATAGATTTATTAGTGACTATCCTGAAATTGCTCCTTATATTAAAAAGTATGTAGGAAGTGAAGAGTTCATTAAAGATAAAATTCGATATTGCATTTGGATTGATGAAAAATCATATACTTTTTTAGATCATATTTCAGAACTAGTTCATCGTATTGATAATATAAAAAATATGAGATTACAGAGTACTTCTAAGTCAACGGTCTATACAGCGGAATTTCCTTATTCGTTTGCTGTAAGAGGTAGTTACGACGAAGCCTACGCCACTTTCCAGTCTTCTGGAGAAGATGAATTTTTGCAAGTCCTTGTCCCTCGTGTGTCATCTGAAAGTCGTGAATATGTTCCCATGGGATTTGTGGATGGAGATACTATTATTTCTGATTCTGCGATGGCAGTTTACAACGCTCCTATCTGGCTCCTTGGTCTCCTTCAATCCAAGCTTCACATGGTTTGGCTTCGTGCAATCGGTGGGAAATTAGGAACAAGTTATCGTTATTCAGCTGGCTTGGTTTACAACACCTTCCCTGTGCCTGAGCTTTCCACTAAGCGAAAGGGCATGATTGAAGAGCAGGTCTTTGAGATTTTGGATTTGCGAGAGGAGTTGGGCGGTAGTCTAGCAGACCTTTATCATCGCGATACCATGCCAGCCTCACTTCGTGAAGCCCATCAAAAACTAGACCAGATTGTCGAACGTGCTTATAAAGACATCCCATTTACCAGCGACGAAGAGAGACTTAGCCATTTGCTAAACCGTTATAAGGAGATGACCCATGAGTAAGGTTTTTGAAATAGCCTACGGACAGAAAAAAACATCGGTTGATACCAATGCACTTGGCATGCGTGAGATGCAGGCGCGAGTCTATGCCAAACGTCAAGCCCAACATCTCTTGGTCAAAGCCCCACCTGCATCAGGGAAATCACGCGCACTCATGTTTGTCGCCCTGGATAAGCTCAAGAATCAAGGTATCAAAAAAGCCATCATTGCAGTGCCTGAAAAGTCTATCGGAAAGTCATTTCGCTCGACCAAGTTATCGGATTATGGCTATTATTGGGATTGGGAGGTTAAGGAGGAAAATAACCTAACCACTTCTGGTACGGCTAAAAGTAAGGTTGATAGCTTCATTGCCTTTATGACATCAGATGATCCGACGGATAATGTGCTGATTGCGACCCATGCCACACTACGATTTGCTTCAGAGAAATTAGATGCCAGTGACTTTGATGACTGCCTTTTAGCCATTGATGAGTTTCACCACGTCTCTCAAGATGATAACTCCGTCCTAGGCAATGCCTTGCGTGATGTCTTGAAACACTCAACGGCTCATGTTTTTGCCATGACAGGTTCCTATTTCCGTGGGGACTCTGTGCCAATCTTAGAACCGGCAGATGAGCAGCTTTTTGATCGAGTGACCTATACTTATTATGAACAGTTAGAAGGCTATCAATACCTTAAGTCTTTTGCCATGGCCTACAAATTTTACCAAGGCAACTATACCGAAGCTCTGGAAGGATTTGTTAGAGAGTTTATCGACAAGAAGACCATCATTCATATCCCAAATGTTAATTCTGGTGAATCTACCAAGGATAAGTATGGAGAAGTTGATCAGATTTTAGATGTCTTGGGAACTTATGTCGAAAAGGACGAGCACGGAATTATCCATCTCAAGGCAAAGACCGGTCGCATGCTCAAGATTGCAGATTTGGTGACTGAGGAAGGACGAGATACTGTTGCGGCCTATCTCGCTAAAATGGATAAGCTTGACGATTTAGATATGATTATCGCTCTTGGTATGGCAAAAGAAGGCTTTGATTGGCCCTTTGCTGAATATGCCCTGACCATTGGTTATCGGTCTAGTTTAACTGAAATTGTTCAAATTATAGGACGTGTCACGAGAGATTCCTCAAACAAGACCGAGGCTATCTTTACCAATCTCATTGCCGAACCTGATGCCAATGCTCCCGAAGTGCAATTTTCAGTTAATAACCTCATGAAAGCCATCACGGCTAGTCTATTGATGGAAAATGTTCTATCACCTTCTTTTACCTTTAAACCTAAGAATCATAAGGAACAGAAAGCTAACGGTGCTGAGATTTTTATCAAGGGCTTAGCAACCCCATCAACGGAACGCACGAAACAAATTATCGAACAAGATATGACAGAACTAAAAGCCTCTATCTTGCAGGACGAAGTCATTCAATCGGCTATTTCGGCAGGAGCTGATACCAAAGTCATTAATCAACAGCTCATTCCTAGAGTCATTGCAACGACCTATCCAGACTTGACTCAAGCAGAGGTAGAAGAAATCCGTCAATATACTGTTGCCGATTTTAACCTCTCAAATGCTGAGAGGGACAAAGAAAACCATCAACTGTTGAAGATGGCTGATAAATTTATCAATATTGATGAGCTAACCATTGATTTGATTGACCGTGTTAATCCGTTCCAGTCAGCTTATGAAGTGATTTCTCGTGACGTGGATACGCAAACCTTACGATTGATTGCGCGAGCCTTTGACGCTAAAAAAATGGAGTTTACAGATGATGAATTGCGCATGCTTTATCCTAAAATTAAAGCTTTCCAGGCTGAGAAAGGGCGTTCGCCACAAAAAAATAGCCAGGATTTGGAAGAAGAACGGCTATACTATGCCCTGGTTAAATTACAACAAATGAGAATGGAGCGTAATCAGTAGTGGAACATTTTGCAACTTTTGATGAGATTTTTGCTGATGATATGTTTGAAATACTAGTTGAAGGGATAAGACCGAAAACAGTTGAACGCATTGACCCAGACATGGAAAAATTCCAAGAGATACTAGATTGGGTTAGTGAACATCATCGCGAACCTCAAAAAACAACTCATTTGACAGAGTGTAAACTCTGGTCTCGCTTAAAAGGAATCCGAGCCAGCGATGATAAAAGGAGTAAGCTGTCTTTTATGGATACCTTAGGTCTTTTGGATAATAGGGATGATTAAGATGATAGACTTAGATGATATTTTGAAGGATGATAGCCTATTTGATGGCTTAGAAGTAGATACCTCCTTGTTTAGTAATAAACGGTACCAAGCAACCATTCAGGAAAGAGCAAAGTCAACTTCTAGTCAGCGGAAGGCACTTAAAACGAATCAATCTTTTTTCAATGATTTATTTGCTAATGTTCGAGAGGATATTGCCAGTGGTCACAGGCAAATACGCAACATTACGGAGACAGAAATTAGTCAAAAAAGTCCGATTAAACAAGGCAATTTTTATATTGACAATGGAGTGATGCTCTATGTGGATAAGATTTATCACCCAGAGACTATGGAAGAGGTGTCAGAAAGTACAAATCGACACTATAAGGTACATACCGTTTATGAAAATGGCACAGAAAATGACATCTGGCTGCTGAGTTTGGTATCGAGCTTATATGATAAGAAGCGTAGTGGCCGACTCATCACTGAAAATCTCTCTGACCTTGTGCTAATGGGCCAAGAGACTATGACGACAGGTTATATTTATATCGTCACATATGCTGGTGATGATGAGCGTTTTAAAAATCTGGACAATCTTTATAAGATTGGAGTCGCTAAAGACATCAAGCAACGATTATCCCACACAGAAAATCAATCGACCTATCTTTTTGCTCCGGTCAGTTTAGTTCAATCCTTTGAAATTCAAAATATTGATGCGATGAAAATGGAAAGCTATTTGCACCATGTCTTGGCTGATAAACGCATTGAATTAACCACGATTAGCCCTCAAGGTAAAGAAGTCAGCATAAGGGAGTGGTTTATTGTAACGTTAGAGGAGGTTCAGCAGATTATCACCAAACTAATCATCGATTTACAATCTTAGTACATAAGCATAACCCCCGATACTCTAGTGTGTATCGGGGGGGGGGAGTGATAAAGTGGGTGATAAGGGAAACGACGTCATGTTGCTGTTGAGCATTGGAAATGGTCGCCTTGCCGTCCTTGTCTTGCTTGCCGTAGGATCCAAAGCCAGCGTGGTTACCGCCGCTAATGAGACGATACTCAGTGGTTTTAGGCAAGCGCTTTTTAGCTGTTTGATAGGCTGGTTGGTTGAGCACCTTGTCTTGGCTAGCTCTTATTGATAAAACCCTCAAGTCAGCCTGTGATAAATCTGTCTTTTTGGCAGGATAGCTGGCTAGTAGGATTAAGCCTTGGGCATTAAGATGGTCAGCGTTAACAGTTTGGGCAGCGATGACGCCCCCAAGAGAGTGGCCTGCTAGGTAAACAGGAGCCTTAGCAAGTTGCTCTTTAAGTTTTGAGCTGGGCTTGCCAGATAGGACAGCCAGATTTAAGGGTGACTTGATGAGATAAACGTCGATTCCCTCTTTGGCAAGGTCAGAGGCCAACGGTGCATAAGCTTCTTCCTCCACAAGCGCTCCTTGATAAAACAAAATAGATGCTTTAGCTTTTCCCTTAGCTTTGAAATAAAGGGTATGGTCTATTGGTTTAGCTTCTAGGGCAAGGGCTTGGGCTTGGGAAGTGGCTTGATAGGTTTTCACATGAATGGTCATCAAGACAATCGTGATAGTGAGTAAAATAAGACCTATAAGGCTGATAAGAATTTTTTGAAGTCGTTTCATTGTAAATAAGGGTTAAAATTTTTTTCGTGGGCGATGGTTGTGCTTTGGCCATGTCCTGGGTGAACAGCGAAATGATTTGGATGGGTGAGCAGCTCTTGCTTGATACTGTGAATCAAGTTCTCAAAATGACCTGTTGGCAAATCCGTCCGTCCAATGGTTTCTTTGAAAAGCGCATCGCCAGAAAAAATCATGGCTTGATCATCAAAGATGAAAGAGACGCTCCCAAAAGAGTGCCCAGGTGTTGGCACAACGGTGAATTTGAAATCACCAATACTATAGGTGTTTCTGAGGTCAAAGGTATGTTCAGCAGGCTCCACGATGACGTCCTCCATATCATCATGGCGAGCTAGTCCCGATAAATTATCGACTGGGGATTGCAGCCAGGAGGCCTCTTGTTCTGACACATAGAGTGGTGGTCGGTGGTAGTGTTGGCGCACCTTCTCGACACTTAAAATATGATCGTAGTGGGTGTGTGTGAGGAGAATAGCTAGTACTGGCTTATTTAGCTCAGCCAAACGTTTGTTGATTTTATCCCAGTCACTACCTGGGTCGATGAGCAACAGCCCAGTATCTGTTTCTAATAAATAGGTATTTTCACCAGCAACGGTGTTAACAATTTTATGTACGTTCATACTAACTAGTTTATCAAAAAAAGCTCAAAAATAAAGATAGAGCTATCTTTTTATTATTGTCGTTATTTTCTGAAAAATACCTAGCCATTTAAGAATGATTGTGTTACAATAACCCAAATACGATTTTTAAAGGAGCGGCTTATGACAGAACGATTAAATTTTGTGATGATTTCCCCCCATTTTCCCCATAATTTTACGACCTTCGCAGAGCGTCTCTATGAAAATGGCATCAACACCTTAGCGATTGCAGATGTTGCTTATGAAGAGCTTTCAGAGAATGTTCGTCAGCATTTGACCGAATATTATCGTGTCGATGACCTGCATGATTATGACCAAGTTTATCGTGCTGTGGCTTATTTTGCGCATAAATATGGGCGTATTGACCGCATAGAGTCGCATAATGAATATTGGTTAGAGCTAGATGCTAAACTTCGTACTGACTTTAATGTCTTTGGTTTTAAAAATGCAGATATGCTAGCCATTAAGACCAAACGCCAAATGAAAGAAGTCTTTCGTCAACAGGGCTTGACAGTAGCAGCTGGTGACACTTTTAAGACCGATAAAGAAGCTAAGACCCTAGCCAAATCGTTGGGTTTTCCCATCATCGTCAAACCCAATTCAGGCGTCGGTTCTTCAGACACTTACAAGCTTAAGAATGCCAAAGAGTTGGATGAATTTTTAGCCAAACGTTCTGCAGCTGTTGACTACATTATGGAGGAGTTTATTGACGGGGATATTGTCACCTTTGATGGGTTAGTGGATCATGACGGCAAGTTGGTTTACTATTCTAGCTTGGAGTATTCGGAAGCTGTCTTAGATACTGTGGCGAATGGTACGGACATGTATTACTACCTTCCACGTGACATCGATGAAAAACTGGTAGAACTTGGTAAAGTCTGTGTTGAGGCTTTTCATATTAGAGAACGCTTTTTCCATTTCGAATTCTTTCGGATTAGAGAGACAGGCGAGCTCATTCCTCTTGAGGTCAACTGCCGACCACCGGGAGGGGTGACCATTGACATGTGGAATTATGCCAATGATTTCGATATTTTCAAAGAATATGCCAATGTGGTCAAAGAAAACAGCTTCAAAGCAGAAAGTAAGCGCCCTTATTACGTCTGCTACATATCCCGTCGTGAGGATAAGGACTACGCTCATAGCTTAGACGAGGTAGCGCAATACTTTGGAGAGCACTTGGTTTCCATCGCATCTGTTCCTGGTGTTTTTTCAAACATCATGGGAGAACATGGTATCGTGGCGCGTTGTGAGACCATAGACACCATGCGTGATTTGATCCGTTACGCTCACGAAAAGGTTTAGAGCAAGTGCGATGACATTCTTCGTTTAGGATGTCTTTTCCCCGTCTCAATGGTTAGAAAGTTAAGTTATGAAATTTGAACGTCGTAGTCAATGGTCAAGCGATCTTGGTCGAGAAATGTCTTTTAATGTTTATGGACACGCTGGAAAGCCTGTCATTGTTTTTCCTTCTTCGGGTGGTAGTCATGATGAGTATGCTGATTTTGGAATGATTGCAGCTTGTCAGGATTTTATAGACCGAGGTGTGCTCCAATTTTTTACTCCTGATTCCTATGATGCGGAGTCTTGGTTAAATCTAGGTAAAAGCGGTCATGATATGGCTCTGGCCCACGATGCCTATGATCGTTATATTGTTAATGAGCTAGTTCCTCTCATTCGTTATGAAACTGGCTGGCAAGGTGGCTTTCTGGCTACGGGTTGCTCGATGGGCGGTTTTCATACGGTTAACTTTGCCCTCAAACACCCTGATTTGTTTGATGTAGCGGTGGCCTTATCTGGTGTTTATGATGCCCGTTTCTTTACAGGGGATTTCGGCGATGATCAAGCTGTTTATTATAATTCTCCCCTTGATTATTTGCAGAATCAAACGGATTCTTGGTTTTTAGACCATTATCAGAACAATCATCTGATTGTGGCAGTAGGTCAGGGTGCCTGGGAAGAGCCTCATGTGGTTGATACCAAGCGATTGGAAGGTGTTTTTAAGGCTAAAAACCTTCCGGCATGGTTTGATTACTGGGGATTCGATGTTGCCCATGATTGGGAATGGTGGCGCCAACAAATGCCGTATTTCTTATCTCAGCTAGAGGCAGCTTCTTGCCTTGGCTAGTTGTTTGTTTCCATAGAGGTTCAACTAGACTAGACTTCCAAGAACTGGGGGAAAATGCTAAAAATTGGCATTGCTGTATGGCAGCGTTAACCGAGAGTGATAAAGGATAGATAGACGACTTACTTGTGTCAGGATATTCCTTGACTGATAGCATTGATACTCTATTTGACGACCTGTCTCAAGCATTTAAATAATCCGCCCTTATTTTTCTGAGCGACCTAGAAGCTAATCAAGTCGTATAGCTGAATACTAAAAACGCCTCTCATTGAGTTAGGCGTTTTTGCGTTTATTCGGTTAAGGTGAAGCGTAGAAAGTCTAGAAAATGGTCTGCCCAGTGTTTTTCATGATGGATTTCATTGGCCATGATGTTTAGTTTGATGTGGGCCATCGGTGTGCCTGTTTTTAGGAGAGATTGATAATAGTGCAGGGTACAGTCAATATATTGTTGGTTCATATTTGACGCAAAAGCTTCATCAACAGCGTCGCCTTCGCGAGTACCAACTTGGATGTAAACCTTAGTTTGAGGTTGTAGGGGATGATGATCGCAAAATCTAAGAAAATCCCGTTCGCTAAACCAGGATGCCAGAGAGAAGACCCCTAAATGTCCAAAAATGTGTGGATAGGCTGCTCCCATATAAGCAGTGATAAGTCCCCCCATAGATGATCCTGCTAGCAGGGTATGATTGGGGTCGGATTTGGTCCGGTAAGTCTTATCGATAAAGGGTTTAACCGTATTCACTACCCAATCACCATAAGCCATGCCATCACCACCGACACTTGCTGTTTCAGGTGTTGTGCCCACATCTGTCATCCAAGGGGCGTATTCATTGAGGCGGTTTCCTTCAGCGTTGTCAATGCTGACAATAATCACCTTGGGTAAATCTTTGTTGGTCTTAATCGTCGGGATAACTTTCCAGGAATAGCCAGAGAATGATTCCTTACTGTAGAAGACATTTTGCCCATCGTGCATGTAGAGTACTGGGTAAGAGGCCCATTCTTCCTTATGATAATCTTTAGGCAAGAGAACACGGATGCGACGCTCTTCGTGATAGTAAGGAACGGTCAGAACATGTTCGTCCATTTCTAAATAGTAGTTATTGAGTCGTGTTCTTTTAGTCATGATATCCCCTTTTTGCTATAATATTATGATAGATTATATCATATTTTAAGGATTAACAAAGAGGGATTTTGTCCCTGTAAAATAGTTAGTGTATTTATGCTAGTACACTAGGAAACGAGGAGAGCATTATGGTTTTAAAAGATGATCTGCAGAATCAACAGGCGGTTTTAATTGATGTTAGAAATCCGCAGGAATACGCCCAACAGCATGCTGTGTTAGCTCAAAATATTCCGATAGACCAGATTGAAGCTGGGCAAATAGTCCTTCCTAAGGATAAAGCTATTTATCTTCATTGCCAGTTGGGTCCTAGGGCAGATAGGGCTGAAAAAGCTTTGAAGGCCCAAGGTTATGAGCGTGTTCATAATCTCAGGACACTTGAGGCGGTTGCCCAGTTGGGTTTACCCTTAAGCTAATCAGGGGATTTCTTGGTGTTTGCCCCAAACTAATTTGGTTGGACGTTTTGAGAGAGGTTCATTTTTACAGCCAGCATCTTTTTGGTATAATTTTACTATTATGAAAAGACCCAAACAAAAGTATGCTGTGATTGACTTGGAGGCAACAGGGACGTCAGCCACAGCTCAGATTATTCAAGTAGGGATTGTGATTATTGAAGGCAGTCAGATGGTTGCTACCTACCAAACGGATGTCAATCCCCATGAACCGCTATCAGACCATATTATTGAGTTGACTGGTATTACAAATGAACAGCTGGCAAAAGCGCCTGATTTTTCACAAGTCGCGCGTGATATTTTTGAATTGATTGAGGATTGTGTTTTTGTTGCGCACAATGTCAGATTTGATGCTAATTTATTATCCGAACAATTGTTTTTGGAAGGTTATGAATTGCAAACACCACGCGTTGATACGGTCGAGTTGGCGCAGGTCTTTTTCCCGACCATGGAAAAGTATGCCTTGGGGGATTTGACGAAGGCCCTAGGTATTCCCCTAGAGGATGCCCACACCGCTATTGCTGATGCGCAAGCCACAGCTCAGCTCTTTTTACGCATCCGAGAGAAGATAGAAAGCCTACCGAGCTTAACTCTTGAGCAGATTAAGACCTATGCTGACCACCTGCTGTTTGAATCCCGCTTGTTGATTGATGAGGTCAGTTGGCACACGGAGTATGACCCGTTGGTCTATCAGGAAGTAGGAGGCCTGCTCTTGAAAAAGCCTCAGCCCCTGACTGTTGAAAAAAAATATTCACAAGATTTTTCCACGAATATGGCTCTGTTAGGTTTGGATAGCCGTCCAAAGCAAGAGGCATTTTCAAAATCCTTGACCCATGCCCAAAAGCCCATTCATTTTATCCAGGCTCAAGCTGGTATTGGAAAGACCTATGGCTACCTGGTTTCCTTGTTGGCTAAGGCGGATGCAAAAAGGCTTGTGGTTGCTGTTCCGACCAAACTCCTTCAAGATCAACTCGTAGCAGAAGAAGCCGAGCGTTTAAAGGATGTTTTTGGAACACCTTACCACAGTATTAAAAGTCCCGCCAACTACCTCAAATTAGATGCTTTTAAAGCTTCTTTGAATCAAGAAGATGATAACCGCTTATTAAATCGCTATAAAATGCAACTCCTGGTATGGCTCTTAGAGACCGAGGACGGAGACTTAGATGCCATTAAGCAACAACAGCGTTTACAATGGTATTTTGATTGCTTGCAACACGACGGCCATCTCAGCGCAACATCCGTCTTTTATGAGGTCGATTTTTGGCGTCGCTCTTATGAAAAAGCCAAAGGTAGTCGGTTGCTGATTACCAATCATGCCTACTTGTTGACCAGACTAACAGATGATCCTGGCCTGGTTGAAGGGGCTCATCTGATTATTGATGAGGCGCAAAAATTCTTCTTGACTTTGGAAGATTATTCGCATTATCAGCTAAATCTAAGCGAGACGTTGCTAGACTTAGAAGGGATTGCCAAAGCAACTGATAATCTGTTATCACGACGGCTCATCGAAAGTTTGCAGTTTGAGCTAAATCGCCTGTTTGAGGATTATCAGCGGACTCAAGACCCATTCATTATAGAAGACCGATGGCAAAAAATCCGTCAGGATATTTTAGAGTTACCTTCTCATGATTTCAAAAATTTGACGGCTATTGTTGATGACCATTATGATACCGTGTGGATAGACGTTGAGCTATTGCCGCATAAACGCGTTGTGTGGCTAAAGGCCGCTAGCCAGCTCTTATTTGATTTTTCCAGTTTATTACCAGACCAGCAAGAAGTAACGTTTGTATCAGCGACTTTAGCGATTAGTCCAGAGGTATCCTTGCCAGAGCTGCTAGGATTTCAAGATTATCAAGAAAGCTTTATCAAAGAGGACATCAATCAACAACAAGCGATTTGGGTTGATCAAGAAGGGGTGTCCTTGGCGTTAGCGTCGGATGATTATTATCAGGCTTTGGCAGCTAAGGTCTATCAACTCAGTCAGCTCCAAAAACCGATGCTGGTGCTACTAACGTCGAAAGAAGCCTTGGAGAGGGTATCGCATTACCTCGAAATGGCTAATCTGCCCCATTTAGCCCAAGGTAAGCACGGAAGCAATCACCAAATGAAACGCCGTTTTGAAAGAGAAGCCAGCCCGATTTTACTGGGGACGGGGAGTTTTTGGGAAGGGGTTGACTTTACAAGCCATGATCAGCTGTTACTCGTCATCACACGCTTGCCTTTTGAGAATCCACAGGATTTTCTCAATCAAAAAATGGCTGCGAAGCTACACCAGGAAGGCAAGAACCCTTTCACAGCTTATAGTTTACCGGTCATGATGATGCGGCTCAAACAGGCTTTGGGACGCACTACGAGACGTGATAATCAACGTTCAGCGGTGCTTATTTTAGACCGCCGCTTACTTGATAAGTCTTATGGACCATTTAGCCTAGACTTGCTAAGGCAGACGCATCCTGTTGTTATTGAAAAATTTGATAAAATCCTACGTGAAATGGATCATTTTTTGATATAATAGGGAGTATTGATAAAACCTATGATGCTCAAGGAGATAAGATGAAGCTATCGAATCGTATTTTAAAGATGCAAGAAAGTGTGACCCTAGCGTCAGGCGCTCGTGCCAAGGCTCTGAAAGATCAGGGACGTGATATCTTGAATTTGACCTTGGGTCAGCCAGATTTTCACACTCCAAGTCACATTGACCAAAAAGCGATTGAAGCGATAGAGAATCACTTGACCAGCTTTTACACGCCAGCCAGTGGCCTGCCAGAGCTAAAAGATGCTATTGTTGCCTATATGAAGCAGTTTTATGGCTATGATGTGAATCAAGAGCAAGTGTTGGCAGCTACGGGCGCTAAATTTGTGCTCTATGCTTATTTTATGACTGTTTTAAATCCTGGTGATGAAGTGATTATTCCGAAACCCTACTGGGTATCGTATGCCGATCAGGTCAGTCTTGCAGGTGGCTCTTCGGTCTTTGTGGAAACGTCAGAAGCTAATGATTTCAAGGTCAGCCTTGAGCAATTGGAATCTGTTCGTTCGGATAAGAGCAAGGTTCTCGTCATCAATTCCCCATCAAATCCAACAGGGATGATTTACAATCGCGATGAGTTGTTAGCTATTGGGAACTGGGCTTTAAAACATGATATTTTAATCCTATCCGATGATATCTATGGTCGCCTCGTTTATAATGGCCATCACTTTACGCCGATAGCAACCCTATCTGAAGACTTGCGTCGCCAAACAACGGTCATCAATGGCGTTGCAAAGACCTACTCGATGACGGGATGGCGAGTTGGATTTGCCGTGGGAGAGCCGGACATCATTGCTGGCATGTCTAAGATTTTGAGTCAAACGACTTCTAATCTAACAACCGTTGCCCAATACGCTGCTATCGAAGCTTTAACAGGTAGTCAAGATGCTGTTGAAGCAATGCGAAAGGCTTTTGAAGAGCGGCTCAATACCATCTATCCCTTACTTAATGCTATTCCAGGATTCGACGTTATCAAACCTCAAGGTGCCTTTTATTTCTTCCCCAATGTTAAGGAAGCTATGGCAATGAAGGGCTTTGATGATGTGACTGCTTTTACAAATGATATCTTAGAAAAAGCAGAGGTGGCTGTGGTGACTGGCGCAGGGTTTGGCTCACCGAACCACCTTCGTCTTAGCTATGCTACGGATATGGAAACACTTAAAAGGGCCATAGAGCGTCTCAAAGCCTATATGGAAACACCTTAAGGAAACACACTAAATCAAGATAGAGGAAAATCAATGTCCAAAAAATTAGTCTCAATTATAGACGTTAAAAAACATGTTGACGAAGAAATCACAATCGGTGCTTGGGTAACCAACAAATCTGGCAAAGGCAAGCTTGCCTTTTTACAGCTCAGAGATGGGACAGCCTTCTTTCAAGCAGTGGCGTTCAAACCAAACTTTATTGAAAAGTACGGTGAAACTCTAGGAGCTGAAAAATTTGATACCATCAAGCGTCTCAGTCAGGAAACTTCTGTTTATGTGACAGGTGTGGTCAAGAAAGATGAACGTTCAAAGTTTGGCTATGAGCTTGATATCACTGATATCGAAGTTATCGGTCATTCACAAGATTATCCTATTACGCCAAAAGAGCACGGCACAGACTTCCTGATGGACAATCGTCATCTGTGGTTGCGCTCACGCCGTCAAAATGCGGTCATGCAAATTCGTAATGCCATCATCTATGCGACCTATGAGTTTTTCGACCGAAATGGTTTCATCAAATTTGACAGCCCAATCCTATCAGGCAATGCTGCTGAAGACTCAACAGAGTTATTTGAAACGGATTATTTTGGTAGCCCAGCCTATTTGAGCCAATCTGGTCAACTTTATCTTGAAGCTGGTGCCATGGCTCTTGGTCGAGTCTTTGACTTTGGTCCTGTTTTTCGTGCTGAGAAATCCAAAACACGTCGCCATTTGACCGAGTTTTGGATGATGGATGCGGAGTATTCTTTCTTATCACATGAGGAGTCTTTGGATTTGCAAGAGGCCTATGTTAAAGCCCTTATTCAAGGTGTTCTTGATCGTGCACCGCAGGCTTTAGAGGTCTTGGAACGTGATGTTGATGCCCTCAAGCGCTACATAGCAGAGCCATTCAAGCGTGTGTCTTATGATGATGCTATCACACTCTTGCAAGAACATGAGACGGATGAAGATACTGACTATGAGCATTTGGAACATGGTGATGACTTTGGTTCACCCCATGAAACATGGATTTCAAATTACTTTGGCGTGCCAACCTTCGTTGTTAACTATCCAGCCAGCTTCAAAGCTTTCTACATGAAGCCGGTTCCTGGTAATCCAGATCGCGTGCTATGCGCAGACCTGCTTGCCCCAGAAGGCTATGGTGAAATCATTGGTGGTTCGATGCGTGAAGATGATTATGATGCCTTGGTGGCTAAGATGGATGCTTTAGGCATGGACAAGTCAGAGTACGAATTTTACCTTGACCTTCGTAAATACGGTTCAGTGCCACATGGTGGCTTTGGTATTGGTATTGAGCGTATGGTCACCTTTGTTGCTGGTACCAAGCACATTCGTGAAGCGATTCCGTTCCCACGTATGTTGCATCGCCTTAAACCTTAATAATGTGATAAAAAAAGAACCCTTCTGTTTATGCCATTAACAGAAGGGTTCTTTTATGGTTCGGTGGGGTCGAGTTTTAGGACTTTTGAGATGATAGTGGTCATTTCTTGGGGTGTTTCCTTTCCTCCGGTTGAAACCCAAAGGCTAATCAGGCTTTCAATGCTAGCCAAGTAAACCTCTATGGCGTAGGGATACGGAACGCCATAATGCTCAGAAATGACTGTTTTGGATTGTGGGAATTCTAAAATGATATCAAGTACAAAATCCTTAATCGTCTTAGAAAAATTCATGGAAGAAATCATCGAAAAAGCCTGGATAAATTCAAAATCACTTTGCAAGTAAGAAAAGGTATTGACCAAAATCGTGTAACGGTCAGTGTCATGATGATTGTTACGCAGGATGGTGTAGAGATTGGTCAGGAGTTCTTCTTTAAACTGTTTTAGCATGTCATATTTGTCTTTGTAGTGCAGGTAGAAGGTTCCGCGATTGATGCCCGCCTTGCGCGTGATGTCTGAAATGCTAATCTGCTCAAATGGCTTGTCTTGTAGCAGTAGGGTTAAGGCTTTTTTGATGTATTGTTTGCTTTCTGTTTTTCGTTTTTGCATGGATAACCTCTCTTAAATCAACACTTTGTTGATATTTGTTCTTGAAGATTTTGTGATGACAGTATATAATATTTCCAGAATTAAATCAACATATTGTTCATTTAATGATGACTGTTGTAGAAATGGAATGTGATGTTATGGCTTATATTGAAATGAAACACTCTTACAAACGTTATCGGACTGGGGATACTGAGACGGTTGCCAATCGTGACGTTAGCTTTGAGATTGAAAAAGGTGAATTGGTTATTATTCTCGGTGCCTCCGGTGCTGGTAAGTCAACGGTGCTCAATATTTTGGGTGGTATGGATACCAATGATGATGGTCAAGTCATCATTGATGGCAAGGATATTTCAGGTTATTCTGACAAGGAACTAACCACTTATCGGCGCAATGATGTTGGCTTTGTCTTCCAATTTTATAATTTAGTGCCTAATTTAACAGCCAAGGAAAATGTGGAGTTGGCATCAGAGATTGTTTCGGATGCTCTGGATGTTGAAAAGAGCTTAAGAGATGTTGGTCTTGCTAAACGTCTCAACCACTTCCCAGCACAATTATCAGGTGGTGAGCAGCAGCGTGTGTCAATTGCTCGTGCCGTTGCTAAAAATCCTAAGCTCTTACTCTGTGATGAACCAACAGGTGCTTTGGATTATCAAACTGGTAAGCAAGTCTTAGCCATCCTGCAAAACATGTCACGAGACAGGGGAGCAACTGTGGTGATTGTGACCCACAATGCTGCCCTAGCTCCAATTGCTGATCGTGTCATTCGCATGCATGATGCCACTGTCAGCAGCATTACTTGCAATCAGAACCCTCAAGACATTGCAACCTTAGAATATTAGGAGGGTGGAGATGACTAAGAAAACGTATTGGAAAGAGGTTTGGAAATCCATCGGCAGTTCAAAAGGGCGCTTTCTCTCTATCAGTCTCTTGATGATGTTGGGAGCCTTTGCCTTTGTTGGTTTAAAAGTCACGACCCCTGATATGCAGACGTCTGGTGCGGCCTATCTGAAAGAGCAAAAGGCTATGGATATAACCGTGATAGGCACTATGGGATTGGGCGAAAAAGACCAGGCTGAGCTAAATGCGATAAAGCAAGCTCAGGTTGCCTTTGGCTCTATGACTGATGTGACCTTAGCGAACACCGACGATGCTGTCCGCGTGTTTTCGCTTCCTAAGACGATTTCAACGGTGCAACCTATTGAGGGACGATTGCCCAAAACAGCACATGATATTGTTCTGGCATCGCCCCTTAGTAAAGACTACAAGATTGGTGATACCATTGAGTTTGTGCAATCAGCAGAAAACAAGCCCCTCAAAACTGCAACCTTTACCGTGACTGGTTTTGTCACGTCACCTGAGATTTGGTCGAAAACCAATCTGGGTTCCTCCACAGCAGGTGATGGTAATCTGACTGCCTATGCCTATGTTATCCCAGATGTTTTTGAAGAAAAGACGCCTAGTTTAGCTCGTATTCGCTATGATGACTTGGCCCATCTCAGCCCTTTTTCAAAAGCATATAAGGAAGAACTCAGAGATAAGCAAAAGCAGTTGGAGAAGGCCTTGTCTGACAATGCTGACCAGCGATTAGCGGAGTTAAAACAAGCCCCTCAAACAGAAATCGAGAAAGGTAAAGCTAAGCTGCTAGCAACTCAAGAAAAACTCCAAGCCAATGAGCGCGCACTGGCAGCTGCTAAAGAAAGTTTGGAGCAGCAAGAGGCTGGGTTTGCAGGATTGCCTACTGAGCAAGCCCAAGCTGCTAAGCAAGCCTTACTTGGTGCAAAAGACCAGCTTCGCCAACAAGAAAGACAGTTACAAGCCGCTCAAAAAGCATTGGATGAGCAAGCTGCTCAGTTAAAGCGTGCTCAAGAAGACTTATCAGTCTTGAAGGCACCTTCTTACCATACCTACACTAAAGAAACCCTTCCAGGTGGTAATGGTTATATGGTTTATGCTTCAGGTTCTGATAGTGTGGCAGAAATCGGCAATATCTTTCCTGTGGTGCTTTATTTGGTGGCAGCCTTGGTTGTTTTTACGACTATGACACGGTTTGTAGATGAAGAACGCCAACAAGCAGCCATTTTAAAGGCACTTGGTTATAGCAACCGAGATGTCATCCTTAAGTTTGTGCTTTATGGCTTAATGGCCGGTCTGACAGGAACAGTCCTTGGCATTATTGGAGGGCATTACCTGCTGGCACCAGTGATTGCTGATATCATGACTAGGGATTTGACCATTCCGCCCACCCAATATCAGTTTTATTGGAAAGAGTCGGTCATTGCGCTTGGTCTCGCCTTGGTTTCAGCTGTCTTGCCTGCCTATCTCATTGCTAGACGTGAGCTTAGCCAAAAGGCAGCTCAGCTCTTGTTACCAAAGCCTCCTGTTAAAGGCTCAAGCATTTTATTAGAGCGTGTATCCTTCATCTGGGAAAGGCTCTCTTTCACCCAAAAAGTGACCGCTCGCAACATTTTTCGTTACAAGAAGCGGATGCTGATGACAATTTTTGGGGTGGCAGGTTCAGTAGCCCTCCTCTTTGCAGGCCTTGGTATCCAGTCATCCTTAGCACAAGTAGTGGGGAATCAGTTTGAGCGTCTGATGCCCTATGATATGATGATTGTAGAAAATACAGATGCTAGCGCAAGAGCTAAAGAGCAGTTGCGTAAAGCCCTAGCAAGCAATCAGATTAACAAACATGAAAAACTGACGTTTGCCCAGTTGACCGTAACGGTTTCAAAGATGACTCAACAGCGACAAGTCTCTCTCTTAGCAGTGCCAACAGCTGATTTTGATGGTTTTATCCATCTTTATGACACTCAGACGCACAAACCAATCAAGCTCCCTAAGGATGGTGTCCTCATGTCTCAGAAGCTAGCTCAGAGTTATGGTGTTGAAAAAGGTCAGACTCTTACCATGACCGATACAACAGGGCATGCCTTTAAGGTTAAGGTAGTGGGGATCATCGAGATGAATGTCGGGCATTATCTGATGATGCGGGACGAGGTTTTGGAGCAGACATTTGGTGAAATTGAGAGCTCTCCTGCCTACTTGGTGACTCTGAAGGACAGGTCTAAAAAAGCCCTCCGTCATCAAGCGGCAGATTTTCTAAGGCTCTCTGCTGTATCAGGGCTATCACAAAATTCAGCTGTGGTTGATACGGTCGATGCTGTTGTTGCCTCTTTGACGGGAGCGATGACAATTTTAACGCTTGTCGCTATTTTGTTGGCGGTGGTGATTCTCTATAACTTGACGACAATCAATGTTTCCGAACGGATTCGAGAACTGTCCACGATAAAGGTTTTAGGGTTTTATAATAAGGAAGTGACCCTTTATATTTACCGTGAAACCATCCTCTTATCAGTGATTGGTATCGTCACGGGACTGGTATCTGGCATCTTTCTTCATCGAGTCATTATGGGGATGATTGGAAGCAGTGATATTCTCTTTGGCACAGGAGTTGATTGGCTGGTTTACGCAGCTCCCATCACTGTTGTGGTGCTGATACTATTCATACTGGGTTACCTGGTTAACCGTCGCTTGAGTAAGCTTGATATGTTGGAGGCTTTGAAATCGGTAGATTGATGCCTATAAGGCCTTTAAAACCCTTGGAGCATTTGGCTTCGAGGGTTGGTTTTTAAAAGAAGGTCTGGTTGATAAAGACTAGACTTTGGTAGGTGATGAAGGTGTAGAGGTAGAGGGTTGCTGGCTTGGAAAGCAGGGTAATCCAGAAAAATTTTTGAAACGTCATTTTGCTGAGACCAGCGACCATGCAAAGAAAGTCATCGGGAAAACCGGGTAAAACAAAAGCTGCTACGAGAAAGTATTCAAACCCCTTGCCCTTATCTAATTTGCTCATATACTTATCATAAACCTTCTCAGAAACAAATGATTTGGCAAAGTTTTCCCCGTACTGTCGAGCTAGGTAGAAACTTAAAAAAGAGCCTGTCACAATCCCGATAACATTATAGATAAAGCCGTATAACGGTCCAAAAACGGCATGGCCAATGACACAGGTCATGCCACCAGGGATGATGGGGTAAATGACTTGAATAATTTGCAGGAGGATAAAGATGACTGGACCAAGGAGACCGAGGTTGGTAATCAAGACTTGAAAACTCCCCCCAAGGGCGAAGATATGGCTATGGGTTTTGAAGTAGTAGAGGGCGATGAGACTGACAACTAGGCCGATGAGACTGATGATTTGAATCCAGTGTCGATGTGATAGTGATGGCAGTGGTTTTAGCATGGTTAACTCCGTCTGATAGGTTATAGTTCCTCTATCATAGCAAGTTTTGAGGACAATCGCATCCGTCTCAGGTCTTAATTATTAAGGGAAAGTAATCTTAAATTTATAAAACAATTAAAAAGACGCTGATCGTTAGATTAGCGTCTTAGTTTGCTTATAGGTCGTTGTAAGGGTCTTGAAAGGTTGTGCCGTGACTGATGTCGCCATAGCGATAGCCCTTATCAAACCAACGCTGACGTTGCTCTGATGTCCCGTGGGTAAAGCTATCAGGAACCGTTCGACCATAAGCCTGTTCCTGAAGGGTATCGTCTCCGACAGCATGAGCAGCCTGCATGGCTTCTTGAACATCTCCTTTTTCCAGCAATCCTTGATTCTGGACGTATTTTGCCCAGACGCCAGCATAGTAGTCAGCCTGTAATTCTAACCGAACATTGAGTTGGTTGGCTTGGGCTGCTGATTTTCCTTGTCGAGCCTTATTGTATTGGGCCATGGTTCCTAGTTCGTTTTGCACATGGTGCCCAACTTCGTGGGCAATGACATAAGCTAGGGCGAAGTCACCTTTAGCCCCATAGCGACTGGATAATTCATCATAGAAGCTGAGGTCTAGATAGATTTTTTTATCGGCAGGGCAGTAAAAGGGTCCAGAAGAAGCTTGTCCGAGGCCACAGGCAGTTGAGGTTTGATTGGAGTAAAAGACTAATTCGGGTTCTTGGTAGTCCCCAAGGCCTTCTTTTTGGAATTCTTTACTCCAAAAGTCTTCTGTGGAAGCTAAGACCTTGCTGACAAATGTGGCATCAGCATCAGTAACGCTGGTATTTTTTTGCCTTGTGATTTGGCTAGATTGGTAAGGTTGGCTGTTATTACCTGTGAAGATGCCAGATAGGCTCCCACCGCCTCCTAGGGCAAGGAGCAAAATAATGAGAATTAACTTGGTCTTCCAAGACCCTCTAGATAGTAGAATTGACAGTAGAGCACCACTTCCCAATGATCCTTGTGAGGTGCGATAGGACTCTTGTCCCCTACGGTCTTCAATGTGATCGCTTTGTCTAAGGTCATCAATTTTCATAAGGCTTTCCTCTAAACGTTTCTAATAGTTTCATTGTACCAAAAGTTGGCCGAAATAGCTTTCTTTACTCCTGAGAAAGTGGGAAATTTGTTATAATGAAGAGACAGTTATCAGTTAAGGAGTTTGCATGAAGCTTTATTACACCAACATCTCCAATTCCCTTACGCAGTTATTAACGCAAGAAGCCCAAAGCTACCTGTCTAAAGGCAAGCGTGTTTTTTATATTGCACCCAATTCCTTGTCCTTTGAAAAAGAGCGTCAGGTATTAGAGTACCTGCCTAATCATGCGACCTTTCAAATGATAGTGACGCGTTTTGGCCAGTTGCCTAATTACTTTATGCTGCCCAAGAGACCAGAAAGAGAGGCTTTAGATGATGCTGGTTTACGCATGATTATTTATCGTCTTTTAAATCAGCTACCTGAGGATGAACTGGCTGTTTTTGGACGGTTGAAGAAAGATCCAGGCTTCATTGAGCAAGTTCTAACACTCTATAAGGAATTGTCCAAGAGCCAAGTTCAGCTATCGGACTTGGAGGTCTTGATTTCCAAAAAGAATCCTCTTGATAAGGTGAGAGAGTTGCGTCTTATTTTAAGTCGATTGATTGACACCCTGACGCTTGAACAGCTGGATGGTGAGAGTAAGTTGCAGTTTTTTATGCGTGCGATTAGAGAGGGTGCCTTAGATAGCCAGCTGAAGGATATAGTACTGGTTGTCGATGGGTTCACGCGCTTTTCTGAGGAAGAAGAGGCACTGATTGCCTTGTTACATGACAAGGTGGAAACCGTTATTATCGGTACTTATGCCAGTCAAAAAGCTTATGATGCCACCTTACTTTCTGGGAATATCTATGAAGCTAGTGTTTCCTTTTTAAGGCATTTGGCAGCCCAGTACGGTGTTAAAGCCCAAGAATTGCTGGCGAATCCAGTTGAAACGCCATTTGCAAAGCTATCACGTGCTTTGGAAGCTTATTATGATTTTTCCAACCAAGATCTTCTACCAGATTGGCAGGATAGCGATAATCAAGCTGTCCAAGTCTGGGAAGCGACCAATCAAAAGGCTGAAATTGAGGCTGTCGCTCGAGACATTCGTCAAAAAATGCGCCAAGAAGGGGCTGACTACAAAGATTTCCTCTTGTTACTAGGTGACGAACAGGCCTACAAACTCCCCTTAGAGCGCCTCTTAACCCAGTTTGAGATTCCATTTTACTGGGGGCGGGCCGAGTCTATGGTCAATCATCCCTTATCAGCTTTTATGATGAGTCTGGAGCGTGTTTTGCGCTATGCTTATCAGAGAGATGACCTGATTAACCTGTTGAGAACGGGTCTCTTTGGGAATTACCAGATGGCTGACATTGATGTTTTTGAGCAGTATTGCCGCTTTGCTGATGTCAAATCGGCGCAGTTTCAAAAGCCCTTCAAACACAATGTGACGCGTCAGGTGGATAAAGATGGTCAGACGCACATCCTTGAAAAGTATGATTTAGAGCATTTGAATCACTTGCGACGATCCATTATTAGGCCCTTGTCAAGCTTGAAGATGGAAGGCAACATCGATGAGCTCATGGAGCGGCTGGTGCAGTTTTTAGAGACAGTGAATTTACCTAAAAATGTTCAAAACTTGTTGTCAGGTGCTCGTCAAGAAGAAGTGGAGCAGCATGAGCAGGTTTGGTCTGCTTTTTGCCGTCTGCTAGAGCAGGCCAAGCTAGCCTTTGCTGGGCAAGAGTTGAGTATGTCAGAGCTGATTGCTTTGATAACCAATGGCATGACCAGTAGTGATTATCGGACTGTCCCTGCTACGGTTAACGTGGTTAACATCAGATCTTATGATTTGATTGAGCCTCATTCCGCTCCTTATGTCTATGCTCTTGGACTAGGGCAATCGGCTTTTCCAAAGATTGTCCAAAATACAAGCTTGTTATCAGATGATGAGCGACGCTTATTTAATGAAAAGACCTCTGGTCAAGGAAGCTTTGAGATTGTCTCGGGTGACAACCTCAAAAAAAATCATTTTGTAGCGATTTCCTTACTCAATGCTGCTCAGAAAAGGCTGGTCTTGTCTTATCCTCAACTAGCTGCTAACGGGCCAGAGACGATGTCTCCTTATTTGGCGGTTTTGGTTAAGCCGTTTGGCTTGCCCCTATTCAGCAAACAAAGCACGCTAGGACAGATTGCACCTGATGACTTAGGGTCTTACAAAGAAGTTCTGGCAAGATTGGTGAGTTTGAATCGTTCGCAGTTTTTGGATCGCTTAAGTAAAGAAGAATTGACCTATTGGAGTGTCCTTGGGCGCGTGATTCGCAAACGTTTATCAGATAAAGGGCTCACTGTTACGCCGCTATCAACCAAGTTGACTAGCAAGCCCTTATCTGAAGCGGTTTTAGCAGTCTTGTTTCCTCAGGCAGAACCGATTCGCTTATCCGCATCAGCTCTAGCGCGCTTTTACAATAATCAATACTTGTACTTTGTTGAGAAGATTTTAGGCTTGACTGAGCCTGATACCATCCATCCCGATGCTAGAAGTCATGGTAATTTCCTGCATAAGGTGTTTGAAAGATCGCTTGCCAATCCGGCTGATATTAGTTTTCAAGAGAAGTTAACTCAGGCTTTAGCTCAAACAGAGGCTGAACCAAGGTTTCAAAGCCTTTACGAAGAAGACCAAGAAAGCTTGTATTCGCGTGAGCTGCTGGAGTCGATTGCAAGAGCAACGGGTAGCTTATTTGAAACCACAACAGACATTCATGTTAGCCGCCAAGAAGCAGCATTCAGACTGGACTTATCTGACAGAGACACTTTAGAGGAAGACAGGCCAGTTGCTATTACAGGTTTTATTGACCGAGTGGATACCTTGAAAAGTGCAGCTAATGACTTGGCCTACGGGGTTATCGATTATAAGTCGAGTCGTCAACGTTTTGATTTGGAGGCTTTTTATAATGGTTTGAGCCCACAGCTGTTGACCTATCTTCTGGCGCTAAGAGAAGGAAAGACACCGCAAGGAGATGCGTTATTTGCGGATTTAGACTATTTTGGCGCCATGTACCTACAGATGCAAGAGCCCAGCCTTGCCTTAAAAGAAGTGACTGCCTTTGGGGATATTCCTAAAAAATTAAAAGCGGCACTGCGTTATGACGGCTTGTTTAGGGAAGAATTTCTCACCTACCTACCAGAGGATGACTATAAATACAAAAGTAATAAACAAGCGGTTGTTTATAATGAGTCAGAATTGGAGGGCTTGTTGACTTTTCTAAAAGCGCAGTATCAAAAGGCTGCTGACACCATACGTCAAGGTCATTTCGCCATCAATCCTTACACGCGTGATGGTAAGACGGTTTTAGGAGAGCAGTTGACGGCTTTAACTGGTTTTGAAGCTGACCTTCACCTTGCCCAAGCTCGGCAGTTGGAGATCATTAAGGCTAGTCCTAGCCAAAAACGGCAGCTATTATTAGAGAAAATTCAAGAACACAATCGTGAAGAGGAAGGGGAGTAATCATGTTTCAAGACTATTTGAGTTCATCGGAGATTGAGGCTTCGATTGCTTCAGAAAAAGAATTGCCCCAGGGTCACCAACAACGAACTCCCGAGCAAATCGAAGCCATCTATAGCCATGGTCAAAACATGCTTGTATCAGCTTCAGCAGGGTCTGGAAAAACCTTTGTCATGGTTGAGCGCATTGTGGATATGATTGAACGTGGGGTCACTATTGATCAACTCTTTATTTCGACCTTTACGGTTAAGGCAGCTACCGAATTAAAGGAACGTCTGGAAAAAAAACTCTCTCAATCATTGGCCCATACTCAAGACGAAGCCTTACAAGCCCACTTATCGACTCAATTATCCAATGTCCAAACCGCTAATATTGGGACCATGGATGCCTTCACGCAAAAACTGGTCACCCGATACGGCTATCTTGTAGGCATTTCACCTAGCTTTAAGGTTTTGCAGGATGAGACAGAGCAAGCGCTGCTAAAAGACCGTGTTTTTAGTGATTTATTTGCTCAATTTCGAGAAGATTCTGCAAGAGGAAAGCTATTTACGGATTTGGTGCGTAATTTTACTGGAAAAGCCAAGTCAAGTAATGCTTTTCGACAGGTTGTTTACCAACTCTACGCCTTTATGCAAGCGACAGCCGATCCCAAGGATTGGCTTGACAATCGCTTTTTCAATAAGGCAGCCTACACAGCCACGACCTATTATCCCTATCAAGCTCTGCCTAAGATTGGGAATGAATTGGAGGAAGCAGCTCGTTACTACGCAGATCTCCATCGTCAAGTGAAGCAGGCGATTGCGCAGAAACAACTGGGACAAGTAAGAAAGCTGATGGCAAAATTGGCTTTTAAAGCCAGTGTTTTTGGTCAAAAAGGCGACTACTTGGATTTGGTAGATTTACTAACGCGCTATGCCAATATTGATGTGGATCAAGCTAAGGCCAGTCGGGCGGAGGTGCAGGCTGCTAGAGAGCATTTCTTGGCTTTGTGCCAACGTCCTGCGACCACAACCAAGACAGGGAAATTGGATAAAGTTTCAAGGCAAGTAGAGGCCTTGAAACGCCATCAAAAAGCCTTGTTAACCTTATTGGAAACTAGGCAGTTGGCGCGTTTTGTGGAGGAAATCGATGCCCAAGGGATTGCTAGTACCCACTTGAAAAAGTATCAATTGGAGCCTTTTTTAGAGCACTACCGTTTTTCAGATTTGACCATTGATGATGTGAGAGCGAGTGATTTGGATCTTATCAGTCGTCAATGTGACCACCTATTTCAGCAGCTAAAAGAGATGGTTGAGACCATGATGGGCTGTTTGGCAGCTTATACTGATGAAACGTTTGAACAAAACTACTTCTTGCTGGAGGAGCAGCTGCATGAGGCATTTGATAAGTGGTTTACCAAGAAAGAATGGGACAATCGCTTTCCAAAATTAGTTGATTATCACAGGCTCTATGCCATGATTAGCCTGATTTATCAAGAACAGCCTAAAGCTATGTCGCAATTAGAAGTGTTACAAGATTTTCTTAGGGCTTTCTCAGAGCGCTACCTAGCCTTAAAAATCAGCGAGTCTAGCCTAGAATTTTCAGATATTGCCCATGCAGCCATTCGTATCTTATCTGATAATCAGGAGTTGCGAGCGCAGTTTCAAGCACACTATGCGGAAGTCATGGTTGATGAATACCAAGACAATAGCCCGATTCAAGAACGCCTTTTGGACTTGTTGTCAAATGGGCACAATCGTTTTATGGTGGGTGATGTCAAGCAATCCATCTACCGCTTCCGTCAAGCCGATCCTACGATTTTTACCGAAAAGTTTAATCGTTTTAAGAATGATCCATCCTCAGGTAAGTTGATTGTTTTGAAGGAAAATTTCCGTAGTCATAAGGAAGTGGTTGATAGCGTCAATTTTGTGTTTCGTCATCTGATGGATGAGGATTTAGGAGACATTGCTTACGATGAGACGCAGGAATTGGTTGCCGGCAATCCTGAGAAACAGAGTGAAACCCCGGACTACAAAACCGTCTTTTTGCTCTACGATGACAAGGAACAGGCTGTTGAGGAAGAACTCTTGGAACAAGAGAAGGATACGGATCTTTCCCAAGGGCAGGTTGATTTGGTTATCGCTGAAATCCAGCGTCTGAAATCCCAGACCAAAGATTCTTTTGATTTTGCCAATATTGCTTTATTAGTCCCTTCAAGAACCCGTAATCTAACGATTTTAAAACGTTTTTCAGAAGCTGGCATTCCCTTAGTGGCTGACGACGGTGTGATGAACTACCTCAAGTCAACGGAAGTCATGGTGATGTTGGAAACCCTACGAACCATCAACAATCCCTTGAACGATTACCCCTTGGTGTCCTTACTTAAATCCCCTATGTTTTCATTTGATGAAGATGAGTTGGCACGCATTGCTGTTCAAGCTCATAAGCAGGATTTTGTTTCCTTTTATGACAAGTTACGCTTAGCTGATGAGCGAGCGGGACAGCATGCGGAACTAATCACTGACACACTTGGCAACAAAATTAGGCAGTTTTTAGGCTATCTCCATTCATGGCGCTCCTATGCCCAAACGCATATGATTTATCAGCTGATTTGGAAAATTTACAACGAACGTTTTTACATGGATTATGTTGGTGCTTTACCCAACGGCTTGCAGCGGCAGATGAACCTGTATAGCCTGGCTCTCAGGGCTAACCAATATGAGCAGTCAGGCTTTAGAGGCCTTAATCGTTTTGTGGCCATGATTGATCATATCTTAGAGCAAGATCATGATTTGGCCGATGTTGTTACCGCCCTTCCTAAGAATGCGGTAAGAATGATGACCATTCATAAGAGCAAGGGCTTGGAGTTTGACTATGTCTTTGTTCTGAATATGGATCAGCAGTTTAACCTTAGAGAAATGACGCATGAAAAAGCAATTGCACATCCAGCGCATGGGGTCGGCATTATTTACCAAGCAGACTTATCATCGGATGAACGCTTAGCACAGCCTTCGAGCTTACCACTAAAAGTGAGCATGGAGACATTGCCTTTCAAAACCAATAAAGACCTAGTGCTCAGAGCAAGCCTCTCAGAACGGATGCGTCTGCTTTATGTGGCCATGACCAGAGCTGTGAAAAAGCTTTATTTGGTTGGTACGGCATCTCAATCGGAACATCAACAGACAGCAGATAATAAAGAGCCTGTATTAGCACTGGGAAGGCGTGAGAAGATGCGTTCTTTTCAAGCTTGGCTATTGGCGATGGCTGAGGATTACCCAACAGCCTTTGCCAAAACCATCGAGTTGCGCTACGCATCAGGAGACAATATCATTGTAGAGCCCTCTGGGATTAATCTGAATGACCTTTCTCATAATCGTCAGTCAGAAGACATCGTCAAGGCTTTGGATAATCTCCAATACGTGCAGGATTACAATGATAGCCATGCTGCAGGGATAGCGCTGCCGAGTCTCAGAACCCCAAGTCAGCTGAAAAAGGCGAAAATATTGGAACAAGAGAAGACAGACATTGCCCTAATCAGCCAAAGCCCAGACAAACAAGCCCCTGTCACAATCGCCTTACCAACATTTGCAGCTAAAAAAGAACCGACTGCTACAGAAATAGGGTCAGCCCTACACCAACTGATGCAACGTTTAGAATTGACAAAACCGCTCACGCAAGAGACTATCAGAGCAACTGCCAAGGCCATGACAGATGATGATAGCCTTCTGAAAGAGTTGCCAGTGGCGAAGATTGAGGCCTTTTTCAAGACAGAGATCGGTCAACTTATGTTAGCCAATCAAGCAAATCTCCATCGAGAAGCCCCTTTTGCGATTTTGACGGATGATTTGGCGAGCGGTGAGTCTTTTGTTATCCGTGGCATTATCGATGGCTACCTGTTACTGGAAGATCGTATTATCTTGTTTGATTACAAAACAGACCATTATAGAGATGCTAAGCAGGTCTTGGAGCGGTATCAGGAGCAGATGGCGCTTTATGCCAAGTCCTTGAAGCAAGCTTATCAGATAGACCGTGTTCAAGCCTATCTAGTCCTCTTTGGAGGAGAAGTTCTAGAAGTTGTACCAGTCTTTTAAGTAACCTTTTCCAGATTAACGTGCCTCTCTATTAAAGACGTTGAGCATTTGCTATAATAAATACATAAGGAGGAAAGCTATGACAAAACCTAATATTAATCTCGTCATTGTGACGGGCATGAGTGGCGCTGGCAAAACAGTAGCTATCCAGTCTTTTGAAGACTTAGGTTACTTTACGATGGACAATATGCCACCAGCCCTACTGCCTAAATTTTTAGAATTGGTAGAGCAGTCCGAGGACACCCATCGTGTCGCTGTTGTTGTGGATATGCGTAGTCGGCTTTTCTTCAAGGAAATCACGACTATTTTGGACAAACTGGATCGTAATGATGCCATTGACTTTAACATTCTCTTTTTAGATGCGACTGATGGCGAGTTGGTCTCACGCTACAAAGAGACGAGACGGAGCCATCCCTTGGCAGCTGATGGACGGGTCTTAGATGGCATTACTCTCGAACGTGAGCTATTGGCACCCTTGAAAAGCCTTAGCCAAAACGTTGTTGACACTACCGAATTGACACCACGCCAGCTTCGAAAAGAAATCTCAGACCAGTTCTCAAAAAATACTGATAAAACGTATTTTCGGATTGAAGTCATGAGTTTTGGCTTTAAATATGGTCTGCCCCTAGATGCTGACTTGGTTTTTGATGTGCGTTTCTTGCCCAATCCCTACTATCAGCCAGAGCTCAGAGAGCAGACAGGGCTTGACAAGCCAGTATATGATTATGTCATGTCTCAGCAAGAATCAGAAGATTTTTATCAGAACCTAATCAACCTGCTAGAGCCGATATTACCAGGCTATCAACGCGAAGGAAAATCCTTGCTAACCATTGCTGTCGGCTGTACGGGCGGTCAACACCGCAGCGTTGCCTTTGCTCATCGCTTGGCCAAAGAGTTGTCCAAGCAATGGTCTGTCAATGAGAGTCACAGAGACAAGGATCGTCGTAAGGAAACGGTGAACCGCTCATGAGAAAACCCAGAATAACAGTGATTGGTGGCGGGACAGGCATCCCTGTCATCCTCAAATCCTTACGTCACCAACATGTTGACATCACAGCAGTGGTGACAGTAGCTGATGACGGCGGATCGTCAGGCAAAATCCGCTCAGCCATGCAGATGACCCCACCGGGAGACCTGCGAAATGTCCTAGTGGCCATGAGTGATATGCCCAAGTTTTACGAAGAACTCTTTCAGTATCGCTTTAAAGACAGTGATGGCGCCTTGGCAGGTCATCCTTTAGGGAATCTTATCATAGCCGGGGTTTCGGAAATGGAAGGGTCGACCTATCATGCCATGCAGGCCTTGACTCAGTTTTTCCATACCACTGGAAAAATTTACCCCTCGAGTGTCACTCCCTTGACCTTGCATGCTGTTTTTAAGGATGGGCATGAAGTGATTGGGGAGAGCCGGATTGCGGATTACGATGGCTTGATTGACCACGTTTATGTGACCAATACCTACAATGATGACATCCCTAAGGCCAGTCCCAAGGTCGTTGAGGCGATTATGGACAGTGATATGATTGTTTTGGGGCCAGGATCACTCTTTACCTCGATCCTACCCAATCTGGTCATTCCAGAAATCCGTCAAGCGCTTGTGGAAACCAAGGCAGAAGTAGCTTATGTCTGCAATATCATGACCCAGCATGGCGAAACCGAGCATTTCACCGATGCGGATCATTTAGCCGTGCTAAATCGTCATCTGGGCATTGATGTGATTGATACCGTTTTGGTAAATATCGAAGCGGTTCCTAAAGCGTACATGGAGAGCAATCAGTTTGACGAGTATTTGGTCCAAGTAGAGCATGATTTTAAAGGGTTACGCCATAATGCTAAGCGCGTCATCTCATCCAATTTTCTACGCTTGGAAAATGGCGGAGCCTTTCATCACGGTGATTTGGTCGTTGAAGAGTTGATGGATTTAGTCAGAACGAGGTATCTATGAGTTTTACCACCACTGTAAAAGAAGAAATCCTGACCAAGTCCCCAAAAACCAAAGAAGAATTATCAGCTCTTATCAAAATGTCTGGTAGCGTCGGTTTAACCGCTCAAGGTTTAACACTATCCATTACCAGCGAAAATGCTAAAATAGCGCGTCACCTTTATGCTTTACTCGAAAAGCATTACGACTGCCATCCCGAAATTCGTTACCACCACAAAACCAACCTCCGTAAAAATCGTGTTTACACGGTGTTTGTAGCCGATGCTGTCAATCACATTTTGGCGGATTTGCAACTGGCTGATTCCTTTTTTGGTTTTGAGACAGGCATCAATCCGATGATTATGGAAGATGATGACCTAGGACGTGCCTACCTTCGAGGCGCCTTTTTGGCAACAGGGACCATCCGTGATCCAGAATCTGGGCGTTATCAGCTGGAGATATTTTCAGTTTATCAAGACCATGCGGAAGATTTGTGCCGGTTGTTGCAAAAATTTCTGCTAGAAGCAAAGCTTATCGAGCATAAAAATGGGACCATGACTTATTTGCAAAAAGCGGAAGATATCATGGACTTTCTATTGTTGGTTGATGCAGCGTCTGCCAAGGCAACCTACGAAGAAGTCAAAATTTACCGAGAGGCACGCAATGACCTCAATCGAGCGACGAATGCTGAGGCAGCTAATATCGCAAAGACCATTAGTGCTAGCATGAAAACCATCAATAACATTATCAAGATTATGGATACGGTTGGTTTAGAAGCTCTACCACTTGAGTTGCAGCAGGTAGCCCAAGTGCGTATTGCCCACCCAGATTACTCAATCCAGAAAATTGCAGACAGCTTGGATTTTCCAATTAGTAAAAGTGGGGTCAATCATCGTTTGCGAAAGATAAATAAGTTTGCTGAAGAATTATAATGAACAGCGTTTTGGAAGATTAGCCAAAATGCTGTTTTTTTATTTTACTTTTTTGTTGACATTTGAGCGAAAAGTGATATACTTAACCAGTAATCCAAAAACTAAACCAGTTAAGGATGAAGGAGATAGCAATGAAAAGAAAAACAATCATATCACTCGGTCTTATGAGCATCAGTTCTTTAGGACTTGCTTTTTATAGCCAATCTGTTCAAGCGACCGATAAAGATAAGGACCTCAATGTGATTGCATCGTTTTACCCGATGTATGAATTCACCAAACAAGTTGTTGGTGATGAGGGACAGGTGAGCTTGCTTATGAAAGCAGGAACAGAAGCTCATGATTTTAAACCATCAACCAAAGATATCGCCAAGCTTCAAAAGGCAGATGCCTTTGTCTATGATGATGATAACATGGAGACATGGGTGCCAAAGGTGAAAAAATCCCTCGATAACAAGGGCTCAAACTTTATCAAGGCGACTGGGGATATGCTATTATTAGGTGATGGAGACACTCATGAAGATAGCGATGACCACGATCACGGTGATGAAGAGCATACACATGCCTTTGATCCCCATGTTTGGTTATCACCAGAGCGTTCAAAAGTTTTAGTAAAGAATATCGCTGATGATTTGGCGAAAAAATTCCCTAAAAAAGCAGACGCTTTTCAGAAAAATGCCAAAGCCTATATCAAGAAATTATCAGCCCTTGATGAGAAGTACGAGAAAGCTTTAAAGGACGCCAAGCAAAAGAGTTTTGTGACCCAACATGCCGCCTTTAGTTACCTAGCCCTTGATTACGGCTTGAACCAAGTGCCCATTACAGGCGTATCAGCGGATCAAGAACCATCTGCCAAACGTCTTGGTCAATTATCAAAATACGTTAAAAAGTATGACATTAACTATATCTACTTTGAAGAAAATGCGTCCTCAAAAGTCTCCAAAACCCTAGCCAAAGAAGCTGGTGTTAAGACAGCCGTTTTAAATCCTTTAGAAGGCTTGACCTCTAAAGAAATGAAGGAAGGCAAAGACTACATTTCAGTGATGGAGGCAAACTTAAAATCCCTTCAAAAAACGACTGATAAAGCAGGAAAAACTATCGAACCAGAAACTGGTGTGGCAAAGACCATTTATAATGGTTACTTCAAGGATAGTCAAATCAAAGACCGCAAATTGTCTGATTGGACTGGTCAATGGCAGTCTGTCTATCCTCTCCTACAAAAGGGTACCTTAGATCCTGTCTTTGATTACAAGGCTAAGAAAAACAAAGACATGTCAGCAGATGAGTACAAGGCTTACTATACAACTGGCTATCAAACCGATGTTGAGCAAATCACTATTGATGGTAAGAAAATGACCATGGAATTTATCCAAAATGGTGAATCTCATAAATACAAGTACAACTATGTGGGGTATGAGATTTTGAACTACAAAAAAGGAAACCGTGGTGTACGCTTCCTCTTTGAAACAGATGATAAAGATGCCGGACAATTCAAATATGTGCAATTTTCAGACCACGCTATTAGCCCTGGAAAAGCAGAACACTTCCATATTTACTTTGGAGGAGAGAGCCAAAAAGCCTTGCTAGATGAACTTGAGAATTGGCCAACTTACTATCCTAAAGACCTATCTGGGCATCAAGTAGCACAAGAAATGTTGGCCCACTGATACCTTATTATGACAGCTGCGGATGTGAAAGCTACAAACACAGTATGATAAAATAGTCAATCCTATAAGAGCAGAGAGATGGTAGCTTTACCATCTCTCTTTTAATGCTGTGGATAAAAAAACCACTTCCTGTTTAGGAAGTGGCTGTTGAGTAAACTCACGCTTAGTTCGCAGCGTTGGTGTCTTTGAGACCGTATTTTTTGTTGAAACGGTCCACACGTCCATCTGCTTGTGTGAATTTTTGACGTCCAGTGTAGAATGGGTGTGAGTCAGAAGAAATCTCAACACGGATTAGTGGGTAGGTAGTACCTTCAAACTCAACAGTTTCATTGGTTTGTTTAGTAGAACCACTAAGGAATTGGTAACCAGTCGTTGTGTCTAGGAAAACAACTGGACGGTAGTTAGGATGGATATCTTTTTTCATTGTTAATGTTTCCTTTCTGCCATAGCAATTTGCTTGCCATAGTTATTAACCATTTCATTCTAACAAAACTTGCCTGAGTTGACAAGGTTTTTTGTTCTATTTTTATCCCTAACCTATCTTTTTAAACAAAGTTATGCTAAACTAAGGGAGTTGCTTAGCAACCCTTGGTGCTTAAATCCTTTCGCCAAGCATATTACAAACGGTTAAACCGTCAAAGGAGAATTATGAAACATCTTACTGTTCGTGACTACGTGCAAGTGGCTTTAGTGGCAGCTTTATACGTCGTCTTAACCATCACCCCTCCTCTCAATGCTATTTCATACGGTGCTTATCAGTTCCGTGTGTCTGAGATGCTAAACTTTATGGCTTTTTACCATCCCAAGTACATTTTATCGGTTACCTTGGGTTGTATGATTGCTAACTTTTACAGTTTTGGCCTGATTGATGTGTTTGTGGGTGGAGGCTCAACCTTAGTATTTGTCACTTTAGGTGTGTTGTTATTTCAAAAATATCAACATGAAACCATCATCAATGGTATCTTTAACAAGGCCTTTTTCTACTTTTCCTTTTTCTTTGCAGCCTCTATGTTTACAGTGGCACTGGAGTTAAAAGTAGTTGCCCAACTTCCTTTCTTTCTCACCTGGTTTACAACTGGAGTTGGTGAGTTGGCATCGCTCTTGATAGGATCTTTAGTGATAAATAGTCTGTCCAAACGCCTGGATTTAAAAGCGTAAGAAAAAAGCTATCTTCGGATAGTTTCAGATTGAAGAAAAAGTTCTTTTTGGACGATTTTCTTCAATCTTTTTTATTCGTTAAAAAATAAAATAATTCAAAATTTTATAGTAAATTATTGACAATTTAATAATGTGGCGATATAATCAATTTATTAAGAAAAGGAGGTTGTGAAAATGGAATTCAAAGAAAAAGAGTCTCTCACAAATAAAGATGTTTTTGAAGATTTTTCGGTAGAGTCTTCAACAGTTGATGTCGAAGCACTTGGAGAAGTTACTGTTAAAGTTAAATGGTGATGTAACAGTCAGAGCTTTGGATTTTCCAAGCTCTCTTTTTTTGGAGAGGAGATTGTATCATGAAATTCTCTTATAGAAAAAAGTTAGTGATAGTGAATTTAGATATTTTAGGTAAAACAGCTAAATTTCTGATTGATACTGGTTCGGAACGAAGTTTTTTTGCATCTAATAAACAGTTAGATATCTTTCGAAAACCACTTGATCAAAACGTAAGGGTTAAAGGAATTGGAAAAGCAAAAATAATTACAGAGGCCTATTTTATACCTCGATTGATATTTGATAATAAGGTTATACGTAATGCAGAATTTCTAATACAAGACAAAAATTTAATGTTTCGTTATTTAGGCATTGATGGGATTATTGGTTGGGATATTTTAAAAGGTTTTAATTTTACGATTGACTTTAAAAATAAGTACCTCAGTGTTGGAGATATTCAGCTACAAAAGTCCTATCCATATGTTTCAATCGTTCCCGATAAACAGTTAGTGGTACAGGTAGGTTACAATAATAAAGAAATAAATGCACTCATAGATTTAGGAGCAAATAGGTCTGTTATTTCGAAAGAGATTATGCTGGATAGTGTGGGTTGTAAATGGAGACGCTATATTGTTTTTGGAATAAATGGTATTGTCATCCGTAAGGTTGCTGAACTGAGTAATATCGTCGTTAATTTTGGAAATCAGAATATCACTGTTAACAATGCCAATGTCAAATCATTCGATTATCATTGGTTATTAAAGTTAGGGACAGATAGTTTTCGACAATATAAAATTTATTTTAATAACGCCGAAAGAGAGGTTTTAGTGATTGAATAGAGAAAAATCAATGTTGTTACTTGGGAACGCTTTAGGTCAGTTTGGTAGCAGTATACTTTCTTTTGTCTTTGGAGTTTATATACTAAGGACAATGAATTCTGTATTCCTATATAGTGTCTCTCAGATTGTCGGGCCTGTAGTTGCAATCCTCTTATTACCCATATTAGGAAGTACGGTTGATAAATATAATAAAAACCGAATAATAAGTGTTTCTCAAGGCATCAGTTGTTTTGCTCTTATTACCTTCATTGTCATGAATAGGGGTTCTTCTGCCAGTTTTAGTCAAATTGTGATACTACTCGTTGCGTTAAAGTTATCTGATCAGTTTTTATCAACGACCTTAAATGCATCAACCATAAGCATTGTTTCTGAAGATGATGTTCAATCTTTTCGTTCGAGTATACAGTTAATTCAGGCTGCGAGTATGATTTTATCTCCTATCATCGCAGTGTTTATTTTCAATTATTTTTCATTGCTTGGTGTCTTAGTGGCAGAGCTATTCATTGAATTGATTGTTTTAGTTATCTACTGGGGAGTTGATTTCCGTAATAAAGATAGTAATGCCGAGGAAGAAGTAAGCAATCAAAGTATCATTTCTCTTTTCAAATCAGGAATTGATTTTATAGTTGCATATAAAAAAATTGTATTTGGTTTAGTATTTGTACTAATGATCAATTTTATACTTGGTATTGTTAATGTTGGCCTTCCATTTGTTCAACTTCATACATTAGCTTTATCAAATAAATCTTTTGCAATCAATGACAGTATTTTAGCGATAGGTTTGTTATTAGGCTCTCTTCTTGCCTCAAGGATTAGTTCTAGAAGTACGCTGAATATAGCTAGGTATGCCATTAGCCTAGTGGGGTTGATGACCCTTTTGTTAGGTTTATTTTTAAATATTAACTTATCAAAAGATATATGGATTATAGTACTCGGTGGGTATTTTTTAGTACTGGGGTCGTCCATTACAATTTGCAACATACTCATATCAAGCTGGTCAATGATTAAAATTCCTCAAACATTTCAAGGTAGAGTTTTTGCGCTTTTAAATGCTTTAACACAAGTGTCTTTGCCGTTAAGTATGCTACTATTTGGCTATCTCTTTGATGTTATCGGTGCAGTAGAAATTTTTGCCATATCAGGTTTGCTATTAATCCTTGTCACAATTGTCGTTCCATGGTTATTTAGCATTAATTTACGTAGAGATGAATTGGAGTAGTATCATGAAAATTAGCGACGTTAAGCAAATTATTGCTATTTCAGAGAAAGAATGGTTGTATTTTTCTCAATTAATTGAACGAAAAGTTAAAGAAACGTTAGGTTCCACTATGCCATTTTTACATCAAAAGAGTACTTTACAGACGATTTCCTTATACTCATTATATCCACTAATGTTTAGAAAAGAATTTCAGTTTGAAGAAAAAACACTTGAGAATTTAATCGTTTTTTCTCACCATCATTTCACTTCTCTTTTTATATTGGATAACATTTATGATACTCAAAGTATTGAAGAGCCGATAGAACTACTGATATTGTTAGAACAGTACGCGCAAAGCATGTCTTTCCTAAATGCTTTGGAAAATAAAAGTGATGTCAATATATCAGGAAATATTGCCAAGACTTTAACTGGGCTATATAAAGAAAAATATGTTTACAAACCTCACGAAGTTCTCTCTCCTAGAGAAGAGGTTCAGTATACACATGATAAGTATTCTTTTGCTAAAATAGCACTAAAAGTCTATCAAGAACGTTCGGAAAATCCTTTGCCTAATAATATCATGGAAGATTTGTACCGTTCTCATGATTTTTTCGCTTATGGACGTCAAATCTTAGACGATCTTGAAGATTTTAAAAGGGATTATGAAAATAGACAGTTCAACATATACATTAATCGATATTTTAAGAAATATGGGAAAGAGGCTATCCCTCATGCTGATGAAGACTTATTTTTAGATTTACTGATAGAAGCAAAAAATAATTTTAATTGTGCTGTAAAGACACTTTCTTACAATTTTAGTTATTGGGTCAATTATATTAACTTTTATTTAAAAATATGTGAAAAACACATCAATATCAATACATAAAAATGTAAAAAATCACTAAATTAACTTTTCCCCTGATGTGTTTAGTGGCATATGGTAGTTTTATCATTTTGGCGATAAGGTATTCTACGATGACCTTCCAAACGCAGCTATTGAATGTCGGTTAAATTGTAGTTGAAAAGGTTTTTGTGTATGATGAAACAGTGCATCGTTCGCAGCAGCCACAGGTGGCTTCATTGAAGCTATTTGTGGTTGCCTTTTCTTTTGCCCTATTCAATCAATCAAGTTATCAAAAAATGCGCTAATTGTGTTAAAATAAAAGTATGGAAAAACGTATCAAAGAACTGGTTGCTAAACTCAATCAGTATGCTAATGATTATTACACGAATGACAATCCTTCGGTATCCGATGCCGAGTATGATAAGCTTTACCGTGACTTGGTCGCATTAGAGCAGCGCTACCCCGAACTTATCCGAGACGATAGCCCCACCCAGCGTGTCGGTGATCTTGTTCTATCTGGTTTTGAAAAGCATCAGCATGCCTATCAGCTTTACAGTTTGCAAGATGCCTTTTCCAAGGAAGAATTGGACCAGTTTGACCAACGGGTGAAGTCAGAATTTCCGGAGGCTTCCTATGTTGCTGAGCTCAAGATTGATGGCTTATCCATCTCCTTGACCTACGAAAAGGGCAAATTGGTGACAGGAGCGACACGCGGTGATGGGAGTGTTGGTGAAGACATTACGGAAAATATCAAGCGTATTCAGGATATCCCCTTAACCTTGCAACAAGCAGTAGATATGACGGTTAGAGGTGAGGCCTATTTGCCCAAAGCCTCTTTTTCGGCTATTAACAAAGAACGTCAGGAAAATGGTGAGACAGAATTTGCCAATCCGCGCAATGCTGCTGCCGGGACTTTGCGCCAACTAGATCCTCGGATTGTTTCAAAACGTCAGTTGGCTACTTATTTGTACCAAGAAGCGAGCCCTAGTCAACAGGTAAGCCAGATTGATGTACTCAATTATTTGCAAGAACTCGGTTTTTCTGTTAATGCGAAGCGGGTACTATCAGCATCAATGGATGAGATTTGGGCCTTTATTCAAGCGGTGCAAGCGGAGCGTGAGCAGCTGGACTATGATATTGATGGTGTGGTCATCAAGGTAAACGATTTGCATATCCAAGAAGAACTTGGTTTCACCGTTAAAGCTCCCAAGTGGGCAATTGCCTATAAATTCCCAGCCGAAGAAAAAGAAGCTCAGTTATTATCTGTCGATTGGACTGTAGGTCGTACAGGAGTTGTGACACCGACGGCGAATCTAACGCCAGTTCAACTAGCAGGGACAACGGTTAGTCGGGCAACGTTACATAATGTGGATTATATTGCTGACAAGGACATTCGCTTGGGGGATACGGTGATTGTCTATAAGGCAGGTGATATCATTCCAGCTGTTTTAAGGGTGAATTTAAAGGATAGAAAACATCAGGAACCCATGTCTATTCCGACCACCTGCCCATCATGTGCGAGTGAGCTAGTGCATCTCAAAGATGAAGTTGCTCTGCGTTGTATCAATCCCTTATGTCCCAACCTCATCCAACGTGGTTTAGAGCACTTTGCTAGTCGAAATGCCATGAACATTGCTGGCTTAGGGCCTGCCGTTGTGGAAAAACTCTTTAAGGCGCAATTAGTCAAAGACGTAGCAGACATTTACCGTTTAAGTGTGGCAGATTTATTGACCTTACCCAATGTCAAAGAGAAATCAGCCGAAAAGCTCTATCAAGCTATCCAAGCTTCCAAGGGAAATTCGGCGGATAAATTGCTTTTTGGCCTCGGTATTCGTCATGTGGGAGCCAAAGCCAGTCGTCTGATGTTGGAGGAATATTCAACCATCCCTGACTTAGCCGCAGCGAAGCAAGAACAAATTGCTGCTATTGATGGTATTGGAGCAATCATCGCTGAGTCAGTGCATTCGTATTTTGCAAAACCAGAGGTTGCCTTATTGTTGAGTGAGTTGGGTGAAGCAGGTGTGAATCTTGCTTACCTTGGCAAGCAACGCTCTAAAGATGCGCCTCTATCAGGAATGACAGTGGTTTTAACGGGAAAATTACTTCAGTTGACCCGCTCAGAAGCCAAAGAAAAGTTAGAAGAACTTGGTGCCAAAGTCACAGGTTCTGTGTCTAAAAAAACCGACTTGGTCATTGCAGGCGCAGAAGCTGGTAGCAAGTTGGCTAAAGCTCAATCGCTAGGCATTCGTATTGAAAGCGAAGAATGGTTGAGTGGATTATCGTAAGTGACAGAGTTAAGGAGAAAACATGGCAAAACAAAAGAGAGCACGTTTGATTTATAATCCCACTTCTGGCCAGGAGATTATGAAGAAAAATGTGGCTAATGTTTTGGATATTTTAGAAGGATACGGCTATGAAACTTCTGCCTTTTGTACAACAGCTGAGCCTCATTCGGCTCGCAACGAAGCCCGCCGTGCTGCCCAGGCTGGTTTTGACTTGGTGATTGCAGCAGGTGGTGACGGTACCATCAATGAAGTGGTGTCAGGAATTGCTCCTTTGCCCCAGAGGCCTAAAATGGCTATTATTCCAACAGGAACAACCAATGACTTCGCGCGTGCGTTGAAAATTCCTCGTGGTAATCCCGTTGAGGCTGCTAAACTCATCGGAAAAGAACAAACCATCAATATGGATATTGGTGTGGCAAATTCAGACAATTACTTTATCAATATCGCAGCAGCAGGTTCCTTAACCGAATTGACCTACAGTGTCCCAAGTCAGTTGAAAACCATGTTTGGTTATCTGGCTTACTTGGCCAAAGGGGTTGAATTGCTGCCCCGTGTCCGTAACACATCGGTGACCATCACGCATGATAAGGGGGTCTTTCAGGGTGAGGCTTCTATGATTTTTGCAGCCATTACCAATTCGGTCGGAGGGTTTGAAACGATTGCCCCAGATGCCAAGTTGGATGATGGTCAATTCACCCTAATCATTGTCAAAACAGCCAACTTGTTTGAAATTGTTCAGCTAATCCGATTGGTGTTGCAAGGTGGGAAACACATCGAACACCCTTTGATTGAGTATATTAAGACGAGTAAGATGACTATTGAGCCCCAAACTGACAGCCGAATGATGATTAATCTTGACGGTGAATACGGCGGTGATGCGCCAATTGTTTTAGAAAACTTGAAAAATCATATCACCTTCTTTGCCAACACTGATGAAATCTCTGATGACGCCTTGATGTTAGCAACAGAAGATTTGGCCTTAGAGGCAATTGCCCAAAAATTTACGCATGAAGCAGAAGGATTTGAGGAGCATGAGGGAAGCGATGAACGATTATAACATCAAAAATACGGTTGTGGTTCATTACCACAGACGGCAAGGGAATTATTTTGATTTGAGCCTATGGAAATGGCTAGATAATGAGTGGGGACAAGATGCCAGCTTCTCGCGCTATGACAGTTTCGGAGCAGTAGCTGTGCTGGATTTTGAAAGCCTTCACTACCTGAGCCACGTTTATGTCATGGTCAAAAATAAGGATTGGACCTATAAAACGATTGACTATCGGGTCAATAAAATAGATGGTGTCCCAAAAACAGAAGTCTGGATTGTCGATGGTGATGAGACGCTTTACTATTCGCGGCAGGCTGCAGTGGCCAGTGCCTTTTATGGACGTCACAAGCACCGCGCCTATGATATGGCTATCAACAGTAAAGCCTTTGATAAAAAATGGGGGTTTGATGGTTGGCTCGGCACTAAGTATCAACCTGATGAGACGCAGTTTAGATTATGGGCTCCGACAGCAGAAAAAGTGGAAGTCATCTTATACCGCTCAACTGCAGAAGATGCTAGTGTTGATCGTGTTATCCCCATGGTTCGAGGTAATCACTATGACCCAGATAACCATCAAGAAAACACGCATGGCGTTTGGGAATTAAGTCTCTCAGGTGATTTAAACTATTACGCCTATTGCTACCGTGTCTATTACCGTAAGCGAACCTTCGCAGATACCAGAGACCCTTATGCTAGAGCGGTGACGGCGAACGGCCGCCGTTCCATTATCATTAATCCAGCGTTAATGTCGCCCAAGGGTTTTAGTGTCAAGCATGACAGTGACGCACATTGGCGCTTGGAAAATCCCAATCAGGCTGTTATTACGGAGATGCACATTAGGGACTTCACCAAGTCAGCCACCTCAGGCGTACGGGAGGAAAATCGCGGCAAATACCTTGGCGCGATTGAAACTGGCACCACCAACCGCTTTGGCGATAAGACCGGATTTGACTATCTTCGAGATTTGGGAACGTCTTACATTCAACTACAGCCGGTCTTTGATCATCACCAAACCTTTGATGCTAACGGTGATTATGCCTATAACTGGGGTTATGACCCAGAGAATTACAACGTACCAGAAGCGAGTTTTTGTAGCAATCCTCATGAGCCGCTATCTCGCATTTACGAATTAAAAGCATTAATTCAAGCCTACCATGACGCAGGAATTGGTGTCATCATGGATGTTGTTTACAATCATACCTACTCCAATGTTGACTCGGCCCTTCAGTTGACGGTGCCTGATTATTACTATCGTATGAACCCAGATGGGACTTTTCAAAACGGGACAGGTGTGGGCAATGAAACAGCTAGTGAGAAAGAGATGTTTCGCAAGTACATGCTAGACTCCCTGCGTTACTGGATAGAAGAGTACAATATCGATGGTTTTCGTTTTGACTTGATGGGCATCCACGATGTGGCAACCATGAATGCTATTAGACAAATGGTGGATAGTATTGACCCAAGAATATTGCTTTATGGCGAAGGATGGGATATGGGTCTTGGTCTGATGCCAGAAGATAAGGCTAAAAAGGATAACGCCCATCAGATGCCAGGCATAGGCTTTTTTAATGATAATCAGCGTGATGCAGTCAAAGGTGCAGAAGTCTATGGCACTCTGACACAGGGATTTGTCTCTGGCGCAGCGACTGAGGATATCGTTGCTAAAACGATTTTGGGAAGTGATGAGCTAGTGGACTATCTGGCACCCAATCAAGTGGTCAATTATGTGGAAGCTCATGATAATTATAATTTAAATGATTTGTTATGGACCTTAAACCCAAAGGACACACCACAAATGCACATTAGAAGGGTTGAATTAGCCAATACCCTCAATCTCTTGTCACAAGGTATGTGCTTTATGCAGCTGGGTCAAGAGTTTTTACGCACCAAGCGTGTCGCAACGGGTGAAGGAGGGACATTGACCTCCAAAGACCTTCACTATGCGATGAATTCTTACAATGCCCCTGATACCGTTAACCAAATTGATTGGGATTTGGTCACCTATCATAAGGAAACGATATCCTTTGTTCGGAAATTGATTGCATTAAAAACAAAAGACCCCGGTTTTTCCTGGGATAATTTTAACGATATTCGCCAACATGTCTATGTAGAATCAGCAATTCCTGGGTCAGGTCACATCAGCTTTATCATAGATGGCGATCGGAAATACCGAATTATTTTGAATGCAAGTGATAAAAAATTGAAAATTTCCATGACAAAAGACGAAAATTATGATATACTATTTTCAAATGTAAAACGCTTACAGCCTCAAGATTTAGAACTTGAAAGCTTAGGTGTCTTGATCTTTGAAATACACTAATAACCCTAGTTAACACTAAGGGTTATTAGTGTATTTTTTAATGACATGACGGTGATGATTTTCATACAGTCAATGACATTTTGTTGCAAATCGTATTGTCAACAACATTCAGCTTTGTTGCAACTAGGATTGCGTGGAAGGAGAGTATCATGGACAGAGATGGTCATCTCTATACCTTCGGTATAGGGGAAAACTATCACTTGCAGGATTTTTTGGGAGCCCATGAAGCCTTTGATCAAGAGCAAGGTGGTTATTACTTTAGAGTGTGGGCCCCGAATGCTGAGAAAGTACAGATTATCGGTGACTTTACAGGCTGGCATGACCATCCTTTGCCGCTGATACGGCATGTATCAGGAGTTTGGGAAGGGTATAGCCCCAATGCTCGGGAAGGGCAGATTTACAAATGCCTCATCACACGACAAGGTGGACAAGTGATTGAAAAAATTGATCCTTTTGCCCGTTATTTAGAACAACGTCCAAGCACGGGAGCCATCTTGCAGAAAACACCTCATCGAAAATGGAAAGATAGCCTTTGGCTGGGACGCAGAAAACGCTTTGGCTTTAAAAGTCGTCCAGTTTCGATTTACGAAGTTCACGCAGGGTCTTGGAAGTTAGATGACTCAGGAAAGCCCTATACCTTTGCTAGATTAACCGAGGAGCTTATCCCCTATTTGGTAGAGATGAATTACACACATGTGGAATTTTTACCTGTAATGGCTCATCCTTTAGGCTTGAGTTGGGGCTATCAGTTGATGGGTTATTTTGCCTTTGAGCATACTTATGGGACACCAGAGGAATTTAAAGCCTTTGTAGAAGCCTGTCACTTGCATAATATCGGTGTTATCTTGGACTGGGTGCCTGGTCATTTTACACAAAACGACGATGCTCTTGCTTATTATGACGGGACACCGACCTTTGAATACCAAGACCCCAATCGTGCTAGAAATCAAGGGTGGGGGGCTCTAAACTTTGATTTAGGAAAAAATCAAGTCCAGTCTTTCTTGATTTCGTCCATTCTTTATTGGATAGAAGAGTTTCATATCGATGGTATCCGAGTTGATGCGGTGACCAACATGCTCTATCTTGACTTTGACCAGGGTCCTTGGACGCCGAATCGATATGGTGATAATCGCAATCTAGAAGGAATCTCCTTTCTTCAAAAACTGTTAGGGGTGGTCAAAGATTACCATCCAGATGTCATGATTATCGCTGAGGAATCCTCGTCTGATATTCCTGTCACAAAACCGATTGAACAAGGTGGTCTTGGTTTTGATTATAAGTGGAATTTGGGTTGGATGAACGATATTCTAAGCTTTTATCAGAAAGATCCTATTCATCGCAAACATGTTTTTAATCTGGTAACGTTTAGCTTTATGTACTGCTTTAAGGAAAACTATATTCTCCCTTTCTCTCATGATGAAGTTGTCCATGGGAAGAAAAGCATGATGCATAAAATGTGGGGAGATCGTTACCATCAGTTTGCGGGTTTACGAAATCTCTATACTTATCAAATGTTTCATCCTGGTAAAAAGTTACTGTTTATGGGTTCTGAATTTGGACAATTTTTAGAATGGAAGTCCGAGGAGCAGCTGGAATGGCAGAATCTTGAGGATACCCTGAATCACCAAATGCGGTATTTTACTAGTCAGCTTAATCGTTTTTACAAGGAGAACAGGGCCCTATGGGAGATAGATGACTCTTACGATGGGTTAAGGGTTATTGATGCTGATAACACTGATGAGACGGTGTTAACGATAGCCAGACAGTCACGTAAGGGTGAGCTGCTGATAGGTATTTTCAATATGACGCCTGTGGAAAGGCGTGATTTTACAGTCGGTGTGCCAGTCCCAGGACGTTATGAGGAGGTCTTAAATAGTGAGCTAGCCAGCTATGGTGGCACTTGGGAAAAGACCAATCCCCCCCAAGAAACGATTAAACAGAAGTGGAGAGATTACCATCAAACATTGACCTTTACCCTACCAGCCCTTGGAGCCAGTATTTGGAAATTAAAGCGGCGACGAAAATAGATATTCGCCATCGCTTCAATACTACTAATGTAACCTTGTAGGCTTAAGGTGTTCATCAGCCATGAAAAGGAGGCACTATGAAAACAGAATTGTTAGCTCTTGTCCTAGCCGGAGGTCAAGGAACTCGACTAGGGAAATTAACGCAAAACATTGCCAAGCCAGCCGTACAATTTGGCGGGCGTTATCGCATCATTGATTTTGCCTTATCCAACTGTACCAACTCAGGGATTCAAAAGGTGGGTGTCATTACCCAGTATCAACCGCTGGGTCTCAATCAGCATATTGGAAATGGCTCTTCTTGGGGCTTAGATGGTATCAATGCCGGAGCCACAATCTTGCAGCCCTATTCTGCGACAGAGGGAAATCGTTGGTTTCAAGGAACGAGCCATGCTATCTACCAAAACATTGATTACATTGATAGTATCAATCCTGAGTATGTGTTGATTTTATCAGGAGACCATATCTACAAGATGGACTACGATGAGATGCTCCAGACTCATAAGGACAATATGGCTAGCTTGACTGTTGCCGTTATTGATGTCCCTCTCAAAGAAGCAAGTCGTTTTGGGATTATGAATACCGATTCTAATGATCGGATTGTTGAGTTTGAAGAAAAACCTGAACACCCTAAATCAACCAAAGCTTCTATGGGTATCTATATCTTTAACTGGAGTGCTTTGCGTGAGATGTTGGTTAATGGCGAAAAAAATGGTATTGACATGTCTGACTTTGGTCAACATGTGATTCCTGCCTATCTGGAGTCGGGCGAACGTGTTTACACGTATAATTTTAAGGGATATTGGAAGGATGTTGGAACGATTGAGTCTCTTTGGGAAGCCAATATGGAGTATATCCCAGTTGATAATGAGTTAGACAGCCGTGATCGTTCATGGAAGATTTACTCTAAAAATGAAATTGCACCGCCTAACTTCATCACAGAAAGAGCAGAAGTGAAAGATTCGCTTGTTGTAGATGGCTGCTTTGTTGATGGCAAAGTGACACATTCCATTCTATCCACTAACGTTCAAGTGCGAGAAGGAGCAGATGTTCAAGACAGCTTTATCATGAGCGGTGTTAAGATTGGTAAAGGAGCTGTTATTAAGCGAGCGATTATTGGCGAAGGAGCAACGATTGCAGATGGTGTTGTTATTGATGGTACCGAAGAAGTGCAAGTCGTAGGTTATAACGAAGTCGTGGGGGTAGCAAATGAAGATTGATAAATACACTGCCATTTTAGGAAATGCTGTCGGTTATCATGATATGGGGAGTTTGACTGAAAATCGGCCACTTGCCAACCTTCCTTTTGATGGGAAGTATCGTTTGATTGACTTTCAGCTATCTAGTCTTGCCAATGCAGGTATTCGTAGTGTTTATGGTATTTTTAGGGGACAAAATATTCGGTCAGTCTTTGACCACATTCGTAGTGGTCGTGAATGGGGCCTAAACACCCTAACCAGTCACTATTTCCTTGGGTTTTATAACACTGATGAAGAGACGACCATGACCGATAGCGACTACTACAGTCAAATTCTAACCTACCTGAAACGTTCTGGGTCTGATCAGACGGTGTACATGTCTTGTGATATTTTAGCGAATATCAACTTGGAGCAAGTGATTCATTTACATAATGCTAATAAACGTCAGATTACAGTCGTTTACAAAAAATTACCGAAATCAGCGATTTCATCAGCCAATGAAGTGTTAAGAATTGATGAACAAGATAATGTGGTTGGCAAACAAAAGCTTGAAGATGTTGAAGAACCTGTACCAATGTCAGCTGATATCTATGTCGTTAATACCCCGTGGTTAATTGAAAAATTAGAAGAAGAGGCACAAAAGGAGAATCCTCGCAAAGTTCGCTACTTGCTACGGGAATTGATTGTTACAGATAAGGCTCTAGCTTTTGAATACACCGGTTATCTATCGAACATTGTATCTGTGAAGTCATACTACGATGCTAACATGGACATGCTGGATCCACAGAAGTTTTATTCATTGTTGTACTCCAATCAGAAGGTCTATACCAAGGTTAAAAATGAAGAAGCCACTTACTTCGACAAAGATTCTCTAGTCAATAACGCTCAATTTGCCTCAGGGTCTGTGATTTATGGTCATGTCGATCATTCAATCGTCTCAAGATCTTGCCGCATTGCCAAAGATGCCCAAGTGAAACACTCGCTTATTTTTCCAAAAGTTACTATTGAAGAAGGGGCAGTGGTTGAGTATGCCATTATTGATAAAAATGTACGGATTCCTGCTGGGGTGACCCTAAAAGGTAGTCTCGAAAATCCTTTAGTAGTCGCTAAAGGGCAATTGATTACAGGAGATATTATTCAATGAAACTCTTATTTGTAGCAGCAGAAGGCGCACCTTTTGTAAAGACTGGTGGTTTGGGAGATGTGATTGGAGCCTTACCCAAGTCGCTTGTCAAACATGGTCATGAAGTGGCGGTTATCTTACCCTATTATGACCTGGTCGATGCTAAATTTGGGAATCAAGTAGAGGATTGCTTTGCCTTCACAGTTGCTGTTGGCTGGCGCCAACAATATGCCGGTGTCAAATATTGCCAGCGAGATGGCGTGCATTTCTTTTTCATTGATAATCAAGACTACTTTTTCCGTGGTTCTGTTTATGGCTACTGGGATGATGGTGAACGTTTTGCCTTCTTCCAACAAGCCGCTTTAGAGGTTATGGAAAAAATAGATTTTATTCCAGATGTTCTTCATGTGCATGATTATCACACGGCTATGATGCCTTTCTTACTGAAAGAAAAATACCACTGGATTCAAGCTTATCATAAGATTAAGACGGTCTTTACCATTCATAATATTGAGTTTCAAGGACAGTTTGCACCTGAGATGTTGGGTGATTTATTTGGTGTTGGTAGGGAGCGCTATGATGATGGTACCCTACGCTGGGATAATTGTCTCAACTGGATGAAGGCAGGCACTTTATATGCTGATCGGGTGACCACTGTCTCTCCATCCTACGCTCAAGAAATCCAAACCCCTGCTTTTGGCAAGGGATTGGACCCTGTCATGCGAATGGTCTCTGGTAAACTATCTGGTATTGTGAATGGTATTGATACAGCTGTTCTAAATCCCGAGTCAGATCCGTTGATTAGCCATCATTTTTCCAAAGCAGATTTATCAGGCAAGGTTAGCAATAAGAAGAATCTTCAGAAGGAACTAGGACTTCCGGTGCGAGCGGAAGTGCCATTGGTGGGCATCGTTTCTCGGTTGACTGACCAAAAAGGCTTTGATTTGGTGGTAGAAGAACTCCAACATATTTTGCAATTTGATTTACAGATTGTTTTGCTTGGGACAGGTTATGCAGCTTATGAGCAGGCGTTCTCGTGGTTTGCTGAGCAATTTCCTAACAAATTATCAGCTAATATCACCTTTGATATTGGTTTGGCACAAAAAATTTACGCGGCTTCGGATCTCTTTTTGATGCCATCGGCTTTTGAACCATGCGGCTTATCCCAGATGATGGCAATGCGATATGGCTCATTGCCTATCGTTAGAGAAGTTGGTGGCTTAAAAGACACGGTTGAACCCTATAACAAATACACTGGTCAAGGAACAGGCTTTGGCTTTGAAGCTTTTTCAGGGTATTGGTTAACCAAAACACTAGAAGAAGCGCTTAGGGTTTATAGGGATGAACCAGAAGTGTGGAAGGCCCTTCAACAAGAAGCAATGAGCCGTGATTTCTCATGGGACACAGCTAGTTTGGCCTATGAGGACCTCTATCAGGAACTTTAAGTTAGAAAAAAGAAAGTTGGGCTGACTGACTTTCTTTTCCGTATTTTGAGGTGATAATAGCATCAGAAAAAATGAAATGTGATAAATCAAACAAAGGTCAGAATTGGTTTAAGTTTCCTTTTAGGAAGCGTTAACAATATTGGTTTTCGTTGACATCACTATAAAATAGGACTAAAATAACAGGGTAAAAAATTTTAAAGGAGAATTCTATAATGAATTTACAAATCTTGGCACTAGGTATCGCAGTTCTCGGTGTAAGTATCGGTGAGGGAATCCTTGTCGCTAATATTGCAAAATCTGCAGCACGTCAGCCAGAAATGTTTAGTAAATTACAAACCTTGATGTTTACTGGTGTAGCCTTTATTGAAGGTACATTCTTCGTCCTTTTCGCTTTCACTTTCTTTGTCGGAAAATAATTGAGTCAAAAGTGAACTGTAAAAAGGAGGGATAAGATTGGGAGAAACACAAAATCCAACAGCAAACTTTTTGGGGATTGACTTTGATTTAACGATTCTTGCCATGACTCTCTTAACGGTTTTAATTGTCTTTCTATTCGTTTTCTGGGCAAGTCGTCACATGACGATGAAACCTAAAGGTAAACAAAATGTTCTGGAGTGGCTCTATGAGTTTATCCAAAATTTAATCAGACCAAATCTCGGTGTTTATACGAAAAATTACACGTTTTTGGCCTTTACGCTGTTTCTCTTTGTTCTTGTAGCCAATAATCTTGGTCTAGTGGCAAAACTTGAAACAGATAAGTTAAATTTTTGGACCTCACCAACGTCAAATTTTATGGTCGATTTGACCTTGTCACTCATTATTGCAGTCATTGTCCACTTTGAAGGTATCCGTAAAAATGGCTTTAAAGGCTATTTTAAAGGTTACTTAACGCCAACACCAGCCATGTTACCGATGAATATTTTAGAGGAGTTGACCAATATTGCTTCTCTTGCCCTTCGTCTATACGGTAATATTTTTGCGGGTGAGGTGGTGATGACGCTACTTTTACAATTTGCTAACCTTAGTGTATTTACAGCACCAGTTGCATTTGTGCTCAACTTGGCTTGGACAGCTTTTTCAGTGTTTATTTCGTCTATTCAAGCCTATGTGTTCGTGCTGTTGTCCACCAAGTATATTGGTAACAAGCTAGATACACAAAATGAAGAATAAGAAAGGATAAGTAGCAATGTCTACATTAATTAATAGCACAAGTCTCGGTAACATGATTATCGTGGCTGGGTCATTTGTACTCTTGATTGTTCTGATTAAAGTGTTTGCTTGGGAACAATTAACCAGTATTTTTGACGAACGTGAGAAGAAAATTGCTGCTGATATCGATGGTGCAGAACTAGCACGTAAACAAGCTGAACAACTGGCGCAACAGCGTCAAGATGAATTGGCAGGTGCTCGCTCAGAAGCAGCTGAAATCATCGAGTCAGCCAAAGAGACGGGTAAACAACAAGAAAAGCAAATCGTTGCAGAAGCTAAAGAAACGGCTACTCGTTTGAAAGATAAGGCAGAGGCAGACATTGCTCAGAGCAAGGTAGAGGCTTTTGCTGGGGTCAAAGACGACGTTGCAGATTTGACCGTTTTACTAGCTGAAAAGATCATGACTAAAGAACTTGATAAAGATGCACAGAGTAAACTGATTGATAGCTACCTTGATCAATTAGGAGATGAGTAATGGATAAAAAAACATTGACATTAGTTGATAGCTACTCAAAAAGCTTGGTTGATGTTGCAGTAGAACATTCTCTCACACAAGAAGTGATGGTAGATGTAAAAGCTCTCTTAGCAGTTTTTGAACAGACAGACTTGGCGAATGCCCTGCAACATGATGGACTTAGTCAAGCTGAAAAAGCCAATCTGGTTAGCCTACTTGAGGAGGGGAGCCTTCCTTTTGTCCGAAACTTTTTAGAAGTTATCAAACAAAATGAGCGTGAGGATCTCCTAAAAGCTATCTTGGATGCAACCGTTGAAAAACTGGCTGTTAGCTCTAATACATTTCCGTTGGAAATTCATGTTGCGGATAGCTTATCAGAGCTTCAAAAGGAACGCTTAAAGTCAGCTGTGGAAAAGAAATTTGCAATATTTGTTAGTGAAGTGGATGAAGTGGTTCGTCCAGAGTTGATTGGAGGCTTTATTTTAAAAGCCAATAATAAGATTATTGATACCAGTATCAAATCGCAACTGCAACAATTAAAAATGAATCTGAAATAGAAAGTGGTGTGACATTTGGCAATTAATGCACAAGAAATTAGCGCTTTAATTAAAAAGCAAATTGAAAACTTCCAGCCAAATTTTGACGTCACAGAAACTGGTAACGTTACTTATGTTGGTGACGGTATCGCGCGTGCTCGTGGCTTAGACAATGCCATGAGTGGTGAACTTCTCGAATTTTCAAATGGTGCCTTTGGAATGGCTCAAAATTTAGAGTCAGAAGATGTTGGTATCATTGTTCTTGGTGATTTTAGCACTATTCGTGAAGGTGATGTTGTTAAACGTACAGGGAAAATTATGGAAGTTCCTGTCGGTGATGAATTAATCGGTCGTGTTGTCAATCCTCTAGGGATACCAGTTGATGGTCTTGGAGACATTAAGACAAGTAAGACACGTCCAGTCGAAGCACCAGCTCCGGGGGTTATGGAGCGTCAATCCGTATCTGAGCCGCTTCAGACGGGTCTGAAAGCCATTGATGCTTTGGTCCCTATTGGCCGTGGGCAACGTGAGTTGATTATTGGTGACCGCCAAACAGGGAAAACTTCAGTTGCCATCGATGCCATCCTTAATCAAAAAGGGCAAGATATGATTTGTATCTATGTGGCTATTGGTCAAAAGGAATCAACGGTTCGTACTCAGGTTGAAACGCTCCGTCGTTATGGTGCCTTGGATTACACGATTGTGGTAACTGCCTCAGCATCACAACCTTCTCCTCTACTCTATATTGCGCCTTATGCAGGGGTTGCAATGGCTGAGGAGTTTATGTATCAAGGCAAACATGTCTTAATTGTTTACGATGATTTGTCCAAACAAGCAGTGGCCTACCGTGAACTTTCCCTACTTCTTCGCCGCCCACCTGGACGCGAAGCCTATCCAGGGGATGTTTTCTACCTTCATTCACGTCTTTTGGAACGCTCTGCTAAATTATCGGATGCCTTGGGTGGTGGATCCATTACGGCACTGCCATTTATCGAAACACAGGCCGGTGACATCTCAGCTTATATCGCTACCAATGTGATTTCAATCACGGATGGTCAGATTTTCTTACAAGAAGATCTTTTCAACTCAGGTATTAGACCTGCGATTGATGCTGGGTCATCGGTATCCCGTGTTGGTGGTGCTGCCCAAATCAAGGCTATGAAAAAGGTTGCTGGAACCCTACGTCTCGATTTAGCTTCTTATCGTGAACTGGAAGCTTTCACACAATTTGGTTCGGATTTAGATGCTGCTACGCAAGCGAAGTTGAATCGTGGTCGTCGTACAGTCGAAGTCTTGAAACAGCCGCTTCACAAGCCTCTTCCGGTAGAAAAACAAGTCCTCATTCTCTATGCTTTAACGCACGGCTTCTTGGACAGTGTTCCGGTTGAAGATATTTCAAGTTTTGAAGAATCACTGTACGGCTACTTTGATGCGCATCATCAAGAAATCTTTGCCATCATTCGTGATACTAAAGATCTACCTGAAGAATCAGTCCTAGACGCTGCTATTCAAGAGTTTAAAGATCAATCGCAATTTAACTAAGAGGAGGAGGCGTTATGGCAGGTTCTCTTAGCGAAATCAAAGCGAAAATAGCCTCAACGAAAAAGACAAGTCAAATTACAGGGGCCATGCAAATGGTTTCTGCTGCGAAATTGACGAAATCTGAACAGGCAGCTAAGGATTTTCAAGTTTATGCTAGCAAGGTTCGCCAAATCACAACGGACTTGATGAAGGCTGAATTATTAGCGGGGTCATCAAATCCGATGCTGATTGCTCGTCCTGTGAAGAAGACAGGCTATATTGTGATTACATCTGATAAGGGCTTGGTTGGCGGTTATAATTCCACCATCTTAAAATCCATGATGGAAACGCTCAAAGAATACCATCCAGATGGAAATGATTTCGAAATTATTGCTATTGGTGGGATGGGAGCTGACTTTTTTAAAGCGCGTGGCATTGATGTGGCTTTTGAGTTGCGTGGATTAGAAGATCAACCTAGTTTTGAAGAAGTGGCTCGTATCATTTCCAAATCAGTTGACATGTATAAAAATGAGTTGTTTGATGAGCTTTATGTCTGTTATAACCATCATGTGAACAGCTTAACCAGTCAGGTTCGTATGCAGCAGATGTTACCAATTACAGAACTAGATGCCAATCAAGCCAGTGATGGTGAGGTGTCATTTGAATTGGAACCAAACCGTGAAGCGATTTTGGAGCAATTATTACCTCAGTACACGGAAAGTTTAATCTATGGGGCGATTGTGGATGCTAAGACCGCAGAGCATGCAGCAGGAATGACTGCTATGCAAACGGCGACAGATAATGCTAAAAAAGTTATCAACGACTTAACCATTCAGTACAATCGTGCTCGTCAAGCAGAAATCACACAAGAAATTACAGAGATTGTAGCGGGTGCTAGTGCCCTAGAGTAGTTCTATTGATTGGCTGATAGAACTCTCTAAACACTTCTTTCTGAAAACCAGCTTGGTTAGAAGAAGTGATTCTAAAATATAAGGAGTGAGTAAATGAGCTCAGGCAAAATTGCTCAGGTTATTGGTCCGGTTGTTGACGTTGCGTTTAACACCAATGAGCCTCTTCCTGAGATAAATAATGCACTTATTGTTTACAAAGACAATGATAAAAAACAAAAAATCGTTCTAGAAGTAGCTCTTGAGCTTGGTGACGGTCTCATTCGTACGATTGCCATGGAATCAACTGATGGCTTGACACGTGGCTTGGAGGTTCTTGATACTGGACGCGCGATTAGCGTACCGGTTGGAAATGAAACCTTAGGACGTGTCTTCAACGTTTTAGGTGATACCATTGACCTTGAGCCACCATTTGGAGACGATGTAGAGCGTCAACCGATTCATAAAAAGGCACCGGCTTTTGATGAATTATCAACATCAACAGAAATTTTGGAAACAGGAATCAAGGTAATTGACCTTCTTGCGCCTTACTTAAAAGGTGGTAAAGTTGGGCTTTTCGGTGGTGCTGGTGTTGGTAAAACGGTGCTAATTCAGGAGTTAATTCACAATATTGCCCAAGAGCATGGCGGTATCTCAGTGTTTACTGGCGTCGGTGAGCGTACTCGTGAGGGTAATGACCTTTATTGGGAAATGAAGGAATCCGGTGTTATCGAAAAGACAGCCATGGTATTTGGTCAGATGAATGAGCCGCCTGGAGCACGTATGCGCGTTGCCCTTACAGGCTTGACTATCGCTGAGTATTTCCGTGATGTTGAAGGACAAGATGTGCTTCTTTTCATCGATAACATCTTCCGTTTCACTCAAGCAGGTTCTGAAGTGTCTGCCCTTCTTGGACGGATGCCGTCAGCCGTTGGTTACCAACCAACACTGGCTACGGAAATGGGACAACTCCAAGAGCGTATCACATCAACTAAAAAAGGATCGGTTACCTCTATTCAGGCCATTTACGTGCCGGCTGATGACTATACCGACCCAGCCCCAGCGACAGCTTTTGCCCATTTGGATTCAACAACCAACTTGGAGCGTAAGTTAACGCAAATGGGAATTTACCCAGCCGTTGACCCTCTAGCTTCTAGCTCACGTGCCCTTGCTCCTGAAATTGTCGGAGAAGAGCACTATGCTGTTGCAACAGAAGTGCAACGTGTGCTACAACGTTACCGTGAGTTGCAAGATATCATCGCTATTCTTGGAATGGATGAGTTGTCTGATGAGGAAAAAACATTGGTGGGACGTGCTCGTCGTATCCAATTCTTCTTATCCCAAAACTTTAATGTTGCGGAACAATTCACAGGTCAGCCAGGGTCTTATGTTCCTGTTACAGATACGGTTCGTGGCTTTAAGGAAATTCTGGCTGGAACATATGATCATCTTCCAGAAGACGCTTTTCGTTCAGTGGGGCCGATTGAAGATGTTATTGAAAAAGCTAAAAAGATGGGATACTAGTGAGGTAATCACATGGCAGAAATGACAGTTCAAATAGTTACCCCTGACGGGATTAAATACGATCACCGTGCGAAGCTGGTTGTAGTAGGAACTGTTGATGGTGAGCTTGGTATTTTGCCTCATCACGTGAATTTGATTGCCCCCTTAAAAGTCCATGAAATGAAAATCAGACGTGTTGATGATGACAAGGCTGTGGACTGGGTGGCGGTTAACGGTGGGATTATTGAAGTCAAAGATAACAAGGTAACCATTATCGCAGATTCTGCAGAGCGTTCGCGTGACATTGATGTGAGTCGAGCCGAGCGAGCTAAAGCGCGTGCAGAACGTGCTTTAGAAGAAGCACAGGCTCAACAGAGTGCTGATCAAGTTCGTCGCGCTCAAGTAGCGCTGCAGCGTGCTATTAACCGCATCAATGTTGGAAATAAATAAAAAGGTCTATGAGGCCTTTTTATATTGCTTTAGAAACATGCCCAAGTTTAATAGCTAATCGCCTTAGCGAAACTAGATTTGTTGTGACTTTTGCTAGTAAGAAGTGTCTGGTCTTCAATAGTTGGTATGGATGTCGTTTCGAGGGTAATGTCAGTTTAATAATGAAGGAAACGACCGTTTTATGGCTTGATTCATTTGATGACATGGCTAATCGTTTTAGTAAAGATTTTCTTTTTTGGCAAATAAGAAAAAATTGGTATAATAGCCTTATGCAAATTATCATGGATTCTTTAGCTTTAATAAGCCATATGATTTTTATTGGTATTTTTTTCCACTTGCTAACGCATTTAGTGGATTGGTCCAAGTACCTAAAAGTGACCCAGGAAACAACGGGGCAAGTTAAGTTATTTGTGCTCTTGTTAAGTGTGGTTTTGGGTTATTTGGCTAGCCGATTTGTTTTGGAAGTCATTGCCTTAAGTCAGGCTTTTGGAACGATGGTTTAAACTCAGATGAGATAGCTCTTGTGTCTCATCTTTAATATGATTTTGGAGTAACTATGGATAACATTATTATCGAAGGTGGCAACACTCGTCTTCAAGGTGAAGTCACTATTGAAGGGGCTAAAAATGCTGTTCTACCTCTTTTAGCAGCTACAATCTTACCGACAGAAGGAACGACACGTCTGACTAATGTTCCCATTCTTTCAGATGTTTTTACAATGAATCATGTGGTTAGAGGGTTGAATATTTCAGTTGACTTTGATGAAACTGAGAAGACGATTATCGTTGACGCTCAGGGAGATATTTTAGATGAGGCTCCTTATGAGTATGTCAGCCAAATGCGTGCTTCTATTGTTGTACTAGGCCCTATTCTAGCACGTCAAGGTCATGCGAAGGTTTCCATGCCTGGCGGGTGTACAATTGGTAGTCGTCCCATTGACCTTCATTTGAAGGGACTTGAGGCAATGGGGGCTACCATTAGCCAAATTGGTGGTGATATTACGGCGACTGGTCGTTTACATGGTGCACGCATTTATCTTGATTTTCCATCAGTTGGTGCCACGCAAAATCTCATGATGGCGGCAACTTTGGCTGATGGTACGACAGTTATTGAGAATGCGGCGCGTGAGCCAGAAATTGTGGATTTGGCACTCTTATTATCCAAAATGGGTGCGCATATTAAGGGAGCAGGTACGGAGGTGTTGACCATTGAGGGTGTGTCTTCTCTACATGGAGCAGAACATCAGGTTGTGCAAGACCGTATTGAGGCCGGTACCTTTATGGTGGCTGCAGCCATGACTTCTGGAGATGTCTTGATTCGAGAGGCTGTTTGGGAACACAATCGTCCCCTTATCGCTAAATTGATGGAAATGGGTGTGGAGGTGACCGAAGAAGAAGCTGGTATTCGAGTCAAATCAGATGTGAGTACGCTAAAACCGGTGACTGTTAAAACGATGCCACATCCAGGATTTCCGACGGACATGCAGGCGCAATTTACGGCATTAATGGCAGTGGTCAAAGGGGAATCAACCATGATTGAAACGGTGTTTGAAAATCGTTTCCAACATTTGGAAGAGATGCGCCGTATGGGGTTACAGTCGGAAATGTTGCGTGATACAGCATTGATTCATGGTGGTCAACCGCTTCAAGGAGCTCCAGTGATGTCAACTGACCTTCGCGCTAGTGCAGCCTTGATTCTGGCAGGAATGGTTGCTAAAGGCAAGACAAAGGTTGGAAAACTAACCCATCTTGATCGTGGCTACTATCAATTCCATACGAAATTAGCCAATCTCGGAGCGAATATCAGTAGAGTATCAGAGGACTAAGATGAAACAACGGATGTTATACGTTTTAAGACAGTATCTTTTGCTCATTGTGGTTGCCGTTTTATGTATGGTCTTTTTGGCACTTGGGCTTGTGATAGGATACGGTGTTATCGGAGATGGTAAAGATGCTTTTTCTATTTTATCACCGGCGAAATGGCAAGCATTGTTTGATAAATTTAAGGTAAAGTAGGCTTGTCCTGCTATTGTGATGAAATGGAGTACCATGGCGAAACAAACTTATTCCAAAAAGATAAAACGTTCTTTAATATCGCTAGCAATCCTTGCTTTACTGACGATTTTTGGCTATGCGACCAACACGACATTAGAGTCTAATCATCCGATTAAGGAGATGATTAGAGAAGTGATGCAGCCTTTACACAAGGGAAACAGAACTTCTAATACAGGTGATGGGACACCTAGTCGAGAGTTGGCCCGGTCAGTCTTGACCCCAGTGGTTAAAAAGGCCTTGGGCAATCAAATTAGCTGGAATGGTGCAGGAGCCTTTGTCATCAATCGCAATAAAACCAATCTTAATGCGCGTGTGTCCAGTCAACCTTATGTGGACAACCAAACCAAGCAAGTACAAGGTGTCTGGGTTCCAACTGTCGCTAACGCTCTGTTATCCAAACAGAGTCGCCAGTACCGCGACCGAGAATCTACTGGTAATGGGTCAACCTCGTGGAAGCCGGCAGGATGGCATCAGCTTCAGGGTTTATCAGGTGAGTATGACCATGCTATTGACCGAGGTCACCTTATCGGTTATGCTTTGGCTGGCAATATTAAGGGGTTTGATCCGTCTGCTAGCAATCCCAAAAATATTGCTGTCCAAACAGCCTGGGCTAATCAAGCTAATGCTGATCAATCGACAGGACAAAATTACTACGAAGCACAAATTCGTCGAGCTTTAGATAAGCATAAGCGGGTGCGGTATCGTGTTAGTCTTATTTATGAGGGAGATAATCTTATCGCTTCTGGCTCGCACTTAGAAGCCAAATCGAGTGATGGTAGTTTGGAGTTTAATGTTTTTATCCCCAATGTTCAAGAAGGTATTCGGTTGAACTATGCTAATGGCGAAGTGGCGATTGCTGATTAGAAAATCATGGAACTGTATGGGAAACGTGTTTTTAGATAATATATGTTCATGGTATAGAGTATCTCTTTTGCTTAAAAAATAGTGAAAAAACATCAAGAAAACGCATGTAACTAGAAAATGCTGACATGTGTTTTTTTTATGCCCATAATGTAGGTTAAAGTTCTAGTTAAGTGTGCGATATTGTGCTAAAATATAAAATGATATTTTGTGCCTACTGTGTTTAAGGAGTTAAGTATGTTTTGGAAAGAAAAAAATTTTAAATTTTCGATTAGAAAATTGACTATTGGAACCGTGTCAGCGATTATTGGCTTGGCCTTAGCGACTGGTCTATCGAGCAGCGTATCTGCTGCAGAGGTCGGGAGTAGGGAAAATCTATCGGCTCAATACCTTGCAGAGTCAGAGTTAACCGATGAGGAGAAAACCCTCATCAAAAAACACCTCCCTAACGAAGTTGCTGGTGATTATCAAACCTACTATTTGATTTATCGTCAAACCCAAGATACTTTGCCAGAGACAGGTTCGCAGGCTAATCAATGGCCTCTATTAGTGGCAGGTAGTCTTCTGCTAATTGGTGTCACACGACTAAAAAAACGCAAACATCGTGTCATCACTAGCATATTAGTAATTTCTGCCTTTCAGGCAACTAGCGTGTCAGCCTTATCTGGGAGCCTTTTATCAGCTTTTAATAAAAATTATGATATTAAGGTGGGACAAGAGCTTCCTGAGATGGTCATTCCTATTGCGAATTATGAGTTTGTTGGCTACATTCCAGCGAAACAATTGGCTAATACAGTTGATTTAGGAAATCAAGAAAACCTATCATCAACTAAGGAACAAGCATCTCTTGCCGAGGTTTCTCCTTCGACGCTTCAGAAGTTACCAACGGTTATCAGTAACGAAGTAACCCCTGATAAAGAGCCAGCAGCGGTAGTAGATGAGCTATCTGGCCTTGATAAACCAGACCAACCTCAACCTGAGACGCCTGTGACGGAACCTGTCACACCAACAGTAGAGCCGGAACCTCAGCCATCTTTACCTGTTGTAACGGTAACTGAAAGCATTATTCCGTTTGAGATTAGTTATCAAGATGATGCCAGCCTTCCTGTTGGTAGCGAAATCATCGAACAGATGGGGGTTAACGGTAAACAACGCCTCACTTATACCGATGGTGCTTTAACGCAGGAAGAACTTCTGCAAGCACCTGTTACTCAAATTGTCAGACGTGGTACCAAGGTAGAGGTGCCTTCGCAACCAGCTGAGGACCCTAAAGCTACCGAACTGCCAACTGACTTACCAACGGATACCGAAACGCCAGAAACGCCAAGTGACCCGACGGGCCTTGAACCGCAGCCTGAGACACCTGTGACAGAACCTGTTACACCACCAGTAGAGCCGGAACCTCAGCCATCTTTACCTGTTGTAACGGTTACTGAAAGTATTATTCCGTTTGAGATTAGTTATCAAGATGATGCCAGTCTTCCTGTTGGTAGCGAAATCATCGAACAGATGGGGGTTAACGGAAAACAACGCCTCACTTATACCGATGGTGTTTTAACGCAGGAAGAACTCTTGCAGGCCCCTGTTACTCAAATTGTCAGACGTGGTACAAAGATAGAGCTACCTCCGCAACCAGATGAGGATCCTAAGGCTACCGAACTGCCAACAGACTTACCAACAGATACCGAAACGCCAGACACGCCAAGTGACCCAACGGGCGTTGAACCGCAGCCGGAACCGGTCATTAGTATTAGACAGGAGAGTATTCCTTTTGAGATAATCTATCAAGATGATCCAGAACTTAATGAAGGAATAGAGGAAATTAGTCAATTTGGGCGAGAAGGGCTTAAAGAAGTGACTGTAAAAGACGGTCAAATCGTCAACGAGGTTATTTTAACGTCTGCTCAAGCGCAAATCATTCGTCGTGGAACGAAGAAAGCTCCTGTCATTACAGAAACTTATGAAAAGATTGCCTACAAGATAATCTATCAAGATGATCCGACAAGGTTAGTTGGTGAGGAAGCAATTCTGTTAGCTGGGATTGATGGCAAACGGAAATTGACTTATGCTGATGGTATCCTCGTTACCGAGGAAATTATTGAAGCTCCGATTGATCAAATCATCTCCCGCGGCACCAAACCACTTCCAGTCGTTCGTACTGAGAACGAGGTCATCCCGTTTGAGACCATCTATGAAGATGATCCTAGCGCCTATGTCGGTACCGAAACGGTTAAGCAGGAAGGGCAAACAGGCCTCAAGACAGTGACCTACACAGATGATGAGGTTACCGACACCCAAGTAGTGACACCATCGCTTCCCCACATCATCTCCCGCGGTACCAAACCGCTTCCGGTCGTTCGTACTGAGAATGAGGTTATCCCGTTTGAGACCATCTATGAAGATGATCCTAGCGCCTATGTCGGTACCGAAACGGTTAAGCAGGAAGGGCAAACAGGTCTCAAG
>JAKTNK010000070.1:0-675 GCA_029593465.1 Streptococcus suis
TTCGGTACCGACATAGGCGCTAGGATCATCTTCATAGATGGTCTCAAACGGGATAACCTCGTTCTCAGTACGAACGACTGGAAGTGGTTTGGTACCGCGGGAGATGATGTGGGGAAGCGCAGGTGTCACTATTTGTATATCTGTCACCTCATCATCTGTGTAGGTCACTGTCTTGAGACCTGTTTGCCCTTCCTGCTTAACCGTTTCGGTACCGACATAGGCGCTAGGATCATCTTCATAGATGGTTTCAAACGGGATAACCTCAGTCTCAGTACGAACGACTGGGAGCGGTTTGGTGCCGCGGGAGATGATGTGAGGCAGCGCAGGTGTCACTATTTGTATATCTGTCACCTCATCATCTGTGTAAGTGACTGTCTTAAGACCTGTTTGCCCTTCCTGTTTAACCGTTTCGGTACCGACATAGGCGCTAGGATCATCTTCATAGATGGTTTCAAACGGGATAACCTCAGTCTCAGTACGAACGACTGGGAGCGGTTTGGTGCCGCGGGAGATGATGTGAGGCAGCGCAGGTGTCACTATTTGTATATCTGTCACCTCATCATCTGTGTAAGTGACTGTCTTAAGACCTGTTTGCCCTTCCTGTTTAACCGTTTCGGTACCGACATAGGCGCTAGGATCATCTTCATAGATGGTTTCAAACGGGATAACCTCGGT
>JAKTNK010000070.1:771-1025 GCA_029593465.1 Streptococcus suis
TCTTAAGACCTGTTTGCCCTTCCTGTTTAACCGTTTCGGTACCGACATAGGCGCTAGGATCATCTTCATAGATGGTTTCAAACGGGATAACCTCGTTCTCAGTACGAACGACTGGAAGTGGTTTGGTGCCGCGGGAGATGATGTGGGGAAGCGATGGTGTCACTACTTGGGTGTCGGTAACCTCATCATCTGTGTAGGTTACTGTCTTAAGACCTGTTTGCCCTTCCTGTTTAACCGTTTCGGTACCGACATAG
>JAKTNK010000071.1 GCA_029593465.1 Streptococcus suis
AACTCAGTTGTAGTTTCAGAATCAGCATCAAACTCAGAGTCAGTAAGTGCATCTAACTCAGTTGTAGTTTCAGAATCAGCATCAAACTCAGATTCAGTAAGTGCATCAAATTCTGAATCAGTATCAAATTCAGATTCAGTAAGTGCATCAAACTCTGAATCAGTCTCAAACTCAGATTCAGTAAGTGCATCAAATTCTGAATCAGTATCAAACTCAGACTCAGTAAGTGCTTCAAACTCTGAATCAGTATCAAACTCAGATTCAGTAAGTGCTTCAAATTCTGAATCAGTATCAAACTCAGATTCAGTAAGTGCTTCAAATTCTGAATCAGTATCAAACTCAGAGTCAGTAAGTGCTTCAAATTCTGAATCAGTATCAAACTCAGAGTCAGTAAGTGCTTCAAATTCTGAATCAGTATCAAACTCAGATTCAGTAAGTGCTTCAAACTCTGAATCAGTATCAAACTCAGATTCAGTAAGTGCTTCAAATTCTGAATCAGTATCAAACTCAGAGTCAGTAAGTGCTTCAAACTCTGAATCAGTATCAAATTCAGACTCAGTAAGTGCCTCAAACTCTGAATCAGTATCAAACTCAGAGTCAGTAAGTGCTTCAAACTCTGAATCAGTATCAAACTCAGATTCAGTAAGTGCATCAAACTCTGAATCAGTATCAAATTCAGACTCAGTAAGTGCATCAAACTCTGAATCAGTATCAAACTCAGACTCAGTAAGTGCATCAAACTCTGAATCAGTATCAAACTCAGATTCAGTAAGTGCATCAAACTCTGAATCAGTATCAAACTCAGATTCAGTAAGTGCATCAAATTCTGAATCAGTATCAACTTCAGACTCAGTAAGTGCATCTAACTCAGTTGTAGTTTCAGAATCAGTATCAAACTCAGAGTCAGTAAGTGCATCTAACTCAGTTGTAGTTTCAGAATCAGCATCAAACTCAGAGTCAGTAAGTGCATCTAACTCAGTTGTAGTTTCAGAATCAG
>JAKTNK010000072.1 GCA_029593465.1 Streptococcus suis
AAGAGTCGTTACAGGGACTAAGTGAAATAAGGCTGACACACTTACACCAAAAGGTACGGAGGAGGTCATTGGGGCTTTCGTAACCTGATGACAAATGGACATATTCTTCCCGGCTCAAAGATGGCACCTAAGGTATTCACAATTATTTATAACACGGAACTTGGTAAGCCCTATGTATTCCTTCTAGTAAAGAAGGTATTGAACTCGTAAGAGGAATAGATGATACAGAGGGTAGAGGAAAGGATAAAAAGCGAATGCTCCAGCTGTAACGGTAGGAGATAGGGGTTCAAACTTTGCCCTGACCTGAAAGGGTGCAGACTTATCCTATGGTATTTCATGACAAGAAATGGAGGTAAACCTATGAATGATAAATATTCAACGACAGCACAAGCTGAGAAGTTATCACACAAACAACTGCTTGCGAAACAATGGAAAAGCATTGATTGGAAGAGAGCAGAACAAGAAGTGAATAGGCTACAAATCAGGATTGTCAAGGCTACTCAAGCCAAACACACTAACACAGTGAAAAGACTTCAATATTTACTAACCCATTCGTTCTATGCCAAGGCACTTGCCGTTCGTCGAGTAACGACTAACAAAGGCAAGAAAACAGCTGGTATAGATGGTGAACTATGGACGACACCTGCTCAAAAGATGGAAGCTCTCCTGTCTCTAACGGATAAAGGCTACAAAGCCAGTCCGTTAAGACGGGTTTACATCGACAAAAAGGGGAAAAAGAAGAAACGTCCATTAGGGATTCCGACCATGTACGATAGAGCTATGCAGGCACTCTATGCTTTAGCACTAGAACCTATCGCAGAGACAACCGCAGATACCAAATCATTCGGTTTCCGAAAAGGAAGAAGCTGTCAAGACGCTTGTGAATATATCTTCACAGCACTATCACGAAAAGCTTCTCCTCAGTGGATTTTAGAGGGGGATATTAAAGGCTGTTTTGACAATATCAGTCATGACTGGCTCTTAGAGAACATT
>JAKTNK010000073.1 GCA_029593465.1 Streptococcus suis
TCAAAATGGGTCAATCGAGAATATCGTCAACTGTTTACTAAAAATCAGTTTCATCAAGCAATGAAACACGCCAAAGTAAACAATTTAAGTACCGTTACTTATGAGCAAGTATTGTCTATTTTTAATAGTTATCTATTATTTAACGGGAGGAAATAATTCTATGAGTCGCTTTTTTAAATTTGGAAAGTTACACGTTACTAAAGGGAATGGAGATAAATTATTAGATATACTACTGACAGCTTCCAAGAAGCTAAAGAGGTCCCTAGCGCCTACGGGGAATTTGTATCGATAAGGGGTACAAATTCCCACTAAGCGCTCGGGACCCCTTGTAGGAAAATGTCCTAAGTGTGGCAACAATATTGTATTAAAAAAATCGTTTTATGGTTGTTCAAATTATCCTGAATGTAAGTTTACTTTAGCTGAACATTTTAGAAAGAAAAAACTAACCAAAACAAATGTAAAAGAATTACTAGAGGGAAAAGAAACCCTGGTAAAAGGAATCAAAACGAAAGATAAAAAGTCCTACAATGCCGTTGTAAAAATCGGAGAAAAGGGATATATTGATTTTATATCTTTCTCAAAATAAGCATAAAAGCCCTGTTTAAAGGGCTTTTATATATTAATCACAAATCACTTATCACAAATCACAAGTGATTTGTGATTCTTAGTGATACAATAGACATATCAAAACAAAAGAGACTGGGGCGTTGTTATGACGAAAGAAGAATTCAAAATATTAGAAGATTTAAGACATATTCGAAACAGTAAAAATGAAGCAATTATTATCTTGAATAATTACTTTAAAGGTGGTGTTGGAAAGTCCAAATTATCGACTATGTTTGCTTACTTGACAGACAAATTGAATTTAAAAGTTTTAATGATCGATAAGGACTTACAGGCAACATTGACAAAAGACTTAGCAAAAACTTTTGAGGTAGAATTGCCACGTGTCAATTTTTATGAAGGCTTGAAAAATGGAAACTTGGCTTCT
>JAKTNK010000074.1 GCA_029593465.1 Streptococcus suis
TAATTTAGGCATTATCAATCACAAAAGGACTTAAGGCTATCCAATACTGCTTAAGTCCTTTTGAAATGTCTGTCTTCTTTACTTTCTAACCTTGCTTGTCCAATGCCTTCATTTGCCGCAATAATGCCTTACGCCCCTTAAAACGAGCACCACTAAGCAATAAATCAACTTGTCCCTTCTTCGCTTCAGGTAAGGAAGCCCTCAACCTGTCCAACTGTTCCCTCAAAACAACTTGCTCCTCTAAGCCTAGCCCTTTCTGCACAATACAATGACTCAAAGCCGATACTTCCTCATAAGGCTGACGATTAAGTCGTCTCTTATCACTCTCCTGAGACCGTAGCACATCCTTTAAATAACTCGAAAACTTAGTCTTAAAACAAGCAAGAAAGAAAGGTTTAAGCATCAAGCAATCCGGTTTGTCTTGAAGCAAACGAAACAAACAAATCATAGCTTCTTGTTCCCAATCCGTTCTTTCCCACAAGTGAATATAATACTGACGACGCAATTTCCAAACAATGGGTTGCACACAACGGTAGAGCTCTTCAAATGAACGTTCCACAAGAGATGAGTTCTCTGTCATAACTAATAACCTCATTTCAAATTGATAGGGTTATTATAGAAAAACATCCCCTATCCCACCATGACATAAATGTCATATTGAAAAGGCAACATTTTCTATACACTTGTTATAAAGTGTATTTGATTAGGCGATGATTCTAAGGGCCATAGGTGTTTGGTAATTGAGACTATTGTGAAGGCGGTGATTGTTCCACCAATGAGGGTAGTCTCTTGTCTTGATGGCAAGCTCTTCCAGTGTTGAAAATGATTCTTGATAAACAAACTCAATCTTGAAAGCACGGTAGTGCTTTCAGCCACGGCATTGTCATAAGGACAACCTGCTTGACTGAGGGAGCGGATGATTCCGAAGGCCTCCAACATGTCATCCATTAGCTGATTATCAAACTCCTTGCCAAGATCTGAGACGAAT
>JAKTNK010000075.1 GCA_029593465.1 Streptococcus suis
TTTCTAGGAATCTTATTCCTCTTATCAGCTATAGCTGATAAAAAGTGCTGAGAAATATCGGTAAAATCCATCTGTTTAGGCAATCCGTTTCGTCTTAGTAAACCATTCGAGTGTTCATTGAGACCTCGTTGTCCAGGACAACCTGGATCGGCAAAGAAAATAGCGATGTCATGTGCATTCGAAATAGACTTCCAATTAGAAAACTCTTTCCCACAATCAAAAGTAATCGACTTAAAGAGATGACTGGGGAATTGAGACAGCCATTGATTGATGGCAATCTCAATATCACTTGCTTTTCGTCCATCAGTTTTTAGTGTAATGATGGCTTTTGAGAGGCGTTCTACTAAGGTAATAACCGCACTTTTGTGTTTCTTGCCAACAATGGTATCTCCTTCGAGGTGTCCGAACTCTGTATGAAAATCAGGATAAAGTTCAGCTCTTTCACGTAAATCTCTGCGAAAGGCTTGTTTCCCTCTTTTCTCGCTATGACCATTTGGTTTTCGTTTTCCTTTCCAAGGGAGGTCTTCTTTCTTGAAAATACCACGGTCAGCCAGTCGATAGAGAGTTCTCATAGAACAAGAAATCCTATATGGATAAGTTCCTTTAATGACATCAAGGTTCCAGCTTTGATCTAAACGAGTTTGAATAAAGTCTTTTTCTGCTTGCGACAGACTTATTTTCCTTCGACCACAGCGTTTCTTATTGGCTTTGTAGTGTTCATAATAGTCATAGGCAGAACGTCCGTCTTTGAGAAAGTTGATAACATTATAGACAGTCTGCTTTGATCTTCCAAGAGCTATCATGATATCTGTAACTTTTATACCTTCTTTGTAGTAAGCCTCTATCATTGCGAGTTCATTTGTGGTAAGATGAGTATAGGTCATTTATGTTAGCTCCTTTCAGACAAATGTGGTAGTTTATCTGAGCCTAACATAGATGGCTTTTTCTGTCTAGCTTAATTTTACAAATTGGG
>JAKTNK010000076.1 GCA_029593465.1 Streptococcus suis
CCTGCTTGACTGAGGGAGCGGATGATTCCGAAGGCCTCCAACATGTCATCCATTAGCTGATTATCAAACTCCTTGCCAAGATCTGAGACGAATCCACTTATCGAAGTTGAAGGAGTTAAATCCTATTCTCTGATAATCTCGCTACGTTTTTTCCTCTGCATCATGTAAATCAACTTCTTAGTCTTAGTGTAGAGCACTTTATAAATCCTGTCTAGTTTAGTGTAACCGATTCAGAGAGAACATTATGAACTCTACCTGCTCTTACTTTTCCATTTCCAAGAGCAGAACTCTGACCATTTCTTTGACCTCATTGAGGAGACAATTTCGGACGTAAATCCTATTTTTCAGACTGTCTTTAAATCCTTTTTAAAGAACAAAGAGAAGATTAACAACTCTCTTGAACAGCCTTATTCAAACGCAAAACTAGAAGCAACTAACAATCTTATCAAAGTCATTAAGCGAAATGACTTTGGTTTCAGGAACTGTGAAAACTTTAAGGAACGGATTTTGATGGCATTAAATATTAAAAATGAGAAGACCAAGCTGATCCTCTCAAGAATGTAGCTGATATCTACCCACTACAGTTGACAATGAGCCACTACTTATCAGTGAGTAAACAAAAAGGGTAAGAAACAGCCCTTAGACACACATGCTAAGGGCTGTTTCTTACTTTACTCATCTAACAAGCTGTTATTGAATAAAATACTTATTTAAATTTACGATAAGCCAATCCTACAAATGAGACAATGGCTAAACCAAGAGCTGCCAAAGTAAGGCCTGTTGTATCTCCTGTGCTTGGAAGAGTTTCTTCTTCAGCTTTTTTAGATGCGTCTGAAGCAGGTTTCTTATCTTGAGATTTTTTATCTGATTGTGAAGCCTTATCAGCTTTTTTAGAAGCAGCCTCTTTTGGACCATCTTTGGCTGATTTTTTATCAGAAGCTTTAGATGTATCTTTATCTGCCTT
>JAKTNK010000077.1 GCA_029593465.1 Streptococcus suis
TGTATAATAGGAATTGAAGTTAAATTAGATGCTAAAAATTTGTAATTAAGAAGGAGGGATTCGTCATGTTGGTATTCCAAATGCGTAATGTAGATAAAACATCTACTGTTTTGAAATAGACTAAAAACAGTGATTACGTAGATAAATAAATACGTTAGATTAATTCCTACCAGTGACTAATCTTATGACTTTTTAAACAGATAACTAAAATTACAAACAAATCGTTTAACTTCTGTATTTATTTATAGATGTAATCACTTCAGGAGTGATTACATGAACAAAAATATAAAATATTCTCAAAACTTTTTAACGAGTGAAAAAGTACTCAACCAAATAATAAAACAATTGAATTTAAAAGAAACCGATACCGTTTACGAAATTGGAACAGGTAAAGGGCATTTAACGACGAAACTGGCTAAAATAAGTAAACAGGTAACGTCTATTGAATTAGACAGTCATCTATTCAACTTATCGTCAGAAAAATTAAAACTGAATACTCGTGTCACTTTAATTCACCAAGATATTCTACAGTTTCAATTCCCTAACAAACAGAGGTATAAAATTGTTGGGAATATTCCTTACCATTTAAGCACACAAATTATTAAAAAAGTGGTTTTTGAAAGCCATGCGTCTGACATCTATCTGATTGTTGAAGAAGGATTCTACAAGCGTACCTTGGATATTCACCGAACACTAGGGTTGCTCTTGCACACTCAAGTCTCGATTCAGCAATTGCTTAAGCTGCCAGCGGAATGCTTTCATCCTAAACCAAAAGTAAACAGTGTCTTAATAAAACTTACCCGCCATACCACAGATGTTCCAGATAAATATTGGAAGCTATATACGTACTTTGTTTCAAAATGGGTCAATCGAGAATATCGTCAACTGTTTACTAAAAATCAGTTTCATCAAGCAATGAAACACGCCAAAGTAAACAATTTAAGTACC
>JAKTNK010000079.1 GCA_029593465.1 Streptococcus suis
AGTCGAGTAGGTTAGTGGTATTACTACCACCTTCCTCTCTAAGAACCGTACGTGAGAGTTTCCCCTCATACGGCTCAAGCATTTCATCACTCTTTCGAGCGGCTCTCAATAAATAGTCGCTGACAATAGCCATGCACATATGTCATATTATCAACTTCTTCCACACCTCCCTTGGATTTTGGAACTTTAAAGAAAATTTCTCTATCTTCTCCAAGTTCCATCGGGAGTCCACAGTGATGACAGCGTCCGTTTTGTTTCTTCCAAACAAGTTTAAAACGACCTGTCAACCGTTTCATACCATGATTAAAGGTTCGTTGGGCAAAATAGTCTGTATCCAAGTAAGGATTAGCGTTTTCTCTGACCTTTGTGTGTCTGACGATAGCAGTATGGTCAACTCGAATGAGTTCTTTATCGCCTGAAGCGAATACCCAACTTCGATTGCCTCTTCTATGCCAATACTTGGTCGAAACCCACCACTGGCCTTTCTTTGGATGACGACGTTTTGCCCATCGCCACAATAATTCGTATATCTGATAGTCCAGATAGGAGAAGGCTTCACTAGCACAAACGGATTGGTGGTAGTTTGTCCATCCTCGTATCTGTTGATTTAGTTTCATGATTAAGACTTCTTGTTCCCATGCTTTTCCTCGCTTGAGAATAGTTTCTGAGAATTTACTAATAACTGTTTGAATAGAATTCTTAGAAGGTTTGACAATCAATTTCCCCTTGTACTTCCGAAAATTCCAACCAAGTAGGTCGAAACCATCGTTGATATGAGTTACCAATGTCTTTTCCTCTGACAGCTCTAAACCTCGTCCAAGCAG
>JAKTNK010000008.1 GCA_029593465.1 Streptococcus suis
TGTCATCAGGTTACGAAAGCCCCAATGACCTCCTCCGTACCTTTTGGTGTAAGTGTGTCAGCCTTATTTCACTTAGTCCCTGTAACGACTCTTACGATGATTCACATCTGTTCACCATAGTATTCTTATCCTAACAGTCCATCCGATTTTAGGCTATCAGACTTTCCATATTGTCCCACAGGCTTCCCAACATGACCGTTACCAGTCAAGCAAGCTGTGGTAGGATTACTTCAAATGGATAGAGTAGCTAAACTAGCAATTTATAACACGACTTCTTGTCGCACCTCACAATCTATGATCCAAAATACTTATATCATCTATAACACAAGTTTATTCATGGAACAATTATTTAAATTTTTTGATATGGAAGTAAGTAATATTTCAATTCAGAATAGTAGAATCTCAAGAATTGAAAAGCGCATTGACAAAATAAAAGTCAATAATCTCTCTTTTATCTATCCAGGAAGTGTCAAAAAAACTTTAGAGGATATTAATGTTGAGTTTAATAAGGGTGAACTTGTAGCAATTGTGGGGAAGAATGGTTCTGGTAAGAGTACCTTAGTAAAATTACTATCGGGATTATACCAACCTTCAGAGGGTCAAATATATTATAATAACGAATCTAGTGATGTCCTAGACTTGAGTTATTATCAAAATAATGTTTCTGTTCTTTTTCAGGACTTTGTGAAGTTTGAATTATCTGTGAGAGAAAATATTGGCCTAAGTGATGTAAACAGTATATCTGACTCCAAAATAAAGAAACATATTGATAACTTAAAATTAAATTTCTTAACCGCAGAAAACAATTTCAACCTTAATCAACGTTTAGGGACCTGGTTTAACGATAGTAGACAAATTTCAGGAGGACAATGGCAAAAAGTAGCATTGGCTAGGACTTTCTTCAAGAATGCAAGCATATACATTTTGGATGAACCAAGTTCAGCGCTTGATCCTGTTTCAGAGAAAGAAATATTTGATGAATTTGTAACTCGTTCTAGAGATAAGATTGCTTTGTTTGTGTCACATAATCTAATGGCTGCGAGTAGAGCAGATCGAATTATAGTTATGCAAGATGGACGAATTATTGATGAAGGAAAACATGACGACCTTATAAGTAAATCTAAATATTATAGGGAACTTTACTATTCAGAAAAGTACGAGGAGGAGTCTGATGGATGAAAATAAAGTTATTATTGATTTATCTGAGAAAGTATTTGCTAAATTTGATGAGCAGTTAAAAAGATATGCTGAACAACCGAATTATGATTTATTGACCTTGTCTTCTGGTTTACCTGGATTGATATTATTATCTTCAGAATTGACAAGTTTAACTAGTGAAAGAAAATACTCCGCTAGAACGGGTAAATATGTTAACTTTATGGTTAAACAAATGAGAAATTATGGTGTTTTATCGGATTCTTTATTTTCAGGAGTTTCTGGAATTGGAATAAGTATACTTCATTTAGTTGAAGAACACCCAGAATATCATAACTTATTGATTAGTTTTAATGAGTACATTAAGTACTATACGTTAAGTAAGATTGAAAATATAGATATTAAGAAAATCTCTCCTACAGATTATGACATCATAGAAGGAGTATCTGGAGTATTAGTTTATCTTTTATCTCAGGAGCAAGATGAAAATGATTATATAATAAACAGAATTATCAATTTCTTATCTGAGTTTTCACTAAAAAATTCTACTTTAACAGGCTTCTATGTGGAATCAAAGAATCAAATGTCCAAGACAGAGTCTAAGCTTTATCCGTTAGGATGTCTAAATTTTGGTTTAGCACACGGCCTTGCGGGTGTTGGCGCAATGTTGTCTTATTCAAAATTAAAAGGCTATTCTAATGAAAAATCTATTGCAGCAATCAAAAAAATTATAATGTTATACGAAAAACACGAGTTAAAAAATTATATGTGGAAAGAGGGATTAAGCGATATTGAACTAAAGAAAACAGAAAAAAGCAATTTACAGTATGAATTTATTCGAGATGCGTGGTGCTACGGTAGCCCAGGAATTAGTTTACTATATCTGTATTCAAGTTTGGCTCTAGAAGATAAGAAACTAAAATCTAAAGCTTGTAACATCTTGAAAGCATCCATCAGGAGAAGTAATGGTTTGGAACAATCTATTTTATGTCACGGATTTTCTGGAGCAATTGAGATTTGCCTATTTTTTAAAAAAATTTATAAAACAACTGATTTTGATGACTGTATAAAATCTCTTAAGGAAAAGTTAATTAGTGATTTTAGAGAAGACATGACATATGGTTTTAATACTACCGCGGAATTTGAAAATATAAAAACAAAAGATAATCTTGGTTATTTAGATGGAATAATTGGAATTCTGTTAACAATGATCGAACTAAATAACTTAAAGGTTACAACAAATTGGCAAAGGGCACTCTTATTATTTGATGATGTTATAAAGGAGGTGAAGTAGCATGAGGAAAATTTTATTTAGCTTAGTTGTTCTTATTGGAATTTGTACTTTAGTTGCATGTAGATTGGTAGACAATAAAACAATAGAGTTTCATGATCAATCATTTAATCAATTTACATATAAAGGAAATGATTATACAATCATGAATCAAATTGTTGATGAAAATGATCTAGGTACTGTGAAGGAATCTTTTTTTAAAACATTAGTAATTGATAGAAATAGCCAGAAAGTTGTTACTAAAAGTAATAGTGATACAGTATCATTAGCATATAGTGGGCTCTATAATTTTAGTGATGGTTTAGCTATTTCTATAAATGATTCTTATTATAAGGTTTCTTTGAGTTCGGATGTGCAATCCAATAATGAAATGCTGAGCTTGGAAGAGTTCAATAATAATTCAGCAGGTGGGGAACTTGCAATTGATCCATCTGATTGTAGGATAGTTAAATTTAATAATAAAAAATTTCGTATTTCATCTGATATTGTATCTGATGATAAACTAAAAGAATTTCTAGGAGTAATAGCAGATTCAAAAACATTTATTTTGAATACGGGACAAGAAATTTCTAAATCGGAACTAAATAAAATAGATTATTCTGGTTCTAATTCTAATGAAAAAAGAGAAGTTTGGGATTACGGAGAAGTTTATTTGTTAGCAGAAGAAGGAACCATAGCTGTTGAGATTAATAATGAATTTAGAATAGCGCGCATAGAATAAATTATAGATTATCTAGGTATTACATTGCTTATATAGCAAAATATCTTATTGTTACCTACTAAACAGAAACTTATTAAAATATAGATCAGCAAGTTCAGAAGAGCTTGCTGTTTTTTGGTACATATAATTTTTTTTGGAACAAGAGCACCATATTTTCACTCTTATAGTGAGGAGAACTCCTTGATTTGATAAAAGTGAGAAATAGCTATGGTTGAGATAAGGAGCCCTCCTTTTATGACTAAGAAAAAATCATAAACGGAGGCTGAAATGAAATATTATATTCACGTTAGAGGTAGTAAAATCCCCGTAACAGAAACGGTTTATAAAAGCTACTGGCAATTGGTCAATCACGAGAAGTATCTGAATAGAAAAGATAGGAAATTTGGAGTATTACCTTTTTCATCATTTGAAGTAGATGGGTTACTGCTAGCAAATGTACTGCCTGATACAACTGTTGATGTTGAACGTTTTATAGAAAACAAGCTCCTTATTGAGCAACTAAATGAGGCTTTATTAACCTTATCTGATAAAGAGTTTAAAATCATTGATGCTCTGTATTTTAGAGAGCATACCATCAGAGAAGTAGCAATAGAGCATGAGATGTCTGCGACTAGTCTATTTCGGATGAGAAATACAATTTTGGACAACCTACGAAAATTTTTTGAAAAATAAGGAAACAGGAGACTAAAAAATTCACTCTTTATAGTGAGAGGAATTTTTAGTCTCTTTTTGCCCTTTGACAATTGAATCATTCTAGGTGGGACTTTATTTATTTGTTGAGCAATAGAATGTAATGCGCCAAGACATGAGCGATAATCATTTATTCAAAAATGGGATGGTAACCTATCTGTCATGACACAAATAATGATAATGATACTTCTGACCATTCAGGCTGCCATCGTAAAAGGACAGCGAGTGAAATTCCCATGAGTGATTTAACCAGTCATACCCACAATGGATGAAAATATTAAAGAAAGAAGTAGTTATGAAAATAAAATTTGTATCAGTTGAAAATAGTGTCGCTGAATGGGCAGATAAAAAAGCACTAATGAGAAGATGGGAAGGATTAAATCAATATACTTTGAATAGATAGTTAAGTGAAATGAGAGAAAATAAACAGTTTAAAGATCATGTAATCAATCCGATCCATAAATTAGTCTTTATTAATTTAGAAGGATTTGAAGAACTTTTAAGATGGAAACAAAGGTCGGTAAAAGGACGGTAAAATAAAGAAAATCGTGGTATAATAGACATTGTCAATTTTTCTATTAAATATAGTTTCGATTTTCTTTTAGATAATACTAAAGAGGGAGATACTATGTGTTATAGAACATGAAAAAATGCTAAAGGAGAAACTCGTTTTGAAGTAGTTGAAAAATACAAGGATCCACTTACAGGAAAGTGGAAAACTGCTACAGTGACTTGTTCAAACGACACCTCAAGGTCTCGTAAAGATGCTGAAAGAAGGTTGATTGATAAAATTGATAAACTAGTTAACTATGTAGAATATCAATATAATCCTTAAAAAATCAAGACATTAGGTCAGTTGAAGCAAAATTGGTTAGAAACTAGGTCTGTTTCAGTGAAACCGCAAACTGTCAAAAGAGAAGCCTTTGTGTTAAAGAGATTAGGAGATATTATTGGTGATGACTTCTTGCTAGAAAGTATTACCCCATTACTTATGAAAAGGTGTTTGTCTACTTATGCCGATAGGTATGATTCTTCTCAATCTACATTAGTGCATATAAAAAGTACGTGTAATAAAATATTTAATCATGGCATAATGTATAATATTATTCCATACTCTCCAATGTCTGTTGTTAAGGTAGAGGTCTCTTTAGATAAGAAACGCATAGCAAAGAAAAAACACGAGGCTAAATTTTTGGAAGTCCATGAGTTAATTGTATTTTTTGAGGCACTTAGCCGCAGAAGAAATCCTAATTACTATGATTTAGCTATTGTTTTGCTTTGTTCAGGTTTGAGAATTGGGGAAGCTGCTTTTACAAGAGAAGATTTCAACCCAAATACTGGAGTTGTAACGATAGATAAATCACTTCAGTATCATGATTTGAAGGTTGTGGACTTTTATTTTGACACAACTAAGACTATAAATGCTGACAGAGAAGTTGCATTACCCAAAGTAGCTTGCGAAGCAATTTTACGAGCAATTAAAAGAGGTGATGAATTTGATAAGTATGCTTTAGAAAACCCAGCTAAATCCTTTTCACATACAGAAAGTATTTTTCGGACAGAATATGGCTCCCCCATTACTTCACACTCTTTTCGTGAGGTGTTAGCTAGAGTTGAACAGGAGCTAGTTTAAACTTGAGAAGAGAAATATGGATTTAAATGGACAAACCATGTAACACCACCCTCATTTAGACATATGCATATTACTTATCTGCAAAGTGAAGGTACTGATTTGGTGGCTATGAGAGATATTATGGAGCGTGTAGGTCATGCTAATTATGAAACTACAATCGGCTACACTCATAGACAAACTAACTCTCAAGAAAAAGCAGTGAATGCATTAAAAAATTTTATTGATAAAAATCAAATTTCGTTCACTGCTTTAAAGTCTTGGTCCTGTAAGTATTCTCAACCACTAAACGATTGGATTGAAAAACACTACGAAAGCAGAAAAACAAATTTATATTTAGATGAATTCCGAAATATAATTGGAATTAAAGAAAGTTATCTTCCAAGACATATTAATGTTAATATCCTACCTAAATTATTAAAAGATATTAAGAAATATCATTCAAATTTTGATATTAAATGTATTCGAGAAGGAAAGCAAAAAATTATTGGGTATGAAATGGTTTGGTAAAGTCAGTCTAAATTTGGTGACCTGATAGAATTTAGACAAGTTTACTACCGTCAAACCCTTGATACGAAAGGATTTTACACACATGGCTACTATTCAATGGTTTCCCGGCCACATGTCAAAAGCGAGACGTCAGGTTCAGGAAAATTTGAAATACATTGATTTTGTCACTGTTTTAGTAGATGCTCGTCTGCCCCTATCCAGTCAAAATCCTATGTTGAGCAAAATTGTAGGGGATAAGCCCAAATTGCTCATTCTGAATAAGGCTGATTTGGCTGATAACACGCGCACCAAAGAGTGGCGACAGTATTTTGAAGGACAAGGCATTAAAACCTTGGCGATTAACTCTAAAGAGCAAGTAACCGTGAAGCTCGTAACAGACGCCTCTAGGTCTCTAATGGCTGATAAATTAGAACGTTTGAAAGCACGCGGTATTCAAAAAGAAACCCTACGTAGCATGATTATCGGGATTCCGAATGCTGGAAAGTCCACCTTGATGAATCGTCTAGCAGGTAAAAAAATTGCTGTTGTCGGGAATAAGCCTGGGGTCACCAAAGGACAACAATGGCTAAAAACCAATAAAGAATTAGAAATTTTAGACACCCCAGGTATTTTATGGCCCAAGTTTGAAGACGATATTGTTGGTTTAAAGCTAGCGTTGACGGGAGCTATCAAAGATCAGCTCTTACCCATGGATGAAGTGACGATTTTTGGTTTGAATTTCTTCAAAGAACACTATCCAGAACGTCTCAAGGAACGTTTTAAAGGCATTGATTTGGAAGCTGATGCTCCACAAATGATTATGGAAATGACGCAGAAACTAGGTTTTCGTGATGATTACGATCGTTTTTACCAGCTCTTTGTCAAAGACGTTCGTGATGGAAAGTTGGGACGTTATACGTTGGATTTAGTTGGAGAAGCTGATGGCAACGATTAAAGAGATTAAAGAGCAGTTGGAAGCAATCCAAACGCTAGATAATCCCCTCTGGAAAAACTATGAAGCAGATAGTCGAGTCGGTGTTCAAAAGGCTATCTTACAGCGGAAAAAGACAATTAAAAGTCTTTTAGCAGAAGAGGCTCGCTTGGACGTTATGTTAACTTATGAAAAAGCCTTGTATGAGCAGGGCTTTCGCTACATTGCAGGTATTGATGAGGTAGGGCGTGGACCTCTGGCTGGTCCGGTTGTTGCTGCTTGTGTGATTTTACCCGTTGGTGAAACCATTCAGGGGCTCAACGATTCCAAAAAAATCCCCAAATCAAAACATGAGCTGCTTTATCAGGAAGTGCTAGCCAAAGCAGTAGCTGTTGGCATTGGGATTGTTGATAACCATACGATTGATCAGATTAACATCTATGAAGCGACTAAACAAGCTATGCTAGAAGCAGTGGCTGACGCTTCAAAGGGCTCCATCAAGCCTGACTATCTCTTGATTGATGCCATGACGTTGACTCTTCCCTTGCCCCAACAAGCCATTATCAAAGGAGACGCTAATTCACTGTCCATTGCGGCTGCCTCTATTATCGCTAAGGTCACCCGTGATAAGCTTATGGCAGATTATGACACTACCTTTCCTGGCTACGGTTTTGCTCAAAATGCCGGTTATGGAACGAAAGCCCATCTAGAAACTATTAGACGGCTGGGAGTGACTCCTCTGCACAGACGAAGTTTTGAGCCGATCAAAAGTCAAATCAAAAAGGAGGTGGAAAATGTCTGCTTTAGGAATCACCCTCTTCATTAACTTCATTTTACTACTTGCAACTTACCGCTTTTATCGACGAAGTTTATGGTTAGGAGTATTTGGCCTGACGAATCTCAGTTTATGGATAATCACACTATACAGTCTGTCTTTGCATCCTGCGCTAGACTGGCTACGATATCCTTTTATTCTCTTGGTTTTAGGAGTCAGTTTAATGATTGTGCTAGGGCCTATTAGTTTGATTGTGATTTCCTTTTATACAGGAATTAGATTGTTACGGCGAGAAGGAGTTACGCCTCGCAATTTGCTTTCTTTGGCACTAGGCGGAGCACTAGTATTTTATATTTTTTTCTTTCCTAAAATTAGTTCGATGTTGCAAGGGGATACAATTTTGAATTATCTCTATCTTTATATCGGCATGCTCATTTTATATGTGTTATCACAGAGTCTTTTTTACACGGTGTCTAGTGTCATGAATATTATCAATTTTCCACAGTCAAGTCTTGATTATATCGTTGTTTTAGGGGCTGGACTAAATGGGGAAAAGGTCACGCCATTACTTGCAAGTCGAATTGATAAAGGTATTAAAATTTATAGAAAATATAAAGGTGCTAAGTTAATTATGTCTGGAGGACAAGGTGAGGATGAACTTATTTCAGAAGCTGAGGCGATGATGAGTTACGCTATCTCAAAAGGGGTTTCAAAAGATGATATCATCTTGGAAAATAGATCACGTAATACGGAAGAGAACATTCGGTTTTCCTACAATCTTATGCCTACCACAGCTCATTTTGCTTTGGTGACAAATTATTATCATGTTTTTCGAGCCCTTTTGTGGGCAAGGCGACAGGCTATCCCTTGTATCGGTTATGGAGCAAAAACAAAATTTTACTTTAGTCTAAATGCCTTTATTCGAGAATTTGTCGGCTACCTAGTGATGAGTCGAAAAAAACAAGCCGCAATACTTGGCGCTTTAAGTGTTCTATATTGGGGATTTGTCATCTTTATATACTACTTAAAAAGTAATCACTATATCTAGGGAGGAACTATATGACGGAAAGACATAAAATGCTCGCTGGCAAACCCTATAAGCCTAGCGATCCCGAATTAAAAGCCATGCGTGTTAAGGCCCGCCAATATATGGCACAGTTTAATAGCGAATCCGATGCTTCTAAAAGGAGTAGTCTCCTGAAAACATGGTTTGGCTCAACTGGCGAGAACATCTATATGGAGCAGACCTTCGCCTGTGATTATGGCAATAATATTTATATCGGTGAGAATTTTTACGCTAATTTTAACCAAACATTTTTGGATGTTTGTGAGATTCGTATCGGTGATAATGTTATGATTGGGCCCAATTGTCAGTTACTAACCCCCTTACATCCTCTTGACCCGACAGAACGTTGTTCTGGTGTTGAGTATGGGGCTCCTATTACGATAGGAAACAATGTCTGGCTGGCAGCTGGAGTTACCATTCTCCCAGGGGTTACTTTAGGAGATAATGTTGTGGTCGGTGCTGGCAGTGTCGTTACCAAATCCTACCCAGCTAATGTTGTTTTGGCTGGCAATCCAGCTAGGATTATCAAGACGCTTGATTAAAGAAAGTCTAGTTTATCTAGGCTTTTTTCTTAGCTTTTTCGAATAATCATAGTGGAGGAAGCTAATGAATAACTTTGAATTATACAAACTAAGACAAGCCGGCCTAACCAATCATCAGATTATTAACATCTTAGACTATGAAGCTAAGTATCAAAAATCCTTATCGCTCCGCGATTGGGCAGTTGTTTCCAAATGCAACAATCCAGCGATTTTTATGGAGACATACCGCCAACTTAATACCAAACAATTGCGTGAAGCCTTTCTAAGGTTTCCTAGCATTTCCATCCTAGATGCTGCCTACCCACTGGAACTCAAAGAAATCTATAATCCTCCGGTACTGCTCTTTTACCAAGGGGATATCAGCTTATTGCAAAAGCCCAAACTAGCAGTAGTTGGTGCTAGAAAGTGTAGTGACTTGGGAACAAAGTCGGTTCAGAAAGTGATTAATGAATTAGGCAATCGCTTTGTGATTGTCAGTGGCTTGGCACGTGGTATTGATACCGCAGCGCATCTCTCTGCTTTAAAAAGTGGAGGGACGACAATCGGTGTTATTGGTACAGGCTTGGATGTTTTTTACCCCGCAGAAAATCAAAAATTACAAGCTTTTATGATGGCTAATCATTTAGTCATCAGTGAATATGGTCCAGGCGAAGCTCCTTTAAAATACCACTTCCCAGAGCGTAACCGTATTATCGCAGGACTTAGTCGTGGTATTGTTGTCGCAGAGGCAAAATTACGCTCCGGTAGCTTGATTACCTGTGAACGAGCGCTGGAGGAAGGAAGAGATGTTTTTGCCATACCGGGCAATATGTTAGATGGCAAATCGGCTGGCTGTTTACACCTCATCCAAGAGGGAGCAAAATGCATTGTATCAGGCTTTGACATCCTTGATGACTACCAATTTTAACTAAAGTTTTCCTATAGTAAAAGTTTTTTATTGACACAAGTCTCAAACCGAGTTATCATGTTATAGGTTTTAAAGGCTTACAAAGCTTTATCTTCGAAGATTCGCGTATAGGAAGTGTGTTAATGGCAACAGCAACAAAAACAAAAAAAACGAGTAAGAAAAAAACAGCCCCAAAGAAAAATTTGGTCATTGTTGAGTCTCCGGCAAAAGCCAAGACGATTGAAAAATATTTAGGACGTAACTATAAAGTTGTGGCCTCAGTTGGCCATATTCGAGATTTAAAAAAGTCAAGCATGTCTATTGATTTTGCGAATAACTATGAACCAGAATACATCAATATTCGTGGGAAAGGTCCCTTGATTAACTCTCTGAAAAAGGAAGCTAAGAATGCGAAACAAGTCTTTCTCGCCAGTGACCCGGACCGTGAGGGAGAAGCGATTTCTTGGCATTTGGCTCATATTCTAAATTTAGATCCCAAAGCGAAAAACCGTGTGGTCTTTAACGAAATCACCAAAGATGCCGTCAAAAATGCCTTCAATGAACCACGTGAAATCAATATGGATTTGGTTGATTCACAGCAAGCACGACGTGTGCTTGATCGTATCGTGGGTTACTCGATTAGTCCGATTCTTTGGAAAAAAGTGAAAAAAGGTCTATCTGCCGGGCGTGTGCAATCTGTTGCTTTAAAATTGATTATTGACCGTGAAAATGAGATTAAGGCCTTTAAACCGGAAGAATACTGGACCATTGATGGTGCCTTTAAAAAAGGAACGAAAAAATTTCAAGGTGCTTTCTACGGACTAGATGGCAAGAAGCTAAAATTAAGCACTCAAGACGATGTTAAAAAGGTCCTGACACGCATCAAGGGTGATGATTTTACGGTTGATAAGGTTGAAAAGAAAGAAAGACGCCGTAATGCGCCGCTCCCTTACACAACCTCTTCCATGCAACAAGACGCTGCTAATAAGCTTAATTTCCGGACTCGTAAAACCATGATGGTTGCGCAACAACTTTACGAGGGGCTTAGCTTAGGAAAGGCTGGTCACCAAGGGTTGATTACCTATATGCGTACCGATTCGACTCGTATCAGTCCTGTCGCTCAAAATGAGGCTGCAGCCTTTATCGCAGATCGTTTTGGTAGTCAGTATTCCAAACATGGTAATAAGGTCAAAAATGCTTCAGGGGCCCAAGATGCCCACGAAGCCATTCGCCCCTCATCAGTTCATAACACCCCTGAAGCCATTGCGTCATTTTTAGACAAAGACCAATTAAAACTCTATACCTTGATTTGGAATCGTTTTGTGGCATCGCAAATGACGGCAGCCGTTTTTGATACGGTTAAAGTCAATTTATTACAAAATGGTGTGATGTTTACAGCCAATGGTAGTCAGGTAAAATTTGACGGTTACATGGCCGTTTACAATGATTCGGATAAAACTAAAATGTTACCAGAAATGGCAGTGGGAGACCAGGTTAAAAAAGTACTGACTACCCCAGAGCAACATTTCACGCAACCACCGGCTCGCTACTCAGAAGCAACACTGATTAAAACCTTGGAAGAAAATGGTGTGGGGCGTCCTTCGACTTATGCACCAACCTTGGAAACGATCCAAAAGCGTTACTATGTCAAATTGGCGGCTAAGCGTTTTGAGCCCACAGAGTTGGGTGAGATTGTCAATGCCTTAATTGTTGAGTTCTTCCCAGATATTGTGGACGTTGCCTTTACCGCTGAGATGGAAGGGCGTCTAGATGAGGTTGAGATTGGTAAAGAAGAGTGGCAAAAAGTCATTGACCAATTCTACAAGCCTTTTGAAAAAGAGTTGACCAAGGCTGAAGACGAAATGGAAAAAATTCAGATTAAAGATGAGCCTGCTGGCTTTGATTGTGACGTTTGTGGGTCACCCATGGTCATCAAATTAGGGCGTTATGGCAAATTTTACGCTTGCAGCAATTTCCCAGAGTGCCGAAACACCAAGGCTATCACTAAAGAAATTGGGGTCATTTGTCCTCTCTGTGAAAAAGGGCAGGTAATTGAGCGCAAAACCAAGCGCAACCGTATCTTCTATGGCTGCGACCGTTACCCAGACTGTGAGTTTACTTCTTGGGACATTCCTGTTGGTAGAACTTGTCCAAAATCAGGTGACTTCCTGGTTGAAAAGAAAGTACGTGGCGGCGGCAAGCAAGTTGTTTGTAGCAACGATGACTGTGATTATAAAGAAGCCGTTGTCAAATAATAAGACCTTTAGCACTGATATTCGTCAGTGCTTTTTGATAGGTGTCAACTAGCCTGTCTCGCACTGATGACGTAAGCTTGATGCTCCTTCCGCATAGCAGGTATGTAACACAAGTTATTATCAAAAGAAACTTTAGAAAGCCTAGCAGGATTCTTGGGTTTGTGATATACTAAGCCATAATAGTCGGAGGTAAATAGTGATGAAATTGAAAATTTATAACACTCGAGATGAAGAACGCCCACTGATAGAAGCTTGGGCAAAGGAAAACGACGTTGAAGTGTCAATGACAAGCCAAGCACTGACTGTGGAGACAGTTGAGGAGTTAGCTGAATTTGATGGTGTTAGTACCTCGATGCTCTTTCCTTTAGATGACGCTGTCTATCCGCGCCTTAAGGCCGTAGGAATCAAGCAAATCGCCCAACGTAGTGCGGGTTATGACATGTATAACCTAGATTTAGCTAGCGCTAATGACCTTATCATTTCAAATGTTCCCTCATACTCACCAGAGTCGATTGCAGAGTACACTGTCATGGTCGCGTTGACCTTGATTCGCCGCTTTGAAATGACGAGGCAGCACGTTGCGGAACACAATTTCACTTGGGATCCTAAGATTCGTGGCGGTGTTCTAGGTGATATGACGGTTGCTGTCATTGGTCTAGGGCGTATTGGAAAAATTGCTGCAAGACTATTTAAAGGGTTTGGCTGTCGGGTAGTTGGTTATGACATCGATCCTAATAATCGTATCACAGACATCGTTGAGTATAAGGAATCTGCTGAAGAAGCGGTTAAGGATGCAGATATTGTGACCCTTCATATGTACCCATCTGAGCTTAATTATCATCAATTTAATAAAGATATATTTGCCAAATTTAAAAAAGGTGCTATTCTCATGAATATGGCACGCGGTGTCTTAGTGGACACAGCCGACTTATTAGCGGCCTTGGATAGTGGTCATTTGGCTGGTGCTGGTATTGATACCTATGAAGCAGAAGGGCCTTATATTCCCAAAAATTGGCAAGGGAAAGCGATTGAAGATGACCTGTTCCAACGCTTATTAACCCACGATAAGGTCATCTACACCCCTCACACCGCCTTTTATACCGATAAAGCGATTCAAAATTTGGTTGAAGAGGGCTTAAATGCGGCCAAAGATGTTATTGAAACAGGTACGACAAAAAATCGGGTCAATTAGTTTTACGTAATATTAATTACGTAAATATTTTATAAACATCCTAAAAGTTAGACAGAAATGCTAACGATTGGGGTGTTTTTTGATATAATAAACCTATTATCAATAGAAAGATTTGTGAAAATATTAGTGATAATATTTTCGAAGAGGTATTAGTTCTTGTCTCAATCGAAAGCCAATTATATTAATGTTATTGGGGCTGGCTTAGCTGGCTCTGAAGCGGCCTATCAAATTGCCAAACGTGGTATTCCGGTCAAATTGTATGAAATGCGAGGGGTCAAACCTACACCTCAGCACAAAACAGCTGATTTTGCTGAGCTGGTCTGTTCTAACTCCTTTAGAGGAGATTCTCTAACCAATGCTGTCGGTCTCCTCAAAGAAGAGATGCGTCGTCTGGATTCTATTATCATGCGTCAAGGTGAAGCCAGTCGTGTCCCAGCCGGAGGTGCCATGGCTGTCGATCGTGATGGTTTTTCACAATCGGTTACCAAAGAGTTGGAATCACACCCTTTAATCGAAGTCATTCGTGATGAAATCACCGAGATTCCTGACGATGCTATTACCGTTATCGCAACAGGGCCATTAACTTCAGATGCCCTGGCTGAAAAAATTCATGAACTTAATGGTGGTGAAGGCTTTTATTTTTACGATGCTGCAGCACCTATTGTTGATAAATCAACGATTGACATGAGTAAAGTCTATCTCAAGTCTCGCTATGATAAGGGAGAGGCTGCCTACCTTAATTGCCCGATGACAAAAGAGGAATTCTTAGCCTTTCATGAGGCTTTGACAACAGCAGAAGAAGCACCGCTCAATTCTTTTGAAAAGGAAAAATACTTCGAAGCTTGTATGCCGATTGAAGTCATGGCCAAACGCGGTATTAAAACCATGCTCTATGGCCCCATGAAACCTGTCGGTCTAGAATACCCCGATGATTATGAAGGGCCTCGGGATGGCGATTTTAAAACCCCATATGCCGTGGTTCAGCTGCGCCAAGATAATGCGGCAGGTAGTCTTTACAACATCGTTGGTTTCCAAACGCATCTGAAATGGGGAGAGCAAAAACGTGTCTTTCAAATGATTCCTGGTCTTGAGAATGCCACTTTTGTCCGTTATGGGGTTATGCATCGCAATTCGTATATGGATTCACCAAACTTATTGAAAGAGACTTTCCAATCACGTAGCAATCCTGACTTGTTCTTTGCGGGTCAAATGACGGGGGTAGAAGGCTATGTCGAATCTGCTGCAGCTGGTTTGGTTGCAGGCATCAATGCTGTCAGACGTTTTAAGGGGGAGGAGGCAGTTATTTTCCCTCGGACAACTGCTATTGGTAGCCTGCCTTATTACATTACACACACTGAAAGTAAGCATTTTCAACCAATGAATGTCAACTTTGGCATTATCCAAGAACTAGACGGTCCACGCATTCGTGATAAAAAAGCTCGCTATGAAGCGATTGCAGAGCGTGCTTTAACTGACCTTGATGCTTATTTGACAGTTTAATGATTTTAAACTCATGGGTCTTCCGTGAGTTTTTTTGCTAGGAAACTTTTTTACTTATAGTTATTAGCTATAACGTGTTTTAGTATTTAAGAATTTTTCAAAATCCCAAGCTCATGTTAGACTAGATATATCTTAATGATAGAGGAGATGTTAGTAATGATTTTGAAAAAATGGTTAAGTATTGGTACAGTGGCAGTGGCGTCCGTATGCTTGTTAGCTGCTTGTGGTCAAAAGGCAGATGATAATGTGGTCGTGAAAGTCGGAACAATGGCAAAGAGCGATTCGGAAGAAGCTCGTTGGAACAAGATTGAAGAATTGCTCAAAGATAAGCATGTCACGATTAAATACACCGAATTTACAGATTATTCCCAACCTAATAAAGCACTGGCAAATGGCGAAATTGATGTCAATGCCTTTCAACATTATAACTTTTTAAATGAATGGAATAAAAAGCACAAGACCGATCTGGTCGGTATTGCTGAAACTTATATCACCGCTTTCCGTCTTTATTCTGGAACAAAAGATGGTAAAAATAAGTACACCGATGTCAAAGAACTTCCTGATCAAGCAACGATTGTCATTCCCAATGACACCGTTAATGAAAGTCGTGCCTTGTATCTCCTGCAATCTGCAGGCTTGATTACATTAGGGGTTTCTGGTGATACCTTTGCATCACTGGATGACATTACGCAAAACAAGAAACAATTAAAGATTGTTGAGGTAGATGCGGCGCAAACGGCTCGGCAATTGCAATCTGCAGATGCCGCTGTGATTAATAATGACTTTGTTGTTGAAGCAGGTATTGATCCAAGTAAGGCGATTTTTATCGAACCTAAAGGAGATAATGCCAAACAGTGGTACAATCTTATTGTCGCTAAAAAAGATTGGAAAAAAGCTAAAAATGCGGACGCTATCCAAAAAGTGGTCGATGCTTATCATACTGACGAGGTGAAAAAAGTTATCAAGGAAAGCTCAGAAGGCCTGGACGAGCCAGTTTGGTAATGTTATTAAAAAAGTAATGACTATAAGTAAGTCATTACTTTTTTAATTTTGGAAAAGGAATCACATTTTTGACGTTTTCAAATGAATCAGCGATAGTTTGGTTACGCTCAACGATACGACGTGTTTCGTCATCGATTAATTCTTGGCTTGCTTCAATCACTTCAAGATTGACATAAAAGAGCTTGATAAGGGAAGCCTTCGGATGCTTGCCCGATCGAGGAACCATTTTAACAACGTCATCGCTTCTTGCAGACGCGTATTTGGGGGTTGGTTTGGCTAAGATTTCTGAGACCACAAACCCTAAATTTTCCAAATGACGACGAGCTTCTTGTCGTGGTAAGTGGACTACATTATCTAATTTAACTAAAGACAGTCTCTTCTTCTGGCGTTCTTCCAGATGTTTTTCAATGATAGGTCGTCCATTGTCGATGGCCTTACTAATAATTGCTGTGGTAGGCGGAATGATAGACAATAATTTTTTGAGTTTTTTGAGTTGATGTGATAACTTTAGCTTTGATTTAGGCATCGTACACACTCCCAGAGGTCTTATATAATCTTATTATATCAAAATAATCGTTTGCTTAAGCCTTAGAAACTTACAAAACTGTAAGAAAATCAGCCTGTTCTGTAAGTCTTAACCTTACATGATTTGATAAACTAGAGGTAAGAAAGAGCTGGAAACTAACAGGAAACTCTTTCTTGCATCCTATGAAGGTGATACACTATAATGAACGAAGGAGTTTAATCATGTTATTAGAAATCAATCATGTATCGAAAGTTTTTCGAACACCATTTTCAAAAAATGAGACAAGAGCTCTACAAGACATTGACTTTACGGTTAATGACGGCGAATTTATCGCTATTATGGGAGAATCTGGTTCGGGCAAAACAACTCTTTTGAATATCCTAGCCACTTTGGAAAAACCAAGTAGCGGAACGGTGCTGCTAAATGGTCAGGACATCACCAAAATTAACGCCAATCAATTAGCAGAGTTTCGGTTAAATCATCTGGGGTTTGTTTTTCAGGAGTTTAACCTATTAGACACCTTGTCTGTTAAAGATAATATCTTTTTACCGATGGTTTTAGCTAGCAAAACTCATCAGCAAATGGAATCCGCTCTTCGACCTTTAGCAGAACAATTACGGTTAAGAGATTTGTTAGATAAGCGGCCTCTTGAAATCTCAGGAGGAGAAAAACAACGTGTAGCCGTTGCAAGAAGCTTGATGAACAAACCAGATCTCCTTCTAGCAGATGAACCTACGGCAGCGCTTGATTTTAAAAATTCGGAAGAGTTGTTAGCTCTTTTTGAAGAAATTAATGTCTTAGGCCAAACCATCGTTATGGTAACTCACTCAGCCATGGCAGCTAGTCATGCTAGGCGTGTTCTTTTTATTAAAGATGGTCGCATTTTTCATCAACTCTATCGAGGTAATAAAAGCTCTCAACAGTTTGGTAGAGATATTTCGCTAGCCATGTCTGCTCTCTTGGGAGGTGATAGCAATGCTCTATTTTAAACTAGCTTTTCATAACCTTCGTCAGAATAAGAAAAGTTATGGCCCATTTTTAGTCACTAGTTTGCTTCTTTTCATCACCTTATGCTCAACCCTGTCAATCCTTTATAGTCCTATTTCAGATAGCATGTCTGCCGGTAAAATGATATTGGGGTTTGGTGGCGTGATTTTGGTTTTACTAGCTACCATTCTGATTAGTTATAGTTACTGGTTTGTCTTGAAACAGCGAAGTAAGGAGTTTGGGCTTTATAATATTCTGGGAATGAACAAAAGGCAATTGGTTTTTATATCAAGTATTGAAATACTAACAACGTTTATTGCCCTTCTGTTATTAGGGAGTCTGCTATCAGTAGTCTTTTCAAATGTCTTGTATCTGGTCTTTGTGAATTTGATTCATTATGATAAATTGGTACTAACTTTTAGTCTCTATCCGTTTATGATAACAACAATCACCTTTTTTGGTATTTTTATACTATTGATGGTTTTCAATTTGGTAACAATTGGTAGAACATCCCCGCTTGATTTATTTCGAAAAGCAGCCAAAGCAGAAAAAGAACCAAAGGGCAATGCTTATCTTGCAGTCCTATCTCTCCTATTTTTAGGAGGGGGATATGGCTTGGCGATAACATCGACAAAAGTAGCAGCAGTAGCACTCATTTATCGGTTTTTTGTAGCGGTGATATTAGTCATTGTGGGAACTTATCTGTTTTACATGTCTTTTACGACTTGGTATTTGAAGCTAAAACGCCGTAATAAGGCATATTATTACCAACCAGAGCATTTTATTACCGTGTCTCAAATGCTTTTTAGAATGAAGCAAAATGCATTGGGGTTAGCGAATATTACCATTTTAGCTGTTATGAGCTTTGTGACAATTGCGACGACAGCCTCTTTATTTGGAAATACTGAAACGATGGTTCGTCAACTCTTTCCTAAAAACACGCGCTTGACCATTCATCAGGTTGATGGGAAAAGCAGTTTTGAAGCATTCGCTCAAAAAAATATCCTTCCAGTATTAGAGAAAGACAGTAAGGATGTTATCGCTTATCAGTCAGCTATGATAGCGATACCATTGACGAATGATAAAGCATTGACAATTGATCGGAAGTCACTGAGTCAACCTGAACTAACAACATTAGGCTTCGTTTACCTCATTAAGCAAGATGACTTTAGAAAACTTGGGAATGATTTACCGATTTTAAAAACCAATCAAACCGCTTTTTTCAAACAAAAAGGTGATAGCCACTTAAAGCACTTAACCATTTTTGGCAAACGGTATGATAATATCAAAAATTTTAAGACCGTCAAAATGCCTGAAGTGGTCAATACCTATAATCCTGGTGTTTTGGTTGTTAGCGATCAAAATGAGATGACAACTATCAAAAACCATTTTGACAATATCGAAGGTTTGGGTTATCGTGACACCTATCAGATGTTTGCCAATTTAACTGCAAAAGATTATCAGAGATTAAGCCATCAAAAAGACGGCTTATGGGCTAATGATAAGGGGGAAAGTGCTGTCGTAGAATTAACAAATAAAGTTAATTTTAAAAATGAGGGTTATGCACTTTTTGGAGGCTTTCTCTTTACAGGTTTGCTACTAGGAACAGCCTTTCTCTTGGCGGCAGCTTTAATTATCTATTATAAACGCTACTCTGAAGGTATTGAAGATCAAAAATCTTATCATATTTTACAAGAAGTTGGAATGTCCAAACATCAAGTTCAGAAAATCATCAGTTCTCAAACGCTCATGGTCTTCTTCATGCCATTAGTGATGGCTATCTGCCATTTTCTTGTCGCGATGATTATGCTCAAGCAAATGCTTTTGCTCTTTGGTGTTACTGATGATTTACTCATTTATCACATTTCAGGCAGCGTTATTGTTATCATTGTCATCGTTTACTATCTCATTTATCGTTTGACAGGTCGGACCTACTATCACTTAATTGAAAGGTAGAGAAAGTGGCGATTTTTCGTTACTTTTTTGCTACAATAAAACTATGATTAAGCAACATAAACTGTATCTTATTGAAGATGACATGACGATTGTGAATCTCTTAAAAAGGCATTTTGAACAAGACTACCAAGTCTATGCTGTTAGTAATTTTAGGGATATCAAACAGGAAGTTGAGAGCATTCAACCGGACGTGATTTTGATGGATATTACATTGCCATTTTTTAACGGATTTTACTGGACTAGCGAAATTCGAAAAACAATGACTGTTCCTATTATTTTTATCTCATCAAGTAATGATGAGATGGATATGATCATGGCACTCAATATGGGAGGGGATGATTTTGTTTCAAAACCGTTCTCATTAAGCGTTATGGAGGCTAAAATTTCAGCTTTCTTGCGCCGTAGCAAGCATTTTTCTACTAACGAATTGACTTTTAAAGGTTATCGTTTAGAAGCCGATGGTCAAGTCATTAGCCCGAACCAAGAAAGGGTTTCTCTTTCGCCGACAGAATTTAAGATACTTAGAATTTTGATGACTTACAGTACTAAAGTAATTGCTAAGGAAGATTTTTTAGAACAACTTTGGCAAGACGGTAGTTTTATTGCTCACAATACCTTTTATCGTTTTCAATACCGTTTAAAAATCCTCCAAACCTTAAAAGCTATTGAGGATTGGCCTAGGGGCTACCAACCTTTTGAACTGGCTTATCATGAGTTAGCCCAACGCTTGATAGCAGTAGAAGCTGATCATTTTTTAACGGTGCGTCAAGAAAAAGATGAGTTAGAGGATTTGGTGAAAATGTGGTCACACCAAATGAAAGTCCCCTTATCAGCCCTATCGCTGATGGTTCAGACAAATCAATTGCATAAATCAGAGTTGCAGGCGCAGTTATTTCGATTAGAAAGAAATATCAATCATTTGTTATCCTACCTCAAGTATCAAAAAGGCAATGATGATTACCGTTTTAGAAAATTATCTGTAAGACAATGCGTGAATGCAGTTGTCAAAACCTATAGTAGTCAATGTATTTCGAAGCAGATTCAAATTCAGATTTCTGGCGATTTTGAAGTGGTTTCTGATGATAAGTGGCTATCCTTTTGCATTAGTCAAGTCATTGATAACGCGATTAAATATAGTAAAATCAAAGGCATGATAAGGATTCAACTCAACCAAAACAGTATTTCGATACAAGATTTTGGTATTGGGATATTACCAGAAGATATTCCTCGCCTATTTGAACAGGGATTTACAGGATATAATGGCCATGAACACCAAAAAGCAACAGGATTAGGCTTATATATGACAAAGAAAATCTTAAATTCCTTAGATTTTGACATCCAGGTAACAAGCCATATTGGCGAGGGAACTCTGGTTCAAATGATTAAACAATAATTTTACATAACTAAAATTACGTAAATAACAGCCAAGAATTGCTTATTACTATTTTTCTTGTCCCTATTTAAAACAGTCACTTACATTTAGACCAGTTCATCTATAGTCGTGTAAGTGACTGTTTCTAGTTATCTTAAAAATCGTTTTACATAATTATGGTTACGTAAACTATAGTTTATCCAGAGCATTTTTTTGCTCATCATTTACGATATGGGTATAAAGGTCTGTCACCTGTGTTGAAGCATGACCTAGCTGATGGCTGACCAAAACTTGGGATTTAGTAGCATCGTATAGCCTCGTTGCTAAAGTATGTCTGAGTTTATGGGGGGTGACTCGAATTTTGAAATCTTGAGAATATTTCCCAACCATTTTCTCAACACTTGAGGCATCAATACGGTTGGGAACGCCTCTGTATTCAGTGAGGAATAAAGCGGTGTCTTGCTTTTCTGCTTTGTAACGATGTTGGCGAATGCTCAAATAGTTCTCAATATAGGGCTTTGCAAAACTAGCGACATTGACAGAATCTCTTTTTCCTCCTTTACGAGTAACTTCAATGATCATCAGGTTAAGGTTCAAATCCTTCAAATCAAGATTGACGGCTTCAGATAAACGCACTCCAGAGGCGAGCAGAAGTGCTATAAGGGCTAAATCACGTTCTTTGTTTTTAGTGAAAGAAGACTTTGCACGATTGGATAATTTGGTTTCATATTCACAATCTATATAGTCTAAGAATGCCATGGTTTCATCTCCGAGAAACAATTTTTGCTTAATATTCTCAGCTCTAGAGGCTAAGGTTTCTCGTTTTTTCTTAGTGGCAACCTTTTTCATAACGTTACGGTAAAAATAGGGCTCCCCGTTTTCATTTTCGACCTCTTCGGTCAGGTATTTAAAAAGGCTTGATAGAGCGGATAAGGTGCGATTGATAGTTGTTTGAGAGACTCCTTGCTTGGTTGAATAGGTATTTAAAGAGGGGCGTTCCCGCAGATACAAGATAAAGGCCTCCATATCTTTCTTGGTTAACTGTTCTAAAACGGTTAATGGGATAGAGGCTAGATTTTCGGCATCAGAAACCCCGGATTCTAGTAACCATTCAAAGAAACGACGGTATTCTTTGAGGTATTCGTATAAGGTTGTAAAACTATAGGGAACCGCCAATTTTGATTGATAGTAATCCAAAACATACCAGGGCATAATGGTTTTTAAAGCTTCAATTTTTTCGAGCAATAACTCACGTTTCATTAGTTAAATCCTTTTCAGTAGTTGATCAGATCAGTGTTTAAAACGAATAATCCTTAAATAGAAGTATATCATACCCACACATATGTTTCAAGAAAATTATAGTTTTTCGGAAAGATGTTATTGTGTTGGTTTTGGAAAGCGTACTATTGTGATAAATAATTGTGCATTGACACATCAATGGGGGATAAAAAATAAAAAGGCTGATAAATCAACCTTCTTGAAATATGATATGCTGTTTTCTTATTGACTTAATATCAGATTTGTTTACTGTTTGACTTAAAAAATATACCAACCAGCAATATTATCCAAGATACCAAAGAAATAACAAGGGACGCTTTATGTAAATGCGTTTTTTGATAAGTGATCATAACCTTACTATCATTAGTTTTTTTGATTGCTAGCCACCCATCTTTATCTTTGTAGCTCTTTAACTCATTGCCATGCTCATCTGTTACCTTAAACCCTTTAAGGTAAGTTATTGGTGTTCTAACTACCTTAGTGTTTAGAGGGATATCCTTTATTGTGAAAGTAAAGTCTTTTTGTTCAAACTTTTTAAACTCTCTTTTTCCGTCAAAATAAACAGCATTTTCTATGAAATCATTAGTTGATACATTGTAGTTATCATCAAAATTCACAATAGGGGCATAGGAATCCTTGTTTTTTATTTTATAACTACCACTATCTATAGTAAAACTATTATTTCCGTTAGGAGTTCGTTTAATTTGTTGTTTAGTTCGATAGTCCATGAACCCATTAACTCGATAATAGCCTCTACCAGCATCTGAGTCAAAATATCCAAAATTACTATGAGAAAGTCCTTTTAAGACGTTTTCATTAGTCCCTAAGTAACTAATTTTGTCAAAGTCAGAAATTTCACCACTTAAAATATTTCTTTCTTTATGAAAATTTTGACTACAAAATAAAATATATAAGCCAAAAGTTAATAACAATATTTTTTTTAGGCTAATACTTTCTTGTACGACAATATTCTGCAATATAATAGCAATAAATAAAGCGATAAATCCATATAGAAAAATATCAAATCTATTTAGAAATTGAATCATGTCAACAAAACTAAAGCGTTGTAAGATGTAATAAGGAATTAAATTAGATTGAATAATGATAATTCCGGCCATTCCCCATAGCAATAATTGACTATACTTATCTAAAGACTTTTTGTACACTGCTACTACTAAAATGATAATAAATAGTAAAACAATCAAATCTTGTAAATTAAGAGCGGCTGACAAACGATTCCATAAACTAACAGTTTCGGCACTTTTACTGATGATCCCATTGGACCCTAGATTAAGAGCTGGTAAGTCTAACCAATCATTAGCTCTTTTTTGTTCAACTAGGGGCAAAGTAAATAATAAAGTTAATAAGGCAATAGAGCTAGCAGATAAGAACCAATTTTTGATTCTTTTGATATCTAATAATCGATGATTGAATAACAAGGTTAGTAAGATAATAGCAAAAGCATATAAAACTAAAAGATAGGTCGTCAATAAGTGTGTCAACGTAATTAATGAAACACTAACAATAACTGATTTATACCATTTTTGATAGTCTCCTGCTATTATCTGATAAATGCCAGTGACGGCAAATGGTAAGAAGATGAATGCCAGTTGCTGATTATAAGTTCCCATACTCAGAAGGCGAGTATTAAAAAAAGCTATACCAAAGATATAAATAATAGCATAAGTAAAACTTATAATACTATTTGAACGTAGTTTATTAAATGCTTGATAAGCAATCTCTAAGCCTAAAGTATGAAACAATATATTATAGATAAAAATACTCGTAACAAGTTTACCTGTTGCTAAAAAAATTAATGCAATAGGATAATTAATGAAATAAGGATAGAAAAAGTTTACAGCATAACCTTGGTGATTAAACGTAAAGTAAGAAATATCAGGAATCAGTTTTCCGTGTTGAATATCTTTTGCTATCTCATAAATTCTTGAAAAATGAAACCAAGCGTCCCAGTCCATCTGAAAAAAACCTTTAATAACAAATGGTATTAGAGGAATAAATGACAGCATAGTCCAAAGAATCATTCTAGGAAATCTTTTTGAAATGACTTGTTCAAACATCTAAATTACCTTCCTTCACAATATAGTGAGGGCGTTTTTTAGTTTCAAGGAATATTTTAGAAATATATTTCCCCAAAATGCCTATCGCTAATAATTGCAAGCCTCCCATAAAAAGAATAATACAAACAAGGCTGGCCCAACCACTGACACTACCACCAATAATGATTTTTCTAATGATGACAATACAAATTCCTATTAAGGAAGCTATAAAAGAAAGGAAGCCACTCATAGTCGCTAAACTTAGCAAAATTTCGGAAAAATTCACAAATCCTTCAATAGAATATTTCAACAAGCCCCAAAAACTCCAAGAAGTTTCTCCAGCAACCCTTTCTCTATTATCAAAGCTCATGTAGTAAACATCATAACCAACCCATGCAAATAGACCTTTTGAAAATCGATTAATCTCACGCATTTTTAAAATGCTATTTACAACTTGTCTTGTCATCATTCGATAGTCTCTGGCACCATCCACCATGTCAGTATCGGATGTCATATTAATCAGTTTGTAAAAGAGTTTAGAGAAGAAAGAACGGATAGGCGGTTCTCCTTTGCGGTCTTTCCTTCTCGTCGCTACCACATCATAGCCTTCCTCAATTTTCTGGAACATATCAGGAATAAGCTCTGGAGGATCTTGGAGGTCAACATCCATGACTACGATTAAATCGCCCCTGGCATGTTCTAAACCAGCTAATAAAGCAGCCTCTTTACCAAAATTTCTTGAAAATGCTAGATAGTTAACGTTAGCTTTATCGTTAGTAATTTGTTTCAAAACTGCTAGCGTTTGATCACGACTCCCATCATCTACAAACAAATAATCAAATAATAGCTTTTGTGACATTGATTTTTCTACTTGTTTCATAGCTGCCATAAACGGCTTAATGGTTTCTTGTTCGTTGTAACAGGGAACAACGAGACTCAATGTTTTCATAGCTAGATGTTTTCCTCCAAACTGTAATAAATTTAATTAAGGTAATTTCCCGTTTTTGATGATTAAAAGGGAGACACCCAAATGTTATTCAGTTATCATTTTACCATAAAAATACATTGTGTAATACATTTTGCAATATTTATTTTGTTGGTGTTATGAAATATCATTGATGTTACGAAAGGTAAATTGGTAATTATTGCTTATGGTATTTCAACTAAAATCAGATAAAAAAGAAACAGAAGTCAAAACCATTAGGTTTCCACTTGAACTAATTAATAAGATAGAGCGAGTTCTTATTAACAAAGAGGTAAGTTTCTCAAGTTTTGTCATCCAAGCTTGCAAGTTTGCACTGGATAACATGGAAGACTTAGATGACAAATAATTATCACTGCTCCGATTTCAAAAAAATGACTAGCAAAAAACCGCAATTCACTATGAAAACAAAAAACAGCAGCCTCTAATTTGGGGCTACTGTCTCAATTGTTATGTCGTTTTTCTGGTATAATTGAGGGACTAAAATAATGCTTTTAGTGCTTATTTCGGAGGTGATTATAAATCTCTAAGAAGGAATCAACAATAAAAATGGATAAGGCGACGGCTCCAGCGATTAAGATAGAGTCTATAAGATTATCGCCAGCTAACTGAGTGTTACCTTGAATATAGTAATAGGCAATCCGGTACAGTCCCACTCCTGGTACCAAAGGAAAGAAACTGGGAATGTAAAAGATGGTGACTGGGGAAGCCAGACGCCTGGCAGCAACTTGTGCTAATAATGCAATGACAATGCCACCCAAGAGTGTCGCAACGGCATTGTTGGTTTGGGTGAGGGCCAAGAGATAGGCTGCATAGCCAGCCGCACCGATAAATCCTGTGGGAAAGAGCAAGTGTTTAGGTGCTTCTAAGATAACCCCTGCTGCCATTGTTGCAATGTAGGCACCTATTACTTGTAAGAGAAAGGAAGCTGTTAAGTTTATCATGGCAGGATTCCTTTCGCGAGAAACAAACCGATAGCCACTCCTATCCCTAAACTAACTGCAATGGTGAGTGCTTCAACAATTTTGGCGACTCCTGCCCCATAATCTCCTTTAAAAGAATCTCTGAAACCATTGGTAAAGGCAGTCCCTGGGAATAAAGGCATTAAAGCTGAGATAATAGTCACTTCTAATGCTTGCTGTGAAGCTCCGACAAGGTAGGTAATAATAGCCATAATCATCGCAACGATCATAGTAGCAAAAACACCGTAGATAAAGGTATTCAAATGTAGGAAGCTTCGAATAGGATAAGTGGCTACTAGCAAGATGGACGCTATTGTTGCCAACAACAGCGTCTGAAAATCCCCACCTAAAAGAACAGCAAAAGCCAGAACTAGTAAAATAGTTGAGGCATAAGTGCTCATTGTAGAGTAGGTCCGACCTTTAATGGCTTTTAGTTGCTGATAGGCTGTTGGCAAATCTATCGCTCCCTTAGTCAAATCTCGTGACAGTTGATTGACCGTATGGATTTTGGTGAGGTGCGTGGAACGTTGCGAAATACGTTTCACGTAGGTGATTGGCTCTTGAAAATCAGGACCATCTAGCGTGATAAACAAACCTGTTGTATTGGCAAAGACCTCTACAGTTGGAAGTTTGCTGATTGAGAGAATACGTTCAACCGTATTTTCAACACGATAAGACTCCGCGTTGGATTCTAGCATAATCACCCCTGCCAAAGTCGCCACTTTGACGAGCTGCTTATATTTTGTAATTGTCATAGGCTTCTTTCTTGTCAAAATATTGTGGTCCTTAATGAAACATGAAATGAGATGATATCTCTTTTGTAAGAACTACTATCAGTATACCATGTCTTTCAGAGAGTATGACAATGATTGTCTTTTCAGATAAGACTTTATCTACGATAATACAACTAATAGATTTTAAGAACAAAAGCATTAGCCATTATTAAAAGACGCCTTCTAACGAAAAGGCGTCTTTGATATAGGTCGATTATCTTTAAAGGTGTCACAACGACAAGTATCAGAAGGTACTTTTTACTTAAGTAAGCTATTCATTTCTATAAGTGCTCATTGACTTCTGTCAGCACACCATCTTTCATTTCATAAACCTTATCACAGTTGGTAATCATTCGCTTGTCATGCGTTACCATGATGATAGCTTTTGTTTTTTCCTTGCTTTCTTTGGCAAGGAGTTTGACAACATCATAAGCACGATCGGTATCCAAACTAGCAGTGGGCTCATCTGCTAAAATCAGTGCAGGATCATTATACAAGGCGCGTGCAATCGCAACCCGTTGCCGTTCGCCTCCTGAGAGTTCTTCTGGCAACTTATCAGCCAAATGGCTAATCTCTAATTCTTCCAACAGCTCTTTTGCGACTGCTGCTTTTTGGGTTTTATTGATTTTATCAACCAATTCTAAGTGCTGTTTGACCGTCAAAAAAGGTACCAGATTAGAGGCTTGTAAGATAAAGCCGATGTCTTGGTAACGGCGCCTTGATCGTTTTTTCTCTGTCAAGGCTGAGTAAGAATGATTGTTAATGAGGACTTCACCTGAAGTCGGTGTTTGAAGTCCCCCAGAGATAGTCAAAAAAGTCGATTTGCCAGAACCTGATGGGCCGATGATGGCTACAAATTCACCTGGTTCAACTTGAAAATTGGTTTCTTTTAAGGCTGTGATTGTCTTAGAACCATCTTTAAAGGATTTGGTAACGTTTTTTAAGGTGAGTACAGACATAGGTGTTCCTTTCTAGCTAATGGCTGTAAGGGGATCGATTTTTGAGACAGACCTTACTGAGAAAAGGGTTCCCAGTAGGGCAAATACGATTAAGGCAAGACCAATGGAGGCGTAAAAGAGCCAATTAATTTGGAAAGGCACTGCTACTGGAATTACAAGTGACGTCAGCCATGTTCCCGCAAGTCCCAGTGCTGTTCCAGCTAGGCTAAGTAAAAAGGTTTGTGATAAAACAGAACGACCAATATAAGCAGTCGAGATCCCTTGAACCTTCATCACACCAAAAATAGGAGCTTTTTGAATCGTTAAAACATACATAAAAATACCAATGACAACTGAGGCAATAACAATTAAGAATCCTATCATAAAGGCAAATGTTAAATTTTGTGCCTTGTAGCCTGGTAGTTTCTCAATAAAGTCAGCAATCGTGAGTGCTTTCAACTCATCAGGATAGTGACTGACCTTGCCCTTAACGAGGATGGCATTGATAGGATTTTCCTTGTTTGTATTACCAAATCTAATGCGATTAAACGCATTTTGAGTCATATAAACGACAGGAGCAATGCTAAAGGTAGCACTATCTGTATAGCCAACAATCGTCAGTGTACCATCAACCCCTGAAAAGTGTACTCGGTCGCCAATTTGAAATTGCTTATTTTGTGCTAAGGACTGGTCAATCACAACTTCCTCATCTGATTTAAACAGTCTCCCCTCTGTGATGTTTGGCATTAAGAATTCACTTGTTTTAATTCCAAACAAGGAAACTTTTTCCTTATCGTCATCCTTAGGCTGTGAGGCAGTCCAAGCCGAGCTAGCCATTTGGCTTAACGAAGCAAGCTTATCACCACTGACTTTTTCAGCAATCTCTGGACTAATATTGGAAGCAGATAATAAATCGTTTGCTTCTTTATTGAGTAAAATGGTGTCCGCTGGCCATTTATCAACAGCTGAACGATTCTCCTGCATAAGACCAAAGGCAAGTCCTGTCAAGAAAAATAAGAGATAAGCAATGAGAAATAGTAATCCCAGAATCAATCCAAAGCGTAGTTTGGCATGCTTTATTTCATTTAAGGCTAAAAACATGATGAGTTCCTTCCTGTTGGTAGATATATGGTTCTTATGAGAACTATCTTTCATTATAGTTCTCATAAGAACTAAAGTCAAGTGTTTGATGCTATCATTGACAAAACAACCTCATTGATATGCTGTCCATTAATTTATTGAGTGAGTTCGTAATGAGATCTTTAACGGCTAATCCTTTTAGTTATATAGAATAGTAAGTCTCGATAACATAAGATATTTGCCGACTAGCTTTATCAGTAAAAAATAACCCTGCTATAGCAAGGTTACTTTGATTAACTTAGGTTAAAGTGAGATTTGATTATAGGATTTATTAAAGGCTTTTCGAATGGCTTTAGAGGCCTTATTGTAACTGGTTTCTTCTTTCAAAATGGCAGTCACAATGGTTCGTTCAGTTGCCTCAGCATCCGTACAAGTGACAAGAGTGAGTTCGTGTTGCCCAGCGTGATCATCAATAACTGCAACAGCTGTCGGATCAACAACCGTAATATCCGTAATTTGATAGGTATATACTTTCTCCTTATCGGTTAGGTAAATCAACATCTCTTTTTTCGCATGATCAAGTGGTGAAAAGAGCATCTCGGAAGAGCCCGTCATTCCAAAAACATGATGACTTGCCAAAGCATAGTTATTGTCTCCTCCCATGACTTGATGTTCTTTCATAGTACCAGCACCATAAGTCAATTCTGTATTACCCAAACCTTTAAAAATAGGTAAGTTAATCCCTAAATCTGGGATAGCAATACCCCCAATAACTGGTAACTCTTGAGCATTCATCTGAGCTGCTAGCACAGATTCGGTACTGATGGATTTAACACCTTCAAAATCATAGCTTGTTTTAGAATTCTTATTTTGAGTGATGGTCTTTTTGCTGACATTCTCAATCTGATACTTGTTGGTATTGCTAGCAATAAAAGCATTACGAATAGGTTTGTTAAAGATTAAGGCTAAACCCAAAATGACCAATAGAAGGACAAGAGTATTTTTCAAAAAATGTCCTAGTTTAGTAGCTTTTTGACGAGCCATATTATTCCTCTATTTCTTTCTTATTAGCTGGTGCTTCTTCAGCTGTTTCAGCCTCAACCAGTGTAAAAGTGACTAATTTTGAAGTGTCTTCAAGTCTCATGACTTTGACTCCCATAGCAGAACGCCCTGTTCGAGAGATATCAGAGACGTTGGTTCGAATGACCACTCCTTTATTGGTAATCAACATGACATCTTCATCACCAGAAATCGTGATAAGACCCGCTAAAGCACCATTTTTAGCTGTAATATTAGCTGTTTTGATACCTTTACCGCCACGCCCCTTGGTTGGGTATTCTGCAGCAGAAGTGCGTTTTCCATAACCTTTTTCAGTCACGATAAGCACTTCTTGATGGTTTGAAATGGTCGAAGCACCAACAACGTAGTCTTCCTCACGTAGTTTGATTCCACGAACACCGGCAGCTGTCCGTCCCATACTCCGTACAGAAGATTCATTAAAGCGTACAGAATAACCAGAACTAGTGCCGATAATGATATCATCGCTACCAGTCGTTACAATAACATTAATCAATTGGTCATTATCCTTTAAGGTCAAGGCTTTAAGACCATTTTGACGAATGTTGTCAAACTCAGACGTAGGTACCCTCTTAACAACACCGGCATAGGTGGTAAAGAAGAAATAACAGTCTTTCAATTTTTCCTTACGGGCATTTATCATGGTCTGAATGACTTCCCCATCATCCAGTTTTAAGAGGTTAACAACAGGTAACCCTTTGGCCGTACGTCCGTATTCTGGGATTTCATAACCTTTCAGTTTATAGACTCGACCCTGGTTAGTGAAGAATAAGAGCGTATCATGTGTGCTGGTAGAAACTAGCTGACTAACAAAGTCATCATCGTTCACGCCTGTTCCTTGAACGCCACGTCCACCACGCTTTTGAGCCCGAAATTCATCTTGGGCAAGACGCTTGATATAGCCCTTGTTAGATAGGGTAATAAGCACATCTTCTTCTTCAATGAGATCTTCATCTTCAAGTGAAAGAACTTCGCCAACCATCAATTCGGTCCGGCGATCATCATTGAACTTACGTTTAACCTCATCGAGCTCTTCTTTGATAATAGAGACAACGCGTTCAGGTTTTGCCAAAATATCAGCTAAATCGGCAATCAGTTTCAAGAGGTCATCGTATTCTGATTGAATCTTATCTCGTTCCAACCCTGTAAGACGACGCAGACGCATGTCTAAAATGGCTTGACTTTGCCGTTCACTCAAGTCAAAGCGGGCCATCAATTCTGCCTGTGCCTCACTATCCGTTTGACTATTCCGAATAATAGCAATGACTTCGTCAAGATGATCTAGCGCAATCAACAAACCTTCTAAAATATGCGCACGACTCTCTGCTTTAGCCTTATCAAACTCGGTACGTCTAACGACGACCTCTTTTTGGTAGGCAATATAGTTATCTAAAATTTGACGAAGGGTCAGGATTTTAGGCACACCGTTTTCGATAGCCAACATATTGAAGCTAAAGTTGGTTTGCAAACTGGTCATCTTGAAAAGGTTGTTGAGGATGACGTTAGCCGAAACATCGCGCTTGACTTCAATGACGAAACGGACCCCTTCACGACTCGACTCATCACGAACAGCTGTGATACCCTCGATACGCTTTTCTTGAGCCAATTTAACAATATGCTCATGTACTTTGGTTTTATTGACCATGTATGGAAACTCAGTAACTACGATACGCTCACGACCGGTTTTAGTGATTTCAATCTTTGTTTTCGAACGAAGAACAATCGATCCTTTACCCGTGTCGTAGGCACGATGGATACCAGAACGTCCCATCACCATCGCTCCCGTTGGGAAATCAGGTCCAGGCAGCACTTCCATCAAATCACGCGTTGTCACGTCAGGATTATCAATGACTAGTTTCACAGCATCAATCGCCTCACCAAGATTGTGCGGTGGGATATTTGTTGCCATCCCAACAGCAATTCCTGTAGCGCCATTAACGAGAAGATTGGGAAAACGTGCTGGTAGGACAACTGGTTCCTTCTCACTGCCATCGTAATTGTCTTGGAAATCAACCGTGTTTTTATTGATGTCACGCAGCATCTCAAGAGCAATCTTGCTCATACGAGCTTCTGTATAACGTTGCGCAGCAGCCCCATCGCCGTCCATGGAACCAAAGTTACCATGACCATCGACAAGCATGTAGCGGTATGACCACCATTGGGCCATACGAACCATGGCATCATAAATCGAGATGTCACCATGTGGATGATATTTACCCATAACATCCCCGGTGATACGAGCCGATTTTTTATGCGGTTTATCAGGAGTGACCCCCAACTCATTCATGCCATAGAGAATACGGCGATGAACAGGCTTTAACCCATCTCTAACATCTGGAAGTGCACGCGCCACAATAACACTCATGGCATAGTCAATAAAGCTAGTTTTCATTTCGCTAGTCAGATTGACACTTACAAGATTTTTATCTTCCATTTTCGTCTCTTTCTTTTAGTCTTTATCTTAGCTATTATATCATATTTTACAGATTTTTTGGCCAATGAGGAGTTGTTAAAAAACGAATAAGACTTGCTTTTTCAATAATTCCAGGGAATTTACAGAAAATCACAAATTATTTTCTAGCTGAATTTTTCATAATCACCCAGAAATACGTGACATCTATCACTTTAAGTGATACAATAAACCTGTATGGGGAAATCCCAAAAAAATGAAGGAGATGTTTAGATAATGACTGCAACTAAACAACACAAAAAAGTTATCCTTGTCGGCGATGGTGCCGTAGGGTCATCTTACGCTTTTGCACTTGTCAACCAAGGAATCGCTCAAGAACTTGGTATTATTGAAATTCCACAATTGTTCGATAAAGCTGTCGGTGATGCTGAAGACCTTAGCCACGCTCTTGCTTTTACCTCACCTAAAAAAATCTACGCAGCACAATACTCTGACTGTGCTGACGCAGACCTTGTTGTCATCACTGCAGGTGCGCCACAAAAACCAGGTGAAACCCGCCTTGATCTTGTTGGTAAAAACCTTGCTATCAACAAATCAATCGTTACTCAAGTTGTTGAGTCAGGCTTCAACGGCATTTTCCTTGTCGCTGCCAACCCAGTTGATGTTTTAACTTACTCAACATGGAAATTCTCTGGATTCCCTAAAGAGCGCGTTATCGGTTCAGGTACGTCACTTGATTCAGCTCGCTTCCGTCAAGCACTAGCAGAAAAACTTGACCTTGATGCTCGTTCTGTTCACGCCTACATCATGGGGGAGCACGGTGATTCTGAATTTGCGGTTTGGTCACATGCCAACGTAGCTGGTGTTAACCTTGAAAACTTCCTTAAAGATGTTCGTAATGTCGATGAAGCTGAACTGGTTGAACTCTTTGAAGGTGTTCGTGATGCGGCCTACTCAATCATCAATAAAAAAGGAGCTACCTACTATGGTATCGCTGTAGCTCTTGCTCGTATTACGAAGGCTATTCTTGATGATGAAAATGCCGTACTGCCACTTTCAGTATTCCAAGAAGGTCAATACCCAGGTGTTGAAGATGTCTTTATCGGTCAACCAGCGGTTATCGGTGCACATGGTATCGTTCGTCCAATCAATATCCCATTGAATGATGCTGAGCAACAAAAAATGAAAGCTTCAGCTGATGAGCTTAAAGCGATTATTAATGAAGCATGGAAAAATCCAGAATTCCAAGAAGCTTCTAAAAACTAGTCGTATAAAAAAGGCCCTTCGGGGTCTTTTTTCTCTTTAAAGATTGGATAACTATTTGTATATTAAAAAAGAGCTAGCCATAATGGCTAACTTCTTTTTTAGTAATAATTGATTAATAATTGGTAGGTCTTAAAACCCCTTTTACAGGTTGTGAGGGCCCTTCACTAAGGACAACTTTAATAATCTCTTTAGCTTCTTCATCTGAACAAGCGACCAACGGTAAGCGCAATGGTCCAACATCAAATCCTTGATGATTTAGAACGGCTTTCACAGGTGCTGGACTTGCTACTGAAAATAGTGCATTGACTTTAGGAATAAAACGTCGTTGGATGGTTGCTGCAGTTGTAAGGTCGTTGTTGGCAAGCGCCTCTAACATCACGTGCATTTCATCACCATTGGTATGCGACGCAACGGAAATAACCCCGTCAGCTCCAAGTGCTAAGGCATGAAAAGCTTCTCCGTCTTCCCCTGTATAAATTAAGAAATCTTTTGGAGCTTGCTCTACCAAATAAGCGATATTCTCAAGACTAGTGCATTCTTTGACGCCTATGATATTGGGATGCTTTGCCAAGCGCAACATGGTTTCTGGCTCCAAGGTAACAACGACACGCCCTGGAATATTATAAATGATAATCGGTAAATCACTAGCGTCTGCAATGGCTTTAAAATGCTGATATAAGCCTTCTTGCGTTGGTTTATTGTAATAGGGAACGATAGCTAGACCAGCAGCAAAGCCACCAAATTCAGCAACTTCTTTAGCAAATTCAACAGAATCACGAGTGTCATTGGTACCAATACCAGCAATTAATGGCACGCGGCCGTTGACAATTTTTTGAACGGCTGCAAACAACTCCAATTCCTCTTCGTGTGTTAGAGTTGGACTTTCTGCTGTAGTACCAGCCAGTAAAATACCGTCTGTATGGTGTGCTAGCAAATGTTCGACTAGTTTAGGCAGTGCGTCATAATTAATAGAGCCATCAGTTTTAAAAGGGGTGACCATGGCAGTGATGATTTTAGCATTGCGTAATTGTTCGATTGACATGAAACAACTCCTTTAACAATTAGATTAAATCAAATTTTAGGTCATTTGTTGCATGGACAAGACCTTTTTCATGTAGGGTTTCAGCGATTTGAACAGAATTCCAAGCGGCACCTTTTAGTAAGTTGTCTGAAACAACCCACATATGAATACCATTCTCTTGATCTAAGTCTTTTCGGAGACGTCCGACAAAAGTCTCTCGGCTACCAACAGCATTGACTGCTTGTGGGTACACTTGATGTGCTACATCATCTTCTAATACTGCTCCCGGGAAACTTGCGATAGCTTTTTTGACGTCATCAATCGGGGCTACTTCTTTGGTCTCTATATAGACAGACTCTGAATGACCTGAGAGCACAGGGATACGGACACAGGTTGCTGAGACTGCAATAGTGTCATCCTCCATAATTTTTTTAGTCTCCTTGGTCATTTTCATCTCTTCATAGGTATAGTCGTTGTCAGTAAAGACATCAATTTGTGGTAGGGCGTTAAAAGCTATTGGATAATGCTTCTTATCACCACTAGATGGTAGAATAGTTGCTGTCACCTCTTTAGGATCAAGACCATCATTAAGAACTTGACGTAGTTGATGCTTGGTTTCATCAATAGCAGATTGCCCTGCTCCTGATACTGCTTGGTAAGTGGAAACAATAATCCGATTTAAGCCCCATTTTTGGCGTACGGGCTCTAAAGCAACCATCATTTGGATAGTTGAACAGTTTGGACAGGCAATGATACCATTGTGGTTTTCCAAGGCATGAGCATTGACTTCTGGCACCACTAAAGGAACATCTTTGTTTTGTCTAAAGTAAGAGGTGTTATCAACAACGACTGCTCCTGCTTTAACAGCATATGGTGCAAACTTAGCTGAGGTTGAACCGCCTGCTGAAAAAAGGGCAATATCAACTCCTTCAAAGGAATCTTCTGTTGTGAGTTCAACAGTTACCTCCTGTCCTTTAAACGTTAGTACTTTTCCTGCTGAACGGCTTGATGACAGATAGCGCACTTTGTCAATTGGTAGGGTTGACGTTTCTAACATCTTAATCATTTGTGTTCCAACAGCACCTGTGGCACCAACAACTGCAACGGTATATCCCATAGTAAACTCCTTTTTCTTATTTTTAGAAAATGACATACTTTCTAAAAATGGCTTAGTTTTCATTATACTATTTTTTGTTGAAAATGCAATCATTGCTAAAGCAAAAAATCCTCTACCCTAGGGTAGAGGATATGGGCACTAAACTAGTGTGGTAAGCAGGTTCACACAACCTACCAAGGTCGGCTCCAGCCATAATGACCTCCCAGCGCAATAGTGGTAAAACCACAATCGACTCATCGCATGTCTTTATCATACCACACTTTATCTAAGATTACAAGAGTGGCGCGATGGTTTTAAGCAAATAGCCACTCACTTTACGCCATAACGGTCGTGATTTTAAGGATAGATAAGTCACGCGTTGTGACTGTTTTAGGGTCTCTTGGAAATCGGCTTCAACCTTCTGAACGGTATCAGATAGATACATATAGACCCCACATTCAAAATGATGATAGAGGCTACGATAATCTAAATTGATGGTTCCAACGGTTGCTTTGGTAGAATCACTGACGAAAACTTTCGAGTGGATAAAACCAGGTGTGTAGCGATAAATCTGTACACCGGCATCCATCAATTCTTTGAAATAGGTTTCTGCTAAGATAAAAGCATAAGGCTTATCAGGGATACCTGGCATGAGGATAACGACCTCTACTCCTCTTTGGGCAGCGAAAGTAAGAGCATGCATCATTTCACTATCAATGACTAAATAAGGCGTCATGATATGAACGTATTCTTTAGCGTTATTGAGAATGTCAATATAGACATTTTCCGCGATATGATGGTAATTCATTGGAGAGTTGCCATAAGGTGCAACGTATCCAGTAGCTGGTACTTTTCGCGGTGTTTCCAGAAGGTAAGTGGCAAAATCATCTTCATCACCGGTAGTTGACCACATGGTTAAAAAGAGTGCTTTAAAGGTTTGAACGGCTGCTCCTTCTATTTTAAGCCCGTTATCTTTCCAATGACCAAAGCGAGTGATGTGATTGATGTACTCGTCTGCCAGATTGACGCCCCCAGTAAAGGCTATTTGCCCATCAATAACCGTTATTTTCCGATGATCACGGTAGTTATAATAGGTTGATAAAAAGGGTCTAATCGGTGAAAAAGCGCGTGCATCAATGCCTAAAGCCTTCATCCTGTCAGTATAATCATAGCTTAAGGTATCAAGCTCAACCATACCGTCATAAAGGACTCTAACGTCAACCCCTTCTTTCACTTTCTGCTCGAGAATGGTTAAGATTTCCCCCCACATCAGTCCCTCATTAATAATAAAATATTCTAAAAAGATGTAGGACTTTGCTTTTAAGAGCGCTTCTTTAAAGGCTGGAAAAAAATCATCCCCCAAGGGATAGTAAGTTAGTCGGCTACCGTCATAGGTGGGGAAGTGACCTGGACTACGATTAAGATAGCTGACGAGTTGATAGGTATGAGGGTGATTAGCCTTAATGACTTGGATAAGCTTAGGGTCTTGCCTGAGGTGTTGGCTAGCTTCTTTGGTGTATTGGATAACCTTACGCTTTAAATCTCTAACTCCAATGTCAGTCTTAGTGTATAGTAAAAGGAAGGCACCAAAAATAGGAAAGAGCATCATTAGCATGAGCCAGGTGTTTTTGGATACAGCATCCATGTTGCTGTTAAATAAATAAATCACCACAATGGCGCCAAAAAAATGTTCTAGATAAATCACTCTTAATGGTAAGCGGTTAAACCAAAGAAAGCCCAAGCTAATAAAAATGATTTCTAGTAAAATCGCTAAGATAATGATAGCCCCCCGACTAAAAATAAAGCGACCTAAACCAGAGTGATGTTGTGGTAGTAGTCTTGTGATTGGAATCCTTTTGAGGGAGTGATGTTTCGCCATTTTGTCTCCTTTCGCCTGAATAGTCTTTATTATAACAAAAAAATAAGCCATTTGTAGGCTTATTCACATTAGCGGAGCGATTGTTTTAGCAAGTGTTCCTAATATTTTAGTTGATAAGGGACGATCGTGGACTTCTTTAAGCGTTACTAAATGACTTTGTTTAAGGGTATTTTGGAAGTCTTTTTCAATTTTGGGGATACATGTTGTTTGATACAAGTACGCCGCACATTCAAAATGATGATAAAGACTTCGATAATCGAGGTTGATTGTTCCAACGACAGCTTTTTGACGATCGCTGACAAATACTTTGGCATGGATAAAGCCAGGTGTGTATTCGTATATCTTGACACCTGCTCTAATTAGTGATGCATAATAAGTCTTAGCCAGAGCATAAGGGATTTTTTTATCTGGAATGCCCGGCATGATAATAGAGACATCTACCCCACGTTGGGCAGCAAATTTTAAGGCATGTGCCAATTCACCATCTAAAATCAAATATGGGGTCATGATATGAACATAGTCTCTAGCATTATTTAAAATATCAATATAAACATTCTCACCAATTTTATCATTGTCCAAAGGTGAGTCACCATAGGGAACGACAAAGCCATTATTAGGCCGATAATCATGGAGGGCTAGATACGGCTCTACGTCGATGTCATCTTGGTAGGCATCCCATAACTGTAAGAACAAAATGGTAAAGGTATCAACGGCACGCCCTTTTAGCATAATGGCACTATCTTTCCAATGCCCAAAACGTTCCACTTGATTGATGTATTCATCTGCTAGGTTGATGCCGCCAGTAAAGGCAACTTTCCCATCAATGACTAGAATTTTACGATGATCCCGGTAATTATAGTAAGTTGAAATAAACGGTGATAAGGGAGCAAAGGCTTTGGCTTTGATGCCAAGATTTTTCAGCCGCTCAGTGTAATCAAAACTCAAGGTTGAAAATTCAATCATCCCATCATACATGACACGAACTTCAACGCCTTCAGCTACTTTTTGCTCCAAAATAGCTAGGATTTCCCCCCACATCAGGCCTTCTCCGATGATAAAATACTCCAAAAAGATATACTTTTGGGCCTTGCGAAGTTCTTCTTTCAATACTTTAAATTTTTCTTCGCCAGATGCAAAATAAGTCACATCTGTTTGGCGATATACTGGAAAATGTCCACTAGAGTTTTCCAAGTATGAAAATAAGTTATAATCACTAGCATGCCTGTTCTTCAATTCTAAAACAGCCTCCGTATCTTGGATAAGATACGGACGGGTAGCGTCAATCGTTCGTTGAATACTTGAACGCATGGCTTTAAAACCAAAATCTTGCTTGGTATAAAGTAAAAAGAGGCTTCCAATCAAGGGAAAAGGAACTAGTATCAATAACCAGGTGATTACTGCTGTCGAGTCCATGTCACTATTAATGAGATATAAGACGGTAACGATGGAAAGCGTGATTTCAAAGACTTCAAATTGCACCTTATAAGACTGGAACCAGCGATATGAGGCCACAAAAAAAAGAATCTGTAAAATCAACAATATGGCAATCACTGTTGTCCGACTAAAGATTCCTCTGAAAATACCTCTCTTACCACGATCTAGTAAGGTAATGATTTTTTCCTTTTCGTAAATTTTTCTATCCTCTCAATCTAGATATAACTCTGGAATAATATTATAGCAAAAAATAGGTGAAAACGGTTTTTAATAATGGTTATTTTTTGATTTTTTTCTGAAAAGTAATGACGACCTCTGAAAGCCAATCCCAAAACAAGAGCGAGTCGTTTTTAAACGCTGTTTAGTTGCTTTTGCATCCAGATGATATCATGCCACTGATCGAATTTATAGCCAATTTCAGGAAAATGAGCTACTTTTTGGTAACCTCGTTTGTGGTGGAAGTTTTCACTGGCTTCATTAGGATAAGTAATACAAGCTAAGCAATTTTTAAATCCTCTTTGTGCAAGTCCCTGCTCTAGAGTGTCATACAATTTTGTACCGATACCTCTTCCACGAACTGCTTCGTCAAGGTAGATAGACACTTCTGAGGACCAATCGTAAGCGGCTCGCTCTTTGTAAGGACTGGCATAAGCATAACCTAGCACGTGACCATCTTCTTCATAAACCAAAAAAGGAAACCTTTCCGAAATGGCAACAATACGTTTTTCGAATGCTGTGATTGATGGCACCTGATAGTCAAAGGTAATAGCTGTTTTTAAAACATAGGGCGCGTAAATAGCTTGTAGGGACTTGGCATCCTCGATGCCAGCATTGCGAATCATTTACTTTCTCCTTAGAGCCTGTTATCAGTAGTAAAAGCCAATCCCGGTGATTGACTTATGAGTGGAATGGGGTAAAACAATCCGACACCAGAGTGTCGCCTTCAAGGTTATCTACTTAGTTGTTAGAGAAGCTCCTGATTTGTTGCAACAATCTCTAAACAAGGTGTTTTTAAGGATAGAAATCGTTTTACCTGTCATCTTTCTCTTAAGAAGCGTCTTTTAAAGATTGATAAGCTGCTTCATCAACGTCTGTTAACATCACAATCCAGTTTTGCTCAACTTCTGGCTGATTCAACACCGCTGGATTGGCACTGGCTGCTTCATTGCGAGACAGAATGGTTCCAGCTAAAGGGCTTGCCAACTCCATGACAGCTTTAGAACTTTCTAAGTTTAAAAGAGCATCATCAACAGCAACCGTCTCTTCCTCGGTAAAATCAATATAAGCAATATCTCCTAAAACTTCTTGCAGCTCCGGTGTCATGCTAATTCGGTAGTGATTGCCTTCTTTGGTGATAAGCATTGAATTTGCGATTTTGGCCATGTTTTCTCCTTTAGTACTGTTCATTATAGTTAGTAGTGCATGACCCCATTATAGCAAGTTTTCCCTAAAAAATCAGTTGATAATACTTCGGTTACGGTTAAGGTGTTGGGTTAAAAAGGTTTCATAAGTGGTTATCAACTCTTGATCCAAATGCAAGTGGTGTCTTTTAACACCACGCTTGTCAAAACAGGTTAAGATACGATGTTGGATATCTTCGATGCTAAATGATATGCCCAGTAAGTCAGATAAGTTACTCATGCAAGTTGGGTCAATATCAGGATAGTTTGCCAAAGTGGGCTGACCTTTTATCCCTTTATCATAAAAATCCTTGACCAACTGACCACGAAACAGTTGATTCCCATAGACGCTTAGATAAGCCGAAACAAGGACGGCATCTTTGACCCTTCTTTGTGCTAGACCAGCAAACTTTTTGCCGTTAATACTAAGGTCAAAGGTACCTGGGCAATAGGATTGAGGGATTTCAAAGTGTTCAATGGTTTCCTTGAAGTCATGAAACATCTCCCTAATCAGCTCAACCATCATTAAATAGGCATCGTTGATAGACAGTTGGTGGGCATTAGGCAGAATTAAGGAAAAATTGAAAATCCCATCATCTGAAATCACACCTAGCCCGCCAATATTGCGAACAATGGGCTTGTAACCATGATTTTTAATCACTTGCAGCCCTTCTGAAAAGTAGGGAACCTGCCTATCCAGCATCCCTAAAATAAGGGTATTTTCCATTGGCCAAAAATGAAGAATCATCTGGTCAGAGTGGTTACTGATATGACGTAAAAACGCATCCGCCCAAGCAAAGGGCTGGACGGTCTGTTTGAAAGCATCTTCGTATAGACCAAAAACAGACATGGTCAAGGGCGAAAGGGACTCCAACATGTGTGACAATAGTGTACTCCTCATCTATCATAACTAACTGCTACCTATCATACCTTAAGATTCGGTAGAACTCAACTACTGACTTTGCTGACAGCGATTAAAAAGTTTACCAATGAGCGCTTTTTTAGTAAAATGTGCTTATGAGAATTTTGATAACATCTGGTGGCACTACAGAAGCAATTGATTCTGTTCGTGGCATCACCAATCATTCTACAGGTCGTTTAGGGACGATGCTTGCTGAGACCTTTTTAAAGGCTGGGCATCAAGTCACTTTAATCACAACAAACCGAGCGGTCAAACCGAGTAATCATGACCATCTTTCGCTGATTATCATTGAATCAGTAGCTGATTTACATCATGCCTTGGAAAAGTCTGTCCCACAACACGATGCCCTCATTCATGCTATGGCAGTTTCAGACTACACCCCGGTTTACATGACTGATTTGGAGGAAATCAAGCAGACAGATGACATTGATCAACTCTTTTTAAAGTCAAATTCAGAAACTAAAATTTCATCGCAGTCAGATTATCAAGTCTTGTTGCTGAAAAAAACACCCAAGTTGATCTCTTTAGTAAAGAAATGGCATCCAGCAATCACCTTAATTGGTTTTAAGCTGTTGGTTGATGTTTCAAAGGAGGAACTTCTTGAGGTAGCGCGTGAAAGTCTTCGTCAAAATAAGGCTGACTATATTTTAGCCAATGACTTGACTCATATCACAGCTAAGGAGCACCACGCCTTTTTGGTCGGTTCAGATAGGGTTCAAGAGGCTACTACCAAGGAAGCTATTTCAGAGTTAATTTATCATGAGGTAACAAAAAATGGCTAAAACCATCTTATTAGCGGTCTCTGGTTCTATCTCAGCCTATAAAGCTGCGGATTTGACTAGTCAGCTAGGAAAACTAGGGTATCACGTTCATGTCTTAATGACGGAATCAGCTACCCGCTTTATCACCCCTTTGACCATGCAAGTCTTATCTAAAAATCCAGTTCACTTGGATGTTATGGATGAGAAACTGGCTAATCGTATTAACCACATTGATTTAGGGAAAGAGGCTGACCTCTTTATTCTAGCTCCTGCTTCTGCTAATACGATTGCTCAAATGGCCAATGGCATGGCTAACAATATGGTCACTGCAACAGCTTTGGCCTTGCCAAGCCATGTTCCAAAGCTGTTTGCCCCAGCGATGAATACGAAGATGTACCATCACCCTGCCACCCAAGCTAATATTGAACGTTTGAAATCCTATGGTTATGAGGAAATTGTTCCTAAATCTGCTGTTCTGGCTTGTGGAGACCTCGGTCGGGGTGCCCTGGCTGACATCCCTGTTATTCTAGAAAAGATTGAGGAGGCTTTAAGTGAAAGCAACTAAATCTCGCCAAATGGCAACAATAGCTATTTTCTTTGCCATTATGCTAATCATTCAGTTATTAAGCAATATGGTGTTTAGTATTTGGCCAATCCCTATCAAACCAACTCTCGTGCAAATCCCTGTCATCATTGCTTCTCTCCTCTATGGGCCACGCATTGGAGCTAGCCTAGGCCTGCTAATGGGGATGATGAGCATGATAACCAATAGCATCATTTTATTACCGACAAGTTATCTATTTTCTCCTTTCGTTGAGCATGGTAACCTTGCCTCACTTGCCATAGCTATTTTACCACGTGTCTTGATTGGTATTACGCCGTATTTTGTCTATCAGTGGTTTCATAATCGATTTGGCCTAGCCTTAGCAGGCTTGGTGGGGTCTTTGACCAATACCGTCTTTGTGCTATCTGGTATTTTTATCTTTTTTGCTGGTGTTTATGGTGGCAATATTCAAGCCCTCTTAGCAGCCATCATTTCTTCTAATGCTTTGGCAGAAATGATTATTTCCGCTTTGTTGGTAAGTATTATGGTTCCTCGACTTAATCATTTCAGAAAATAATGAAACTATGGGAATCCCATGGTTTTTTTTTGTCTATTATGGTATAATTGAAAGCGTTTAAAAGATTTTCAATGTTTTTAAAAAGGAGTAACTTATGACTTATCAAGAACGATATGAAAAATGGCTAGCCTTCAACCAACTTCCAGACTACCTTCGCCAAGAATTAGAAACTATGGACGAAGCTACTAAGGAAGATGCCTTTTACACTCATTTAGAATTTGGCACAGCAGGTATGCGTGGCTACATTGGAGCAGGAACTAATCGCATCAATGTTTTTGTGGTACGTCAAGCCACGGAAGGGTTAGCTAAGCTGATTGAATCCAAAGGCGAAGAGGCTAAAAAACGAGGTGTTGCCATCGCTTATGACTCTCGTCACTTCTCTCCTGAATTTGCGTTTGAGTCGGCACAAGTTCTAGCAGCGCATGGTATCAAAGCCTATGTTTTTGAGAGTCTTCGTCCGACACCGGAATTATCATTTGCTGTCCGTTACCTGAATGCTTTCTCTGGTATCATGATTACCGCCAGCCACAATCCAAAAGAATTTAATGGCTATAAGGTCTATAGTTCTGATGGTGGACAGATGCCACCAGCTGATGCTGCTGCTCTCACTGAGTATATCCGTGCCATTGAAGATCCTTTTACTATTGCCTTAGCTGATCGTGACCAAGCAGAACAAGAAGGACTCATCGAAGTGATTGGTCAAACTATTGATGATGAGTACCTCAAAGAAGTCAAAACAGTCACTATTAACCAAGAATTGATTGACTCATTTGGTCGGGACATGAAGATTGTTTACACACCGCTGCATGGAACTGGGGAAATGCTCACACGAAAAGCACTTGCGCAAGCTGGATTTGAAGCTGTGGAAGTCGTTGAAAGCCAAGCAACTGCTGATCCTGATTTTTCAACTGTGGCTTCTCCAAATCCCGAAAGTCAAGCAGCTTTTGCTCTTGCTGAAGAGCTTGGTCGGGAACTTGCTGCCGATGTTCTTCTTGCTACTGACCCAGATGCTGACCGCGTGGGCGTTGAAATTCGTCAGGCTGATGGCTCATACTGGAATTTATCTGGGAATCAAATTGGAGCCTTGATTGCCAAATATATCTTGGAAGCTCACAAGGAAGCAGGTACCCTTCCCGAAAATGCTGCCTTAGCCAAATCAATCGTTTCAACAGAGTTGGTAACCAAAATTGCTGAAAGTTATGGCGCAACCATGTTCAATGTACTAACAGGCTTTAAATTCATCGCTGAAAAAATTCAAGAATTTGAAGAAAATCATAACTACACTTACATGTTTGGCTTTGAAGAAAGTTTCGGCTACCTTATCAAACCATTTGTTCGTGATAAAGATGCCATTCAAGCCGTGTTGATGGTGGCAGAAATCGCAGCCTACTATCGCTCTCGTGGCTTAACACTAGCTGATGGTATCGATGAGATTTTCAAAGAATATGGCTACTTTGCTGAAAAAACCATTTCAATCACTCTCTCAGGTAAAGATGGTGCTGAACAAATTAAAACCATCATGGCCAAATTCCGTGACCAAGCTCCAAAAACCTTTAACCAAACGGAAATTACTGTTTTTGAAGATTTTGCGAACCAAACCAAAACAGATGCTAATGGGAACGTCACTTCATTAGCCACACCACCAAGTGATGTTTTAAAATACACCTTAGCCGATGATTCTTGGTTTGCGGTACGACCATCTGGAACAGAGCCAAAAATCAAGTTTTACATTGCAACAGTGGGTGAAACCCTTGATGAGGCTAATTTGAAAATTGCTGCTATTGAAGCAGAAATCAACGACTTTATTAAAGAATAGTTAAAAAGAGTTAGTGAACGCCACTAACTCTTTTTCTATGCCATCACTGATGGGCTGTTTGCAGTTGATAGTAAAAGCCCTGCTTACTCATTAACTCCTGATGAGTTCCATGCTCGATAATATCGCCATCTACCATCACTAAAATCATATCAGCTTGCTGAATGGTTGATAAGCGATGAGCAATGATAAAGCTCGTTTTGCCGCTCATCAAATGATTCAAGGCATCTTGAATCAAGCGTTCGGTACGCGTGTCAATTGAGGAAGTGGCTTCATCTAAGATAAGTAAAGCAGGATTTTTCAAAATCACACGAGCAATGGTTAACAACTGACGCTGACCTTGGGACAGAGAGGCCCCACCGTCAGTTAAAAAGGTATCGTATCCATTAGGCAATTGCTCAATGAAGAAATGAGCGTTAGCTTGTTTAGCTGCTGCAATGACCTCTTTGCGACTAGCACCGGGTCTCCCGTAAGCAATATTGTCGTGCACGGTTGCTGATTTTAACCAGGTTTCTTGCAAGACCATGCCCACCTGCTCTCTGAGGCTATGTCGAGTCATCTGAGAGATAGGAACACCATCTATAGCGATACAGCCTTGATCAAGCTCATAAAAACGCATGAGCAAATTAATCAAGGTTGACTTTCCAGCACCAGTTGGGCCCACAATGGCAACGTGACTTCCAGCTGGAATGGATAAGCTGAGGTTTTTGATGAGGAGATTATCGCTCTCATAGCCAAAGCTAACATTCTGAAAACGAATATCACCAGTAACTCGGTCTGCCGACTGATGACTGCTACTATCATCTTCTCTTGATAACTCTAAGACCCTGTATAGGCGTTCCGCACAAGCCAGTGCGCTCTGCCATTCAGACATCACCGAGGAAATGTCATTAAATGGTTTGGTGTATTGGTTAACGTAGTTTAAAAAGGTTATTAATTGTCCTACAGAGAAATTACCGTGAATAATATTAAAGGCCCCTACTCCTGTTAATACCGCATAAATCAAGCTATTGACAAAGCGGGTGGTTGGATTAACCGTTGACGCGTAAAAGACAGCTTTTTGTGAAACATTGGCATAGTGGTGATTAAGGTCTTGAAAATACTCAAGCATTTGTTTTTGAGCATTGAATGCTTGCACTAATGTTTCTTGCGTAATCACCTCTTCAACAAATTGTGTTTGTTCTCCACGGGCTTTGCTTTGTGCTTGAAAAAAAGCATAACTCTTTAGAGCGATATAACGCGCTAATACGAGAGATAAGGGGGTTAAGACTAAGACCATCATCAGCATGACAAAATCTAGTTTTGCCATGGTAATGAGGGTAACCAGAATCATTAAAATACCAATCAAGAATTGGTTAAAAATCATGAGTAAGCCATTTGTTAATTGCTCAGTATCAGCAGTCACTCGGCTAACTAAATCGCCGACCCCCAAACGGTCGATAGTTGCTATCGGCAAATGTACCAGCTGCTCACTAACCTTATCTCTCAGACTAGCAATATAGTCAAATATCAAACGATTGGTCAACAGTGGATTAAGCCATTGCACCAGCGTATTTAAGAGGATAATGACAAGCATCTTGACTAATAAGGGCGGAACCAGGCTTAGCCTATCAGGACTCAGAACACCATCCACAGCTTGCCCTAGTAAAACAGGTAAATAGACGGTTAGAGAAACTTGGGCAATCGTTCCAAAGCCGATACAGAATAAGAGCCAACGGTACTGCAGTAAATCAGTGATTAACCGTCGGCTAGTTGCAGCTTGCTGTTTGGCTTTCATTCAACCACCTCGCTTTCTTGGGAGTGATGAATATCCTGATAAAGAGGACACGAGGCTAATAACTCTTCGTGTGTCCCTTGGGCAAGGAGACGTCCTTTATCAAGCACAAGAATCTTATCAGCCGTGATTAAACTGCGTGTTCGCTGAGAAACCATGATGAGGTGCTGCTGATGGTTTTGACAATTCTGACGTAAAGCTTCTAATAATTTTCTTTCGGTCAAAAAATCAAGGGCAGAGCTAGCATCATCCAGAATGAGAAAGGGAGCTTGCTTGAGCAGTCCTCTTGCAATAGTCAAGCGTTGACGCTGTCCTCCTGAAAAGTTACGACCAAATGCAGATACAAAAGCCCCTAATTGCCCTTCTTTTGCCATCACAAAATCCTTTGCCTGTGCTGTGGAAATAGCTCGTTCTAGGTCTTTATCCGAAGCCGCATCACGCCGACCCAACTGTAAGTTACTTCGAATAGTTCCTTTAAACAACTGCGCTTTTTGTGGGACAAGTGCTACCCACTCGCGCCAGTCTTTCACAGACTTTGGAGACTGACCATTTTGATAGATCATCAACTCTCCACCGTCAGCCTCATAAAGGTGGGCAAGTAGCTGCACCAAGGTTGTTTTGCCAGAACCTGTTCCTCCAATAATGCCCAAGAATTCCCCCTGTTTCAACTGAAAACTAATCCCTTCCAAGGCAGGCTTAGCTGCTTCGGGATAAGTAAACGTCACATTTTTGGCAACAATGGCTAAATCAGATGGTAAACAGGATTCCTTTACTGCAATACCCTTGTTTAAGAACTCACTATGCGTCTCGAAAATTTCATAAACTCGTTTGGCACTGATAAAGCTTTGGTTTAAAGAGGTAACCAGTAGAGTTGTTTTTAATAATTCGCTTAACATTTGCAGTAAATAATTGATAAGAGCAATAAGCATCCCTTGTGATAAGAGAGAGTGATTAATTAAGCGATTGCCATGCCAAATAACAGCTAGCAAAGTTAAGTTAACAACCAGAAAGGTCAGTGGCCCCACTAAGCTCGACAAGCGACCGGCGGTTAGTTGATAGCGCCAGTAAGCTTTGTTTTCAGCTTGAAATGCTGAACGTTCAGCCACTTCCTTACCAAAGGCTCGAATTACACGAATGCCTTCTAGTTGCTCTCGTGTCAAAGCCACTAAACGATCCAATGCAGAACGGCTACGACGGTAAATCGGAGATAATAACTGACTCATCAAGGCAATTATCCCAAACAAGACAACCACCATAAGGACAAATAGGCCCGTTAATCGTGGGCTGATGTGAAACGCCATGATTATCGCTCCAAATACGATAAAAGGAGAGCGTAAAAACAAACGAAGAAACTGATTGATTCCTGTTTGAATATGGTAGGTATCACTAATCATACGGGTTACCAAGCTTGATGTTCCAATGGTATCGCGTTCTGCTTTTGGTAAGCTGAGTATTTTTTGGAACAAATCATCAGACAAGGACTTGGTATAGCCGATAGCAGCTTTGGCGGAGTAATACTGAGCCAACAAGGCGACAACAATGCCGATACTTGCTAGAGCAAATAGCAGAAAAATCATCATGAGTAGATGATTTTCATTGTGTTTAGGAATAATATCATCGACAATCCGAGCCAGGATGAGGGGGATCATCAGCTCAAACGAAGCCTCTAATAATTTAAAAAGAGGCCCTAGAATGGTTTCTTTGAGATAGCCTTTAAAATAGTGAAACAGTGCGCTCATAAGATTCTTTCTAGAAGTGACTCATCAATTTCACCAAAAAAAGGTTAAATTGAACTTGTTTAGCATAATAAATATTACCACCATTTTGATATAGCTCGCCGCCCCCATAAAACAGAGCAACAGGATTATAATAGCGATAAGTCTCACCACTATCATTGCCAAGGCTAGGTGCGACCACTGTTTTAGAATAGGTTTTGGCTAAGTCAATGGTATTTTTACCACCGTGTTTTGCGACATACTTGATATAAGCATTTCCAAAATTGTAGGCTTGAACAGCTGTCCAGGCATCTGTTTGGTACTTTAGAGCTTGTTCTAGATTGTCTGATAAGACGGTAACCCCTTGCCTAACACTTTCTCGACTATCAGTGATGGTGTTGGCAACGCCTGTCGAGCTTTCGCTGGATTGCATCAAGTCTGCTTCTTGGCCCTTGGTTTCAGTGTAAATCATGGCTAAAATCAAATCTTCATTTGTCGTAGAATCATTCTCCGCCAAAATCTCTTCCACCATTGGTCGATAAGAAAGGACATGGGTGACATTTTGATGAATGGTGAACAGTTGGTAGGAAAGAACTGCAAAAATAAGGAGAGCAAGTGTCCTTCTGATATATTTAAACATTATTTATTGGTTATGTCCTGAATATTCTTGATTAAAATAGAGTAGGTTCCATCGGGATTTTGAATAAATTCTACCATTTCAGCATCCTGATAAACTGTATTAGGCACTACTAATTCAATGCCATTAGATAAGGAGAGTTTTTGGGATTCTAATTTTTTAGACTGGCGACTATGATCAATATCCGCTACTGAAATAGGGTTAGGAACACTCTCTTTGAGTTGATCCACAAAAGTCAAACGAGCGGTTAAATTATCGTCAAAGAGCTGATCCGCTAATTTTTCCGGTGATAATTCCTGCTCTTCTTCGATAGTTTGATGAAGGGCAGCCTTCATTTTAGATTGGAATTGAAAATCATCCTTATGAAATTTCTCCGCAATCTTTTGAGCGGTAGTTTCCATGAGCTTAATTGATTTTTTAACAGACTGCTCTGGGACAACTTGAAGCAGATTTTCTGAAAAATAATTAGCAAAAGACCCATTATGTTTAATTCGCTTTTCAATCAGATAATACTGTAATGTCTTTTTATTGATAATCAGAGCTTCATCTGGTGTCTGTGCTGCACTCGGAAGGTTATTCTGCGTTAGTGAAATCGGATTGTCCTGATCAGCTAGATGCGCCAAGTTTTCTTTAAGGGCAATTCTTAAAAAGGCAAAGAAAGGTTCCCCCTCTTTATCAAACTCAATGAAAACCAAGTCATTTGTTTTTTGGTCTTCAGAAATCACAAACTCTTCTTTCCATAGATTAGCGATGGTGATTGTCGTTGCTAAAAAATCATCGGTTAAATAATCCAAGAAAGGATGCTCTTTGGGGAAGGTTCCTCGTTTGGCATCATCTGAAAAGACTTTACTAATTTTTTTACGGAAATAGTCATCTAGACGGGGTGACAAAGGAATCAGCTGTCTCGATATACGCAACTCAGTATCTTCTGGGCTAAACTGATGAATGACTAATCGTTTTAAATACAAATCTAACATATGGTATTAGTTCTCATAAAGAGGGAATGCCTCTGTTAAGGATTTGACCTCAGCTCTAACGTCCTCTAAAATAGCATCATTATCTGCATTTTTTAAGGTTTTGATGATAAGCTGGGCAATCTGTTTCGCTTCGTTTTCAGTCATTCCACGGCTAGTGATTGCTGGGCTACCAATTCGGATACCAGACGTTTTGAAAGGAGAGAGCTGCTCATTAGGAATCGCATTTTTATTGAGGGTAATATTAACCTCATCTAAGAGATTTTGAGCGACTTTTCCATTTTCCACGACACCAGTCACGTCGACGAGGAATAAATGGTTATCTGTGCCGCCCGAAATCACACGAAAATCAGGATCTTCTTGAAACACTTCAGCCATTGCTTTGGCATTAGCTAAAACTTGTTGACTATAGTCTTTAAAAGCTGGGTCAAGCGCTTCTTTGAAGGCAACAGCCTTAGCAGCAATGACATGCTCCAAAGGACCACCTTGTAATCCAGGAAAAACGGCAGAGTTAATCTTCTTAGCCAAAGCCTCATCATTAGTTAAAATCAAACCACCACGTGGGCCACGTAAGGTTTTATGAGTGGTTGAGGTAACAATATCGGCATACGATACTGGATTGTCGTGAAGACCACTGGCAACCAATCCTGCAATATGAGCCATGTCCACCATCAATTTAGCCCCAACGTGATCCGCAATCTCACGGAATTTTTTAAAGTCAAGGGCCTTTGAATAAGCAGAGGCACCTGCTACAATCACCTGCGGCTTCACTTTTTCCGCAATCTCTAAAAGCGTGTCATAGTTAATTTCTTCCGTCTCAGGATCAAGACCATAAGCTTCAAAATGATAAGTTTTACCAGAGAAATTTACTGGAGAACCATGGGTTAAGTGCCCACCAGCTGACAAATCCATCCCCAAAACAGTATCCCCTGGTGCAATCAAAGCCATGTAAGCTGCAGCATTAGCTTGACTACCAGAATGTGGTTGAACGTTGGCAAACTTAGCCCCAAACAGTTCTTTGGCACGTTCAATAGCCAAATTTTCTACCACATCAACGGCTTGAGTACCTCCATAATAACGATTTCCTGGATAACCTTCGGCATATTTGTTGGTCAATAGTGACCCTTGTGCTGCCATTACAGCTTTTGAGACCACATTCTCAGAAGCAATTAGCTCAATATTATTTTGCTGACGGTCTGCTTCTGCTTGAATAGCTTGCCATAATTCAGCATCGTATGCTTTGAAATCTTGTTGATCAAAAATCATATTATCACCTCATAATTCTTTGATAAAACGGACTTGAGTTTTATCTCCATTGTAATTCATTTTACGGTAAAAGGCATGTGCGTCTGTCCGATGACTACCTGAGTTTAAGCGAATGAAGGCGAAGCCTTCTTCTGTCGCTCGGTTTTCCAAGGCCAAGAGCAAGGATTTGCCAATGCCCTGTCCTTGGTATTCTGGCAAAACAGCTAGCGCTAAAACATTTAAACCAGCTTTTGAATAAAGACTTTCGTAAACCTCAGCATGGATATAGCCCACAATATGATGTGACGAATGGTCTTCAAATCCTATGATTAAATGCTTGGAGCTTTGGGATATCGTTTCAAATTGCTTTTGCGTCAGCTCTAACGTCACCGGATAGCCCAAAGACCTATCATTGATTGTACGAATAGCTGGCATATCATCCAAAGTTAACGAACGAAGCATATACGTCTCCTTTTAGAAGTTAAGTTCAGGAACCACTAACACTAACTCTTCTTTTGAAAGATTCCCCTGCCTTAAAATCCGAGCTCTGTCGGATGATAAATCTAAGATAGTGGAATCCATACCGGTCAAGAAAGCATCATCCTCATAGCCCAAAATCTGGTAGTCAAATGTTCGAATGATTGCCTCAAAGGACTTTCCGCTCTCCTGACCAGATTTGTTAGCAGAAGGACCAATTAAGGGGCCGTGTTTTGCAATCAAGCGCTGTGTTATGGGATGATTAGGCATCCGAAAACCAACACTATTAAGACCAGAGTTAATCCAGGATGGTACCCTTTCATTGGCTTGTAGAATAATGGTTAAGGGACCAGGTAAGAATGCTTTAACTAATTTTTCAAGAAAGGAAGGCTGATTCTTAGAAAAAGCAAGAATAGCTTGATAAGAAGCGACATTGAGATTCATAGCCTTATCACGTGGTCGCTCTTTTAAGGCATAAACCAAATCGACAGATTTTTCCTCTAGAGCTTTGGCAAAAATACCATAAACCGTTTCGGTTGGTAGAACAACAGCAGCTCCCTTTTTTAATTCTTGCGACAGTTTGTCCACCTGAGTCATTTTCCTAGCACCACCATTCTATCTTTGCCAAAGCTATCCTTTAGAACAGACACTTGTCGATGAGGAAAATATTGTTCAAGCAGCGCTTTGACCTTTTTTCCTTGCTTGAAGCCAATTTCCAAATAGATTTGACCATTTTTCGTCAGAAAGGCTGACGCTTCTTGACTAATTCGCTGGTAAATGGCATAGCCGTCGTCCTCGGCAAATAGAGCTTCATGAGGTTCATGATTGAGAACATTAAGCCCCACTTCACAAGTATCTTCCCTTGCAATGTAAGGGGGGTTAGATACGATAAGGTCAAATTCTCCTGAAACATGGCTAAAGATATCAGATTGAAGCCATTCGATATTAAGACCGAGCTGATTCCCGTTATGCCGAGCAATCTTTAAAGCAGCGTCGGAAATATCAACAGCAGTCACCTTCCAATTAGGACGCTGAGCCTTGAGGGCAACTGCAATAGCACCACTGCCTGTCCCAATGTCAAGCACTTTCAAGGGTTTGGAATCGTGTTTGGATAAGATAAGATTCACCAACTCTTCAGTCTCAGGGCGTGGAATCAAGACATCTGAAGTCACTGTTAAAGTCAAATCCTTAAAATAGGCATAGCCAAGATAATGCTGAACAGGTTTGTGTGCTTTTAAATGCTCAAAAATAGCCTCTAAAAGCCTTTGATCGTCTGGTGTGATTTCCTTGGCCTGATGTAAGGCAAAATCTGTCGTTGACCACCCTTTTTTTTCCTTGAAAGCGAAAATGAGGGCTTCTTTTTCTTCACCTAAGTTTTCAAGAATACTACCGAGTTCATTAATCCACTGTCTATAAGTCATTATTGGTTCAAGGCTTCCAGTTTTTGTGTTTGGTCATACATAATCAAGGCATCTACAATCTCCTCCATTTTTCCTGACAAGATGGTGTCAAGTTTTTGAAGGGTTAAACCAATTCGGTGATCGGTGACCCGATTTTGTGGGAAATTATAGGTTCGAATCCGCTCTGAACGGTCCCCTGTTCCGACAGTTGATTTACGTTCTGCATCCTGTTCATCTTGTGCAATTTGGGCAAAGTGATCAGCGACACGTGCACGAATAATTTTGAGTGCTTTATCACGGTTTTTCTGCTGTGTTCGTTCCTCTTGCATCTCAACTTTAATGCCGGTTGGGATATGGACCATACGAACAGCTGTGGCAACCTTATTGACATTCTGGCCACCAGCACCGGAAGCGTGATAAATATCCACACGGAGGTCTTTAGGGTCAATGGCATAGTCAACCTCTTCAATTTCTGGCATGATAAGAACCGTTGCCGTTGAGGTATGGACACGTCCTTGGCTTTCTGTCACAGGAACCCGCTGCACGCGATGAGCTCCTGACTCGTACTTCAACTTCGAATAAACAGATTGACCTGAAACCATGGCAACCACTTCCTTGATACCTCCAACACCATTGTAAGAAGCTTCCATGACTTCAAAACGCCAACCCTGTGTCTCAGCATACTTCTGATACATTTGCAGGAGGTCACCAGCAAACAGTGCTGCTTCATCCCCACCAGCTGCTCCACGGATTTCCAAGATAATATTTTTGTCATCATTAGGATCCTTTGGCAAGAGTAGAATTTTGAGTTTTTCTTCATAGGCTTCTTTAGCCGCCTTGGACTCTTTCAACTCCTCCTTAGCCATTTCCTCTAACTCTGCGTCACCACTAGCGTCTTTAATCATCTCTTCCGCGTCAGAGATATTTTGGAGAATTCCTTTGTATTCACGATAGGTCGTAACCATTTCCCGCGTACTGGCCTCCTCTTTTGATAAGGTCATAAAACGTTGGGTATCAGAGACAACTTCAGGGTCCGAGAGTAACTCCCCTAACTCGTCATATCGGTCTTCTACCGCCTGTAATTGGTCATAAATATTCATTGTTTCTCCTTATAGATACTACTTCATTGATAAATCAGGGTTAAAATAGTGCTTGCGACAAACAGAAGTATAGGTGTCATTGCCACCTATCTGAATCTGATCTCCATCATAAACAGGATGACCATCTTCCATTCGTAACACCATGGTTGCCTTTTTAGAACAAAAATGACAGATGGTCTTGATTTCGTCAATCTTATCGGCTAATAGTAAAAAATATTTTGAACCCTCAAACAGTTCATTTCGAAAATCATTTTTTAAACCAAATGCCATGACTGGAATATCCAACTCATCAACTATCCGAGCTAAATCATAAACATTTGCCTTGGTTAAGAATTGACATTCATCAATCAAAACACAGTAGGGCTTAATTGTTTGACTTTCCACAAAGCCATAAATGTCCGTCTCAGGTGTAATCACCGCTGCGCGACGTTTGACACCAATACGACTGGAAACATAGCCAAGTCCATCACGATTATCTAGCGCACTCGTCATTAAAATAATGGGTTTTCCTTGCTCTTCGTAGTTGTAAGCAACTTTTAAAATTTCAATCGATTTTCCAGAATTCATCGTTCCATAACGATAATATAACTGTGCCAAAAAAACAGACCTCTTCTTTCAATATCTTCTCCATTTTACCATAAAATACTATTATTGGCGACTGTTCATATGCCCCATCCATGACCTCAAAACATCTGACAATCGTTTAAAATTATGCTAAAATAATGCCAAACAGCTCGTTTTAGCTGCCAAACATTTAACCATAAAGGAGATATTTTATGCCATTTGTAAACATTGACCTATTTGAAGGCCGTACTGCTGAACAAAAAGCTCAATTAGCTCGTGAAGTTACTGAGGTCGTGTCACGCATTACCAAAGCACCCAAAGAAGCCGTTCATGTCATTATCAAAGACCTTCCTGAGGGAACATACTTTCCACAAGGCGAACTCAAAAAGAAAAATTAAGCTAGTTTATGCCTATAACCACTCATTCTCTACGTCTGATGGGCACTAAAATCGACCTTCTCATTGATAGTGCTAGACCTGAACCGCTCATCGACGACTGTGTGGCATTACTTCACCAGTACAACAAGCGTTTCAGTGCCAATGATGATACTTCCGAACTCATGGCTATCAATCAGAATGCTGGGATTAAGCCTGTTAAAGCTCATCCTGAACTACTGAATCTGATCGCCTTGGCAAAAACACATAGCCTCGACTCGCCAAGTCAGTTAAATATTGCCATAGGTCCCTTGGTCAATGCTTGGCGCATCGGCTTTTCCGATGCTCATGTACCAGATGATGCCGTGATACAAGAGGCACTGCATCTAACCAATCCTAGAGATATTCGACTAGATTTAAAAAATCAAACGGTTTTTTTGACCAAAAAGGGCATGCGACTTGATTTAGGTGCTGTTGCTAAAGGTTATATCGCAGACCTTATAATGGCTTACCTGAAATCGCAGTCAGTTAGTGCTGCAATGATAAATCTTGGAGGTAATGTTCTCGTTTATGGCCCCAATCGTAACCGTCCTGATCATAAATGGTACATTGGAATACAAAACCCTGAATTAAAGCGCGGGCAAAATATCGGAATTGTCAAAATTACCAATCAGTCTGTTGTCACATCTGGCATTTATGAACGAAAACTCAGTCACAATGGTAAGACCTACCATCATCTTCTGAGCCCCAAAACAGGCTACCCAATGGACACTGATATGCTCAGCCTAACCATCGTATCTGATTTATCCGTTGATTGTGAACTTTGGACAACGCGTCTCTTTGGCCTTTCCGTGCTTGAGGCTATGATGATGATTGATAAAACACCCCATATTGAAGGTATTATCATCACAGCAGACCATCGGATCGTCCTTTCAGAAGGACTAAAAGAAGCCTTCCAAAGAGTCTATTAACCTCAAATTGAAAAAGCCTGAGAGAGCGTTTCTCAGGCTTTTTAATCTAACTTCTAGCTATCAATGCTTACATAATTTGTTCAAAATGCAGGTGTACAATAATTTTGTCATCATAGCCATTGCGTTCCAAATCTCTTTGTAAACGGTATGAAATGTAATGCTCGGCAATATTGATATAGCCAGCATCCATCAGACGATTTTCAACTAAAGATTGAATCATATTGATGGTTGGTCTTTCAACCTGTGCTTCCTCTAAATCGAGAACCACTTTTTTAGTCACTTGAGCTAGGTTAGAGCGCCAAGTATCATCAATCACATAAACCGTCTGTGCAGCTTTTAGAATAGCTTGGTAAATTTTTTCAGGATTAAAAGCAGCTACTTGTCCATCTCGTTTAATAATTTGCATAAGAAGGCTCCTTTCTATGCGTTTTCATTGCTTACATTTATTATGCAAGGGATTTCATCTTTTGTCAAGTTAAATTCTTTTTTCGTTAATACAAACTAAAAAGGAGGATCTTCAAAGACCTCCTTTTATGATGACAACTTATTCTGCTCCTAAAGCAGCCATTGTGATGTAATTATATGGTTTGTTAAAGTGTGGCAAGAAGAAGATATCCATAAGAGAAAGCTCTTCGATAGTCACGTGTTTCATAATCGCAAGTGAGAACATGTGAATTCCCATGGACATATCTTCGCGTGACACCATTTGGCAACCAAGGACAACACGGGTATCTTTATCGTAAACGATTTTAATAGCCACATCGTGGTTGTTGTGTTTAATAAACTCAGGCTTTTGTTTATCATTAAATGATGCTACTGCAGCGTTAAAGCCAGCTTCTTTGGCACGTTCTTCTGTCAAACCAGTTGAAACCATGTTAAGACCAAAGATTGAGATACCATTGGAACCTTGAACGCCAACACCTTCAAGATCATGTCCTGCAAGGTTATGAGCTGCAACAATACCAGTACGAACAGCGTTTGATGCAAGTGCAATGTAGCTGATATCATCACGTGCGTTATCGTAGATTGTTGCGCAATCACCGATAGCATAAACGTCCTTCATGCTGGTTTCTTGTCTTTTATCAACAATCCAAGCACCATTGCGGAAAGTTTCTAATTCGCCGTTTCCTAAGGCAGTGTTGGGACGGAAACCAACACACATGATAACCATGTCAACATCGAACGTTTCTTTATCAGTAACCAGACGTTCTACTTTTCCATCACCTTCAACCGCTTGAACCGCTTGACCAAGAGCTAGTTTAACACCGTTTTCTTCAAGGTTGCGATTCATCATTTCAGTGAAGTCACGATCATAGTAAGCTCCCATAACCGTATCAGCAATATCGACAAGGACAACTTCTTTACCTTTGCGTTTGAAGCTTTCAGCCAACTCAACACCGATATAACCACCACCAACAACTGCTACACGGTTAATACCTGGTTTCTCCAATTTGTTAATAACGTCTTCAGCATTCTGATAAAGTTTAACAAATTGAAGGTTTTCAAGGGTGGCTTCAAAATCTGTTGAACCTTCTTTGATCTCAACCCCTTTGATTGGTGGAATGATGGGTTGTGAACCAGTCGCTAAGAGCAATTTATCGTATGATTCCACATGCTCTTTACCATCAACGATAGCGGTTACTTCTTTCTTAGCAAAGTCAATGTGTTTGACAGGTGACTCCATATAAACAGTCGCACCCATGCTCTCTAACTCTTCCTTGTTAGAGTAGAAAAGACCTTCTGGACCATCGATTTGCTCACCAATCCAAAGTGCCATACCACATCCCAAAAAAGAAATATTTGAGTTTTGGTCAAATGTCACAATGTCATTTTCAGAACCATAGTTCGACAACAAGGTTTTAATAGCGGCTGTACCAGCGTGGTTTGTACCCACAACAACGATTTTACTCATCGCAATATCTCCAATTCTTCTTTTTTAAAAGTATAACACAAAGAAATAGCGCTTCCAACTTTTTTGCTCATAAAATCACAAATATTTTCAGCCAATAATCCTTTTCTTAACAGACAAAATTAAAAGAGAGAAAAGCGATATTCCTCTCTTTATCAGATATTATTTAGACTTGATATAATTTTTACCGCCAGCCTTAGGTCCAACAGCTTGTCCAAAGAAGGCTGCTAGAACAATGATGGTTAAGACGTAAGGGGCAATTTGCAAGTAAACTGTTGGGATTTTTGATAAAAGAGGCAATTGATTTCCGATAACTGCCAGACTTTGTGAGACACCAAAGAAAAGACTCGATAGCATAGCTCCCACAGGATTCCATTTCCCGAAAATCATGGCTGCCAAGGCGATAAAGCCTGGTCCTAAAACGGTTGTTGCCGAGAAATTAACGGATATTGACTGAGCATATACTGCTCCTCCCATACCCCCAAGAAATCCAGAAATCATGACACCGTAATATCTCATACGATAGACATTAATGCCTAGAGTGTCAGCCGCTTGTGGATGTTCCCCCACAGAACGTAAACGAAGACCAAACTTGGTTTTATAAAGAATATACCAAGAAAGGAAGGAAATGAGAATGGCTACATAAGCTACTAAACTAGTACCCTTGAAGAAAATATCTCCAATGACTGGAATGTTTGATAGCACTGGGAAGTCAAACTTTCCAAATGCTTCGGAAATACTATCTGTCTGTCCCTTACCATATAGCACTTTTACCAAGAAGACCGCAAGAGCAGGCGCCATCAAGTTCAAGACAGTACCACTGACGATATGATCTGCTCGGAAGTGAATCGTTGCAACGGCATGAATCAATGAAAATAATAGACCTACAACACCACCAACTAGGGTTGCAATCCAAGGAGTAGCATCGCCCAAAACAGGTGCAAAGCTAAGGTTGAAGACAATCCCTGCGAAAGCCCCCATGACCATTATCCCTTCAAGACCGACGTTGACAATTCCTGAACGTTCTGAGAATGTTCCACCGATACTTGTCAAAATGAGAGGGGTAGCATAAATAAGCATTGAACTAACCAATAAGGCTAAAATTGTTATCAAACTCACGATTAGTTACCACCTTTCACTTGTTTTTTAGTTTTGACAAACCGTTCAATTAAATAATGAACTCCAACAAAGAAAATAATCGAAGCTGTTACCACTTTAACCAACTCTGGTGGAATGCCTGCAATATTCATACCAGGTGCACCAACATTAAGCACTGCAAATAAGAAAGCCGCAAAAATAACTCCGATTGGGTTATTGGCTGCTAGCAGGCTAACCGCCATACCATCAAAACCAATTGCTAGTGAAGAACTTTGAACGTAAACATTTTCGAATGTTCCCAATCCTTCAACAACACCCCCAAGACCAGCAAGAGCACCTGAAATAACCATAGATAGAATAATGGTTCGTTTGGCTGACATACCCGCATACTCACTAGCATGTGGATTCAATCCGACAGAGCGAATTTCAAAACCTAGTGTGGTTTTGTTTAATAAGAACCAAATAACAACAACGGCAATAAGGGCAAAAAAGATACCAATGTTCAAGCGTGAATTATCTGTTAGAGCACCTAACCAATGCGACTGATAGGTCGCATTTTGACTAACGTATATCGAAGAGTCTGTGGTTCGCATGATACTTTTTGAAAAGCCATGTTGGATAACAGCATTACCAGTGAAAAGAATAATGTAGTTCATCATGATTGTTACGATAACTTCACTCGTGCCTAAAAAAGCTCGTAAAAATCCAGGAACTGCACCAACAATCCCACCAGCAATAGCCGCTATAAGAATCGTCATTACAATCATCAACGGACGAGGCATGTCAGGATGTGCTAAAGCAAACCATCCCGCAGAAATCCATCCAGCATAAGCCTGTCCAGGTAAACCAATGTTGAAAAATCCAGCCCGACTAGCCACAGTAAAGCCAAGTGCGATAAGGATGAGTGGACCCATAGCTCTTAGGATTTCACCAATGTTTTTCACACTACCAAAAGCAATTTGAAACAAACCTTCATAGCCCCAGATTGGGTCATAGCCAAAAGCAAACATGGCAATCGCACCCAAAATCAGTCCTAAGATAACTGAAATAATCGGAACGGCAATCTGTTGCATTTTTTTAGACATGACTTTCCTCCTTATCAACACTACCGCCAGCCATCAAAATACCTAACTCTTGTTTATTGGTGTTTTCTGGCGACACAATACCTTGAATCTTACCATCGTGAATAACAGCAATACGATCGGATAAGTTAAGAATTTCATCTAACTCAAAGCTGACAACTAGGACAGCTTTCCCATTATCACGTTCTGCTATTAGGCGTTTATGGATATACTCAATCGCTCCAACATCAAGTCCACGAGTTGGTTGACTAACGATTAGAAGGTCTGGATCACGATCTACTTCACGTGCAATAATAGCTTTTTGTTGATTTCCTCCAGAGAAGCCTTTGGCAGGTACCAGTTCATTAGCACCTCTGACATCAAATTCAAGCATTAAGTCTTTAGCATATTCGTTAATCTTCGCATAGTTAAGAACACCATTTTTACTTAACGGTTCTTTATAGTAAGTTTGAAGCGCCATGTTTTCAGCCAGAGTTAGGTCTAATACCAGACCATCACGATGGCGATCTTCTGGAACGTGACCAACACTTAACTCTGTAATTTTACGGGAAGATAATTTGGTGACATCATGACCTTTGATAGTAATGTGACCTGACTTCACTTTACGTAAGCCCGTAATCGCTTGAATTAACTCACTTTGTCCATTACCATCAATACCTGCGATTCCTACGATTTCCCCCGAACGAACCTCTAAAGAGAGATTTTTAACAGCGGGGACACCACGATTTTCATTAACGACTAAATTGTCAATCGAAAGGATAACGTCTCCTGGCTTAGATGGCTCTTTTTCAGTTTTGAACGATACTGAACGCCCAACCATCATCTCAGCTAATTCCTGCGATGTCGCATCTCCGACTTCAACCGTTTCAATACTCTTACCACGACGAATAACAGTGACTCGATCTGCAACAGCTCGAATTTCGTCTAATTTATGGGTGATTAAAATAATAGACTTGCCTTCCTGAGTGAGGTTTTTCATAATGACCATCAACTCAGCGATTTCGGCTGGTGTCAGTACTGCTGTAGGTTCGTCAAAGATGAGAATATCGGCACCACGATATAAGGTTTTCAGGATTTCGACACGTTGTTGTGCCCCCACAGAAATATCTGCCACTTTGGCCTTGGGATCAATCGCTAAACCATATTTTTCGGAAAGCTCAAGAATTTCTTGTTGCGCTTTCTTCATATCGAGTGACATCCCTTGGGTGATTTCATTTCCTAAGATAATATTTTCAGCCACAGTAAACGCTTCAACCAACATAAAGTGCTGGTGAACCATTCCGATTCCTAAGCGTGAAGATTTAGATGGGGAGTCGATAGCGACGACTTGGCCATTAACAGCAATCTCACCACTTGTTGGTTCCAACAGTCCTGCCAACATATTCATCAAGGTTGACTTTCCTGCTCCGTTTTCCCCAAGTAGGGCATGAATTTCGCCTTTTTGCAAATTCAAATTTATCTTATCATTTGCAACAAAATCACCAAAAATTTTGGTAATTTCTCTCATTTCAATGACATTTTGTGCCATAAGGAGTTCCTTTCAATGGGAGTTATATTTCACTAAAATCCACCAAATACAGTGATGGACTTTACTGAGATATAAAATCTCAGTCCAAAAAAGGCGACCGACCAAGGTCGCCCTTCTCATAGGTTATTTGCTAGGCACTTTAATTTCACCTGATTTGATTTTTTCTTTAGCTGTTTCAATTTCTTTGACAGTTTCTTTATCAACGTTTGTTGTAGCAATATCTACACCACCGTCTTTAAGGCCGTAAACAGTCACTTTTCCTCCAGGGAATTTATCATCTTGAGTTTCTGTTGAGATGAGTTCTACTGTCTTACCAACTTCTTTCAATGTTGATGCTAAAACAAAGTTAGATTTTTCACCATCTTTAGAGGTATAGTTTCCTTCATCTTTCTGGTCACGGTCCACACCGATAACCCAAACTTTATCTGCTGCATTTTTGCCTTCGTTAAGTGATTTTGCTTCACTGAAGACACCTACACCTGTTCCACCTGCTACTTGATAAACAATATCGGCACCACTTGCGTACTGAGCTGCTGCGATTGTCTTACCTTTAGCAGCATCACCAAATGAACCAGCGTAGTCAACCTTAATTTCGATAGTATCATCAACTGATTTTACCCCTGCTTCGAAACCTTTCTCAAAACGGGTAATAACTTCAGATTCCATACCACCGACGAAACCAACTTTTTTAGTCTTAGTTGTTTTTGCTGCTGCAATACCTGCAAGGTAGGCTGCTTCATTATCAGCGAATGTTGCGCTGGCAACATTTGACTTATCTTTAATCACATCGTCAATGATAACGAAGTTAGTGCCCTCATTATCTTGAGCTGCTTTTTCCACGGCATCATGTAGGGCAAATCCAATACCAAAAACAAGTTTATAGCCGCTTGAGATAGCAGTATCTAAGTTATTAGCGTAATCAGATTCACTAGTTGATTGGAAGTAATCAAATCCTTGTCCTTTTTTCAAGTCATTTTTCTTACCCCAAGCTTGAAGACCTTCCCAAGCGGACTGGTTAAATGATTTATCATCAACCCCACCAGTATCCGTTACCATAGCAACTTTGAGTCCTGCATCGTCACTTGTTGATTTAGAAGCACCACGATTTCCACAAGCAGCAAGTGATAGAACAGCTACTGAAGCTAGACCAATACCGACAATCTTTTTGTTCATCTTAATGAACCCTCCTAAAAAATATTGCAACTAGGTTGCGAGCTAATAACCAAAAAGGTTAACAACAAACAGATTATTCAAAATCTGTGAAAGAGTATGGAAGTAACTCTTCGACCGTCATCTCGACCGTCTTACCATTTTGCGCGATTAGAATAACTTTGGAGCTAGGTTCGAAAAACTCGACCATAACTTGCCTACAAGCTCCACACGGTGAAACAGGCTCTTTTGTCGCCCCGTACACAGCAATCGATGATAGTTCTCGATAACCTTCTGATACAGCTTTAAAAATAGCTGTCCGTTCTCCGCAATTGCACAAACCATAGCTTATATTTTCAATATTACAGCCTTGAAAGACTTCACCTGTCTTGGTTAAGACAGCCGCTCCTATTGGAAATTTTGAGTAAGGAACATAGGCTTTTTTACTAGCTTCTTTTGCTAAAGCAACCAACTCAGTAGTTTCCATCACTAGACTCTCCTTTAACAATCGCTACCCCAGAAGAGGTTCCAATACGGTTAGCTCCCGCTTCTACCAATTGTTTAACATCCTCAAGACTACGAGCTCCACCTGACGCTTTCACACCAAGGTCTGAACCAACTGTTTGACGCATGAGAGCAACATCTGAGACCGTAGCTCCTCCTGTCGAAAATCCTGTAGAAGTCTTGACAAAATCTGCTCCCGCTGCCATAGCTGCTTTACAGGCTTTTATTTTTTCATCATCTGTGAGTAAGCACGTTTCAATAATGACTTTGACAAGCTTGCCACCACTGGCTTGGACAACAGCTGCGATATCCGATTGAACCTCATCGAACCGTCCATCTTTTGCAGCACCAATATTAATCACCATATCAATCTCATCAGCACCATTTTCAACAGCGTTAGTCGTCTCAAAAGCCTTAACCTCACTAGTATTGGCTCCTAGAGGAAAGCCAATAACAGTACATACCTTTACGGGGGAATTTTGCAAGCGTTGCTTAGCATAGGATACCCATGTTGGGTTGACACAGACACTAGCAAATTCGTATTCGATAGCCTCATCAATAAGGGTATCAATCTGTGCCTGAGTACTATTTGATTTCAGTAAGGTATGATCGATTAGCTGATTTATCTTCATTTTGGACTGCTCCTAGTTCACATTTACATCTATTTCAAATGGATATTTCGTTAGATATATTATAACATTTTTTTGAGCATCCTGTCAGTCAATTTTGGTGATTTTTTGGATTTCGGTTACAAAATTTAGTCTTTTTCGCTTGTTAACTCTATCACCAACTTTTTTTCACGAACTCTATAACGCTTTCCTGGTTTTAAAAATTCGGATTTGCAAGCTCATGTGTCTTGTGTCATATCACAAGGTTTGATGGGGTAAACTTGATCAATTTCTCGATACCCCCACACCTACGCTGTCCTTCTATTTTGGTAAGCTACCCTTCCATTACGTTCGATAACTCTTTTCCAAACGGTCAAGCAGTTCTGCCTGCTCTTTTGCGCTAGCAAAACTAGCCTCAATAGCATTGTGATTAAATTGGTAAAACTCTTCTTGACTGGTCTTAAACTGTTTGACAAATAACTGGTATTCTTTATTGAGATTAGTGTTGGAAACGGTGCGATTATCAGTATTGATGGTTATTTTAGCACCAGCTTCTATAAGTTCTTGATAAGGAAAATCATCTAGTGTTTGAGCAGCACCTGTTTGGAGATTGGAGGTCAGACACATTTCAATAGTGGTTTGGTTAGCGACTACTTCCTTAATCACCTCAGGGTGATGGGCTAGTGCTGTCCCATGACCGATTCGTTTGATTCCTAACAATAACGCCTGACTGACATTTGCCACACACCCACACTCCCCAGCGTGAAAGGTCATCGGATAACCTAGAGACTGTGTGAAGCGGACCATTTCTGATAAATCCTCCGTCGGAAAATCTGCTTCATTGCCAGCAAAGTCAAAACCGACTAAACCTCTAGGGGCTAATTGTGCTATAGCAGAAAATAGTTCCTTGGTTTGGATAGGGTCTGTTTGTTTTAAGCCACAGACCAGCAACTTAGCCACAACGCCAAAATCACGCTGTGCCCTCTCTAATCCAGCTAAAACGGCTGTCACAGCTTCCAAAACCGTCAGACCTTCATCTGTTGATAACTCAGGAGCAAAACGCACTTCCATATAGAGAACCTTATCTGCTGCCGCTTGTCTAATAACATCATAGGCTGCCATCTCAAGCGCTTTTGCTGTTTGAAGGAGGGGACGAATGAAGTCAAAAGTTTTTAGATAAGCCATCAGGTTATCTACTTTTCCCTGAACACTGACCAGCTGACGCAGTTCTTCATCTGTTGGAGGAAGTGGAATGTCAGCCATCTGTGCTAATTCCCTAATTGTCTCCAAAGATAATGAGCCATCTAAATGGCAATGCAATTCTACTTTCGCTAATTCAGCTACATTTAACACTGTCATATGACCTCCTAATGAAATATATTGCTAGGTATCATATCATAAATCAGAAGAAAAATAAGGCTTTAATCAAAAAAATTCTGTTCTTAAACCATTCCAGATAGCATTTACGCTTTGACACTTCTTAAGATATAGTAGCCCTTATCTTTTTTTAAAATCTCAACATTGCCAAAAACATCTGCCATTTTTGCCTTAGCGCTTGGAGCTCCTTGTTTCTTTTGGATAACAATTGTCAAATCGCCGCCAGTTGTTAAATAATCAAAGGCTTTTTCTAAGATTGTATGAACAACGTCTTTTCCTGCACGAATAGGAGGATTTGAAATAATATGGTCAAATTGACCCGACACTGCATCGTAAATATTGGATTGGTAGATAGTTGCCTTCACCTTGTTTTGTAGAGCATTTTCCTTTGCTAAATCAACTGCCCGGCTATTGATATCTACCATGGTGACTTGAAGTTTTTGAACCTTTGCCAAAGCGATTCCCAAAGGACCATACCCACACCCGACATCAAGTAGGCTATCACCTGCCTTGAAATGCAAGGTATTTAATAATACTTGGCTACCATAGTCAACCATTTTCTTTGAGAAAACACCCGCATCCGTTTTTAGATAAAAGGTCTCACCCAAAAGTGTCACCTTTAGATCATAAATATCGTGACGGCTGGTCGGAGTTTCTTCATAATACATGTTAGCCATTTTATCTCTTTTCTACTTCCCTTTTCTTTTGTGATTCTTATTTTAGCATAGTTTTTGATTCTCTTCTAGTCATTTTGAAACGGTTTTCATTCTTTCTAAACATTCTTGTGTTATAATACTAATCAGGAGTTTATGTTATGATTCATGATTTAAGCAATTTTAAACAATTTTCACGCCAATATTGGCAACAACTCCATCGTCACAGGTCTCCTTTATTAACATCAGAAGAACTGGAGGCTTTGAGGAGTTTGAACGACCAGATTGACTTGGGAGATGTCAGGGACATCTATCTCCCTCTAATCAACCTCATCATGGTCTATAAAAAAAGCATCGACGATTTAGCCTTTTCAAAGAGTCTATTTTTAAAAGATGATTGGACAAAACGGCCTTTTATCATTGGCATCTCTGGTTCTGTCGCTGTTGGAAAATCAACAACCAGTCGCTTGTTGCAGCTATTATTAAGTCGGACTTATCCCGAAAGTCGGGTTGAATTAGTGACAACGGATGGTTTTTTATACCCTAACCAAGTCTTGATGGCTAAAAAAATCTTACATCAAAAAGGATTTCCAGAATCCTATGACATGCCGTCTTTGCTCCATTTTTTAGATACGATGAAAAATGGCGGAAAAGCAACTATCCCTATCTATTCCCATGAGATTTACGACATTATTCCTGGACAAAAACAAGAAATCCATGCCCCTGATTTCCTCATCGTTGAAGGGATTAATGTCTTTCAAAACCCACAAAATGAGCGTCTTTACATGACTGATTATTTTGATTTCTCCATTTACATTGATGCTCATATCGAACACATTGAACAATGGTATTTAGAACGTTTTGCGAAGTTATTACTAATTGCTGAGAAAAGCCAAGACAACTACTACCATCGTTTTACACAGTTGCCTAAACGCGAGGCATTAGATATTGCCAAAAAAACCTGGCAAACCATCAATCTAGTGAATCTAAAGCGGTATATTGAACCTTCTCGCAATCGAGCTGACATTATTCTTCATAAATCAAATAATCATAAAATTGATGAAATTTACCTCAAAAAGTGATAAAGGCTTGTCAAAGATAGCATTTTCTTATATAATGATAGAGTTAGTAAAGATGGAGGTGAAATACTTTGGCAAATATTAAATCAGCTATTAAACGCGCTGAACTTAACGTTAAACGTCATGCGAAAAACTCAGCACAAAAATCAGCTATGCGTTCTGCGATTAAAGCTTTTGAAGCTAACCCAACTGAAGAGCTTTTCCGTGCTGCTTCTTCAAGCATCGATAAAGCAAAATCAAAAGGTTTGATTCACGCAAACAAAGCTAGCCGTGACAAAGCGCGTCTTGCTAAAAAACTTGCGTAATCATATAAAAAGGATGTCAAGCTGACACCTTTTTTCTTTTACCTCAAAAACCTCTAAGCTGTTAACTTAGAGGTTTTTTAACAAACTAAATCAGCACTTCAAAGATACTTCCCTTAGGGAAATTGTCCTTCACAGTGAGATCCCCACCTAGAGCATCAACAATTTGCTTAGCTAAGGATAATCCTAGACCAAAACCACCCAATTGCCGTGTTCTAGCCTTATCCACTCGGTAAAAACGATCAAAAATCTTCGATTTTTCCGAATCAGGAATCCCCGGGCCATTATCTGTCACTCTAATGAAGAGACGTCGATTCTTGTTTTCAACAGAAATCGTTATCATTCCATCCTCAGCCGTATATTTCAAGGCATTGTCAAATAGGATGGTGAGAACTTGTTTGAGGAGTGTCTTGTCAGATTTTAGCGGTTTCTTCATCTGATTAGCAATCACAAGCTGTCTATCATTTTCTTCTGCAATCAAACGGTAATTCTCAAACATATCATCGAAAAATGAGGAAGAAATGTCTTCCAGTTGCGGCTTGAGTCCGTCGTCTCGTCTGGCTAGGTTAAGGAGATTGGTCGTTAATAAGCGCATGTTTCGAACTTCATCCAAACTCGCCGCAATACTTTCACTATGTTCTAAAATGGTATCATTAGGTTTACGAAACAAGGATTCCAAACGATTTTGCAGTACTGCTAGAGGAGTACGCAGTTCATGACTGGCATTTTCAACAAAGCTTTTTTGTTTTTCGTAGCTTGCAACAATAGGTTTTCGACTCCATTTCGCAAGGTAAACACTCGTAATCACTGAAATAAACCAAAAAATAATCATGACCGTGACAACAATCTTAACATAACGATTAAAGGCTTCATCCAGCTGTCTTGTACTGGCCAAAAAACTGATATATTTTACTTGAGGGTAATCCAAGTCAGAAACTTTAAGCGTTACGCTACGATAACTCTCCATATGCCCATAGGCATTAAGTAAGTTTCGTTTGACAATGGTGTTGAGCTGGGATTTTTTTAAGGCAACATGAGTGAATTCAGAATAGGCATCTAAGGGATTCAGGATATTGCCTTGAGCATCATAAGCCACGACATCAACCGTCGCTACTAAATTAGCATCAGGTTTCATTTTGCTCGGTTCAATCGTAAGGTTAACATCATTACCATTTAATGTCCAAGCATAGCTCCGTGACATTGTCATGTCAATATAGGTCGACGTCGCATGCTCTGCCTGCTTTAAATTATTGTCAGTGGACGAGTACAAGCCCAATCGCATGATTTGAAGGATAATGACCGTCATCACTAGGAAAATAGCGGTAAAAACGGCCATAAAATGGAGAAAGGGACTAAAATGCTCGGAATGAATTTTTTGTTGTATGTAGTTACGCATCTTTTAAAATATATCCCACGCTTCGCAAGGTTTGTAGGTTTTCTTCAAAGGCCGTTCCTTTGAGTTTCTTACGAATTTTAGAAACATAGACCTCAACGACAGAAATAGTTGTATCACTATCAAATCCCCATAGGCGATCAAAAATCTGGGTTTTAGGAAGGATAACATTTTGGTTTTGCAAGAAATATAGCAATAAATCAAACTCTTTTCCTAGCAATTCAACTTCTGTTTCATTGACGGTCACACGATTGATACTGGTGTCCACACTGACGTCACCATACGTGATGGTGTTATTCGTGATTTTTCCAGAACGTTTTAACAAAGCTTGAATGCGCATTTTTAACTCTTCTAGATAAAAGGGTTTGGTTAAGTAATCATCTGCACCTAATTCAAAACCATGACCTTTGTCATCTAAACTTTCTTTTGCTGTCATGATTAAGACAGGGGTTGCAATGCCTTTTTCCCGCAATTCTTTTAAGACCTGAAAGCCATTTTTTTCAGGGAGCATGAGATCCAATAAAATAAGGTCATAAACCCCTGATTCTGCCTCGTATAGCCCCTCTTCGCCATCAAAAACCTGCATTACATCTGCAAAATCATCTAAAAAATCAAATACCGAATTAGATAAACTAAGATCGTCTTCAATCAGCAATATTTTTATCATAAGCAGTCTCTCCTTTATTTCTTCATTATACCTAAATTGGATTCGTTAGGCTACTTGAATAGCTATCTTTTTATATTCCTACCTCTTGCTGTCAGCTTAACATATAAAACTTAAGCGAACCTAAAGAAAAAGTTGGCTTTTGCCAACTTTTTAGTCTTTAAGAAGCGCTTCAGAAACAGCGGCTTTATCCTGACGAATCAAGCCAAGTCTTGCCGAAATTTCTTTAATCCCCATTGAGATATTACGGCTAATAGCCATATCATCTAACTGAGGTTCAAAGAAAGTTTTGTAGGCTTCAAACATGTTTTGAGTTTTTAAAATACGGGCTGGGATGATGACAAAAGCATCAAAACTCATATCCCCACCAAGGGTTGATTTAATCCACTCCCAATTGTCCGTTGCCCAATTCCAAACAGTCTCTTGAGCGAATTCTTGACTCAAGAGGAAAGCATACCAAGTCGATAAATCTTGCGGTTTCACAACATCTTTATCCTTGAGATAACCTAAGATGGTTTTGAGATTAGCCTCTGATTTCGTATAGGATACTGCTGAAGCTAATTGACGTTTAAAGTTGCCATCATTGGTCTTGACATAGTAGTCAATATACTCATTTAACAAGGCGGATGTCTCTGACGTTTTCAATTCATTGATGAGTAATACCGAACGAATAGCAGCTGGGATGGCTTCTAAATTTTCGCGGTATTGCTCAAAGAGGTGACTTGCCTCTGCCATCACTTGAGGTGATTGTGCGGTAACCAAGTTGGAAAGAACAATCTGACGAACCATTTCATCTTCATCTGCTTCTCCCGGTTTTGCTAGGAAACCAAGGCGTTCAAACTTGTCCTCAAATAGTGTTTGAACCAAGTGATGTTTGGCTTTTTCCTCAGGACTGCCTTCCTCAATAAACTTATCTAGACCAGCTAAAACGGAGTTGATCGCTGAAACGACCATATAGTCATTAGCTTGAGAGAGTTGCTTAATTAGAGGAATCAACTCAGCGTAAGAAATACGACCGCTCTCTGCTAGCAAACGACGCTCCTCAACAATTTGTAATTGACTAGTTGGGTCAAGGTTTTTTAAGTCAGATAATAGAGCCTCAAAAACGTCTCCTTTGTAGGATGAAATATAATGAGCTGTATTGCCTGTATTGAGACGTAGCGCACCTTTATTTTTTGCTGCTAAAACACTGTATCCTGGAATGACAACTTGTTCATCAGTTAAAATATCAGGCAGTCCAATCCAGTTACTATTTAGCGGTACTTGCCATAAACGTCCGACGTCCTCTCCTTGACCGATAAAGAACTGTTCTTGACGAATGATCAGATTATCATCTTCAACCGAAACACTAAGAACGGGATAGCCCGGCTGTTCAAGCCATGAGTCCATAAATGCAGCCACATCTTTACCAGACGCATCAGATAATGCACGCCACAAATCTTGTCCGACGGTATTTTGATACTGATGCTTTTGGAAATAAGCTTTCAGCCCTTTTGCAAAGGCCTCGTCTCCTAACCAGCGGCGAAGCATATGCATGAGACGGCTCCCTTTAGCATAGACAATCGCTGCATCAAACAAGGTATTAATCTCATCAGGGTGTTTGACCTCAACATGCACGGATTGTACACCGTCTGTAGCATCACGTTTTAGAGCATGCGGTACACCACTTGTTTGAAAATCTTCAAAAATATGCCACGATGGCTCAATCGCATCAATAGCCACATACTCCATCATGTTAGCAAAGCTTTCATTAAGCCACAAATCATCCCACCATTTCATAGTGACTAAGTTACCAAACCATTGGTGTGCTAACTCGTGAGCTACCACGAGAGCAACATCTTGGCGACTTGAGACGGTTGAATTGTCATCAACCAGTAAATAGACTTCACGGTAGGTCACAAGTCCCCAGTTTTCCATCGCACCTGCTGAAAAATCTGGTAGGGCTAAATGATAGGACAAGGGAATCGGATAAGCCACGCCGAAATACTCTTCGTAAAAATCAATGACACGAACAGCAATGTCCAAAGCAAAATCAAGAGAATCTAAAGGATGAGCTTTTGTTGAAAAGACACCCACTTCAGTTCCATTTTTAGAGGTTTTTGTCTTACCCTGCAAATCTCCAAAACCAAAAGCTAGTAAATAGGATGACATGCGAGGGGTTGTGTCAAAACTCCATACCCCTGTCTCTTGGCGTAATTCAGGATTGGATTCAGGCATATTGGAAAGAGCAATCTCACCTTCTTTTTGATCAAACTTCAATGATAGGTCAAAGGTTGCCTTAGCCTCTGGCTCATCAATACAAGGGAAGGCCTCACGGGCAAAATGACTTTCAAATTGTGTTGAAATAACCTCTTTCTTCTCACCGTTTTCAGTGTAATAAGAAGGGTAAATGCCTGTCATATTGTCTGTAATCTTACCAGAAAACTCAACAACCAACGTCATGATACCTGTTTCAGGTGAGTCGATACGGACACATTCATTCTCATCATCAACAGTAAATGCAAGAGGTTCGTTGTCCAACTTCACTGACTCAATGTGTAAATCTTTTTGATGTAGGGCAATCTGATTATCGAGCGCTTCTCCTGTGATGGCCACATTTCCTGAAAATTGTTTTTCCTGACGATTGATGTCAAGAAATAAATTATAATTTTCTGGAATAAACGTTTCAATCAAGTGTTCAACTACTTTCATAAGACTCCTTAATATTAGCTGGTATTTCCTTAAGATATTAATGGATGACAGCTCTAGCGACTTCCACCTAAATCACCGCTAAGGGTGAAATCAAAATAAAGGATGCCAAATCCAGCACCCCTTATTATACCATAAATATTATTATAACTCGACAATCTTACCGGTTTTTAGATAGACAACCCATTCGCAAATATTACGAGCGTAATCGCCGATGCGCTCCAAATACATCAAGACTTGGAAATACTCTTTACCAGCAAAGGCTGCTTCTGGATTTTGGCGAATACTATCGACAGCCTGTTGTTGAATGGTTCTAAAGTATTCATCAATTTCCTCATCTTTAGCAGCAACTTGACGTGCGGTTGCATCATCACTATTGATGTAGGCATTCAAAGCTTCTTCTAACATGCCCTTAACAGCTTTTCCCATATTGCTAATGGCAACTTCTACTTCTGGGACGCGTTCCTCTCCCTTCATTCGAATGGTTGCTTTTGCGATAGAGGAAGCATGATCTCCCATACGTTCGATATCATTGGAAGCCTTTAGTACTGTGATAACGGTTCTCAAATCTTGTGACACCGGTTGCTGAAGGGCGATAATTTCCAGCGATTTTTTTTCTAGCTTGGTTTCGTAATGATTCACCACTTCATCTTCATCGATTACTTCTTGTGCCAAGTCGCGATCATGCGTTACAAAAGCACGAACACTCTTTGTGATTTGTACCAACACTTCCGTTCCCATAGCATAAAATTGATTGTGCAGTTTCTCTAATTCTTCTTCAAATTGTGTACGTAACATAGCTACCTCTTTTCTCTATCTGGCTTAGCCAAATTTACCAGTTATATAGTCTTCTGTTTCTTGATGTTTTGGCTTCATAAACATGGTTTTGGTATGGTCAAATTCAACCAGACTACCATCAAGGAAAAAGCCAGTGCGATCCGAAATACGTGAAGCTTGTTGCATGGATCTGGTCACAACAATCATCGTGTAATCTTCTTTAAGACCATAGAGAGTCTCTTCAATTTTTCCTGCCGAAATCGGATCTAAAGCAGAAGTTGGTTCATCCAAGAGAATGATACGTGGACTGGTCGCTAAGACACGTGCTACACAAACCCGCTGCTGTTGTCCACCCGATAAGCCTATAGCAGAATCATGAAGACGATCCTTCACCTCATCCCAAATAGAAGCCCCTATCAAGGATTTTTCAACGGCTTGGTCTAACACTTCCTTGTCCTTAACACCTTTGATACGCAAGCCATAGACCACATTTTCATAGATGGACATTGGGAAAGGATTGGGCTGTTGAAAGACCATCCCAATTTCTTTACGAAGCTCTACGGTATCCGTTCGAGGACTATAGATATTGTGCCCATCATAGCTAATCGCTCCTGTCAGGGACCATTCGGGATTTAAATCTCCCATACGATTGATAGCCCTTAGTAGGGTTGATTTCCCAGATCCAGATGGTCCAATAAGCGTTGTAATCTCATTAGGAAAAATATCAAGCGATACACTGTTCAAGGCTTTTTTCTTACCGTAATACACTGATAAATCACGGACTTGTAAAATAGGTTCTGTCATTCTCTCCCTCCCTATCCAAAACGTCCTGAAACGTAATCACTTGTTGACTGTAACTTAGCATTTTGGAAGATATTGGCGGTTTTGTCGTATTCGATTAAATCTCCCAAATAGAAAAAGGCTGTGTAATCACTGGCTCGTGCTGCTTGTTGCATATTGTGCGTGACAATAATGATTGAATAGTTTTTCTTCAATTCAAACATGGTTTCTTCTAATTGCATCGTTGCAATCGGATCCAAGTTAGACGCCGGTTCATCCATCAATAAAATCTCTGGTTTCACTGAGATTGCTCGTGCAATACATAAGCGTTGTTGCTGACCACCAGAAAGCGTAAAAGCAGACTTATGCAAATCGTCTTTGAGTTTATCCCATAAACCAACTTGTCGCAAAGACGTCTCCACAATCTCATCTAAAGTAGCCTTATCTTTAACACCAGCACGCTCATGGGCAAAGGTGATATTGTTATAAATAGACTTTGCGAAAGGGTTGGGGCGTTGAAATACCATACCGATATGCTTACGCATTTCGTAAACATTGATTTCAGGCTTATTAACATCAATTCCCTTATAGATAATTTCTCCAGTCACTTTAGCAATATCAATGGTATCGTTCATGCGGTTCAAACTTCTGAGGAAGGTTGACTTCCCACATCCTGATGGTCCAATCAAGGCTGTGATTTTATTTTTTTCGAATTGCATATCAATTCCTTTGATAGCTTCATTTTTACCATAATAAACATGAAGGTCATTGGTTGCTAAAATGAGGTTATCTTCTGGAAATGTGATGATATGTCTTTCATCCCAATTATACTCAGGCATAAAAACTCCTTACTAGGTTGCTGACGTTAATTTTTCGTGCAATTTCTTGCCGATAAAACGAGCAGATAAGTTAAAAATCAATATGAAGATGAGCAAAACAGCGGCTGACCCTGCGGAAACTAAGGTAGCATCAGGAATTGTTCCTTCGCTATTAACTTTCCAAATATGAACCGCTAAAGTCTCTGATTGGCGGAAAGGCGAGATAGGGCTGGTGACACTCAAAGGATTCCAATTAGACCAGTCAAGCGCAGGGGCTGATTGACCAGCCGTATAAATCAAGGCAGCAGCTTCACCAAAGATACGTCCTGAAGCTAGTACAATCCCTGTCACAATCCCTGGTAAAGCCTCCGGAACAACAACATGCAAGACCGTTTCCCAACGAGACAAACCTAGTGCTAGACCTGCCTCACGCTGAGTGTGGTGAACGGTACGAAGACTATCTTCAACCGTACGTGTCATCTGCGGTAGATTAAAGACGGTCAAAGCCAAAGCCCCGGAAATAATCGAAAAACCATACTCAAACTGCACCACGAAAATCAAATAGCCAAACAAACCAACAACAACCGATGGTAAGGACGATAAAATTTCAATACAGGTCCTAATAAAGTTAGTCAATCTCCCTTTTTTAGCATATTCGGCTAGGTAAATTCCTGCTCCCATTGAAAGTGGTACTGAAATAATCAACGTTGTAATCAATAAGAATAAAGAATTATACAGTTGGATACCAATCCCTCCGCCAGCTTCATAAGATGATGATTTCCCCGTCAAGAAGCTCCAGCTAATATGCGGCAAACCACGTACTAAAATAAAGAGGATTAAGGATGCCAATATGGTCACAATAATCGCTGCAATGGTGTAGAGAACACCTGTTGCTAATTTATCCGTTTTTTTAGCGTTCATAGTTTCTCTTTCTCTCTCTTGTAATGAATTTAACGAGGCTATTAAAAGCAAGACTCATCAACAGCAAGACTAAGGCTAATGACCAAAGGACGTTATTTTGAACAGTTCCCATGACCGTATTACCAATTCCCATCGTCAAGACCGACGTTAATGTTGCAGCTGGTGTTGTCAAGGAAGTTGGAACAACAGCTGAGTTACCAACAACCATTTGGATAGCAAGAGCTTCCCCAAAGGCACGCGCCATTCCAAAGATAACAGCAGTAAAAATGCCCGGCCGTGCAGCATTAAGAACTACTCGCCAAATGGTTTGCCAGCGTGTTGCCCCCATTGCCATACTCGCTTCACGATAATGCCTAGGAACTGCTCGTAAACTATCTGTTGTCATAAAAGTGACGGTTGGAAGAATCATCACAAAGAGGACAAATACCCCAGATAAAATCCCAAAACCAGTACCACCAAAGATAGAGCGCACAAATGGGACCACTACTTGTAAACCGATAAAACCATAAACAACTGATGGAATTCCCACTAGCAACTCGACTGCCGGTTGGAGAATCTTTCGACCATACTTGGGAGAAACCTCTGTCATAAAGACGGCTGCTCCAATAGCAAAGGGGGTCGCAATTAAGGCTGATAAGATGGTGACGATAAAGGAACCCATAATCATTGGTAATGCCCCTAACAAAGGCTTACCATCTGGTCCTTTAACACCTGGTTGCCAATCAGCTCCAAATAAAAATTGAAACACATTAATTTTATTAACAAAGAAAGTAGAGAGTCCTTTTTGCGCCACGAAAATCAAAATCATTGCGACAACAAAGACAATGAGCGCAAGGCATAAAAAGGTAATAGTCTTGCCAAACTTCTCCAGACGAGAGTTCTTTGAAGGGGTGACTAATTGCTTAGCCAATTCTTGATGCTTCATCATAACTCCTTTACTTAGGTGAGACTGTGCCATCGGCTGTTTTTTCAACCTGCATGTCATTCATTGAAATATAACCCATAGCGGTGACGATGTTGGCTTGCACTTCTTCAGACATCATAAATTCTAAGAATTCTTTTGTAAGCTCTTTGGGTTGCCCTTTGGTGTACATGTGCTCATAAGACCAAATCGGCCAATCATTAGTAGCTACATTTTTAGGAGATGGCTCAAAGCCGTTTAATTTCAACGTTTTAACACTATCGTCTAGATAAGCAAATGCCAAGTAAGAAATCGCACCAGGTGTTTGAGATACGATGGATTTAACCATGCCGTTTGAATCTTGTTCCTGACTTTTTTTAGCATTGGCATCTCCCATGATAATGCTATCAAAGGTAGCACGTGACCCTGAACTGGCAGCACGGTTGATGATTGAGACTGCCAAATCTTTGCCACCGACCTCTTTCCAGTTGGTTATCTTCCCAGAAAAAATATCCCGCAATTGACCCGTTGTGAGGTTATCGACACTGACTTGTTTGTTAGTGATAACAGCTAAACCGGCAACAGCCACACGATGATCGACCAATTGAGAGGCATCGATGCCATCTTTTTCTTCAGCAAATAAATCGCTATTGCCAATCTGGACTGCTCCCGACTGGACTTGTGATAAGCCCGTCCCTGAACCACCACCTTGAACATTAATCGTTTTACCGATCTTTTGTTTACTAAATTCATCAGCTGCTGCTTCAACTAAAGGTTGTAAAGCCGTTGAACCAACCGCTGTTGACGTCTCACCTTTATCAATCCATCTAGCACAACCGGCAAGAACAAGCACTACTGACGCAAGCAGTCCCATTATTGTGAGAAGCCGTTTCTTTTTCATGTTTTTTCCTCCGAAAAACGAAATCAATGTGAGCCATTGATGAGCAGTCTTTTCTGATATTATCTGACAACTCAAGCATCACAACCATATTATATCAAGAAGTTTAAAGGGAAACTTTCTTTTTGAATGAAATTGTATTCAATAACAGTTAGGTTTGAAACCGCAATCCTTTAGGATAATGGTTTTTCAACCGTTTACCGACCACCTTGGCAAAACCGAGACCATTACCATTTACAAGCACTTGATACCAACCACTTGGATATGACTCTGAGAGGTTGATTTCTTGTCCTGCCACGTACAATTCAAACTGTTCTATATCAATTTCTATTTTTTGTACTACCTCAGATGGACGTAAAGCCATTCCTAAGGCAAATGAGGGCTCAAATCGTTTTTTCTTAAAGGTTCCCAAATGGAGTCCATTACGAGTGATTTTGAGACTAGATAAATCAGGTAAGTCTTTAGGAAGACAATAGAGGTTATCGCCAAAAAGTTGAAACTCCCCATCTAGAGTTATTGTTAAATGGTTAGTGCTAAAATCAGTCCACAAGTCTAGCTGTTCTTTCGACAGTGACCGAGGTTTCTTTTTTTTCTTCTTCTTAGTATTTGATGGATTAAAGACTAGTGTTTCACTCTTATCTTTGAATTTAGCGATGAATTGCCCTTCGCCTTGAAAGCGATGAGGATAGAGACGCACCGTTTCGGTAAGCAGAGGACTAGCCATCATACCATTCACAGCTGGTATCGTCACTAATTCTAAGTCAGGATAAGTGTCTAACAGCCATGACACGACCCCCTCATTTTCTTCTGGTGACCAGGTACAGGTTGAATAGATCAACTCTCCACCAGGAGCCAACATGCTTAGCGCTTCGGATAATATTGATTTTTGCAATTCTGACAACTCGTTAGGGTACTCCTTATGCCAATACTGGATAGCATCTGGGTCTTTACGAAACATCCCCTCACCCGAACACGGACCATCAAATACAATAACATCAAAATATTGCTTAAAGACCTTTGCCAAATTGGCAGCTGACTCATTGGTAACAATCACATTTCGTGCACCAAAACGTTCAACATTTTCCGACAGAATCTTACTACGTTTAGAGTTGATCTCATTGCTCACCAATACACCTGTATTCCCCAAATAGCTTAATAAATGAGTCGTTTTTCCACCGGGAGCTGCTGCTAAATCTAGTACTTTCAGTCCCTGTTTTGGTTTAGCAACTTCTCCCACCATTTGGGCAGCAGGCTCTTGGGAATAGACCAATCCCGTCACATGCTCAATCGACTTTCCTGAAATCTTACCATAATAGCCCCACGGCGTTCCTGGAATGGCAGAGCTAAAGGAGATTTGATGCTCTTTTAGAGGATTAACACGAAATCCTGAGATAGGTTTCTCATCAAAGGAGGCAAAAAAAGCCTCTGCTTCATCACCAAGTATCTCTTGGTATTTTTCAATAAATGTTTGTGGTAATTGCATAGTTTTATTATATCAAATTCTTAATGATGGTTTTAAAAAAAGCCCTTTCAGGCTTTTGTAATAGCGTTTAATGCACCAATTTCTGGATACGAGTTAGCTCCTCCTTAGGAATAAACATGACTTTCTGGCGCGTTTTAAAATCAGGTTCTTGCCCGTCAAGCGTTAATAACTGATAGCCTAATTTTTGCCCCATAATCGCAGCTGCTGCATAATCCCAAGGAGCAATGTTAGAAAAGTAGGCAACTAACTTTCCAGACATGACCTGCGCCATACTAATACCTGCTCCGCCATAAATACGAATGCCTAAAGCTGTGTTCGTAAACTCTCTAATGTGAGCTGTATTTTCAAGATACATCTGGGCATTGATGCCCACTAAGCAACGATTCATTGGCTTAGGTTGATAGGGTAACAACTGACAATCATTGGCAAAAACATCAAATTGACCACCTCCTGAGTAGAGGACTCCTTTAATCACATCTAGTATGAGACCAAACTGCCCAACCCCATGTTCATAATAAGCTATCATAACAGCAAAGTTATCGCGCTGAGCAATAAAATTGACTGTGCCATCAATAGGATCAAGCACCCACACATTCCCTTCTGATATCGGATGGATCACATCATTTTCCTCAGCTAAAAAATAATCGTTAGGATAGTGCTTCTGAATAGCTGTAATCAGGTATTCTTGGCATTGCTTATCAAGGCTGGTGACCAAATCTCTGGCATCAGATTTTTCTTCAATCACAAACTCATGAGTCATTTGCTCTTTGATAAATTCCCCAGCTTCCAAAATCAGATGTTTTGCAAATAAAAACTTACTTTCCAAGTGTCAACCACCCTTCCGATTGTGATTTTGCAGCTTGAACAGCTCGGTAGGTCGAATAGCCACTTACCTGTAAAAAAGCCTTATCCAAACGTTTTTCCTCACTCTTAGAAGGCACCACGGTTTTAAAAGCTTCATAAGCTCGCCAAAAAGTATTAAGTTCAACTTTCGTCTCGTAAGCTTTTTCGACTTGATTAAAAAAATGAAGCACTGAGGTTATTTCTTCAGTACTCCAGGATAAGTCAAGCGGGTATGAATAATTCTGATTAGGCATGTTTTCCCTCAATTTCAGCACGGATAGTTGCTTGGCGGAGCTCTTGTTTACGATAGTCACGAGGTAAGAAAGCACGGATTTCATCTTCATTAAAGCCAATCTGCATGCGCTTAGAATCCATAATGATAGGTCGACGTAGCAAGCTAGGATTAGTAGCAATTAGCTCTATCAATTCCGTAATAGATAAATCATCTACGTTGACGTCTAATTTTTGAAAGACTTTAGAGCGTGTCGAAATAATATCTTCTGTGCCATTTTCTGTAAAAGATAAGATAGACAATAATTCTTCCTGTGTTAGAGGACTTGTAATAATATTGTGCTCTTCGTATTCTACACCCCGTTTTTCCAACCAGGCACGCGCCTTTCGGCAACTCGTACAACTCGGTGATAAAAATAAAGTAATCATAATAACGCCCCATTTAAACAATCTACTATTTACCATTATACAAAAATTTAAAAGACTTGGCTATGTTTTTTGCCAATTTAAAGCAATTTCTTGATCACTTTTGAGTTGTTGGACTAAGTCATCAATACCCTTAAATTTTTCCATGTCGCGAATTTTCTCTAACCAAAAAATCTCAATTTTTTCTCCATAGATATCACCGGAAAAATTAAAAATATTAGCCTCCAACCGCAGCTCTGTGCCACCAAAGGTTACATTTTGACCAACACTAGTCATCGAACGATAGCGTTTCCCTTTCACCATAACATCTGTAACATAAACACCGTCTGAAGGAAGATGCGTCCGATCTGTCGGAGCTAGGTTAGCCGTTGGAAATCCTATCGTACGTCCTCTGGCATCGCCATGCACAACAATGCCCCTAGTCGAAAAATCATACCCAAGCAAACGGTTAGCTTCAGCTACTTGTCCCTTTTGAATTAAGTCTCTAATAAGGGTTGAGCTGATTTTTCGGTGCTTATCTGAGACTTCGTCAATGACAACAACTTCTCCCTCAAATTGACGTGCTAGGTAATCGGCATTGGTTCGATTATGTCCAAAATGATAGTCAAAACCAACAACAATAGCCGCTGGATTCAGATGCTTAATATAAGTGTCAATAAACTGATCCGATGATATTTTCGAAAAATCACTCGTGAATTCCGTCAAGTATAAGGTGTTAACACCGTAGGCTTCAAACATCTGATACCGTTTTTCAGGATATGATAAATGCAGTAATAACTCTGGTGTAAAGCGACTAAAAACGAGTTTAGGGGATTCTAAAAATGTCAGGACGACAACTTTCAATTTTTTTTGGGAAGCAAGCTCCGAAGCTTTGTCGAATAGCGCTTTGTGCCCTTTATGAAGGGCGTCAAAATACCCCAACACTAGAACCGTTTTTTCAGGCTCAATAATGTCTTGATAGGTGTTTATGATTTTGATATTCATGATAATAATACTTTTCTTGGTTTATACAAATTGTCTCGTTTTTCTAAAATCGCAACTGCTTTTCCGTTATGATAGGCTGCTAAAAGTGGTTCTTGATGACCATTAAGGGTGATAAAACGCCCATGCTGAATATGGCTAACAGCTTCAGGGTCAACCGTTACCGTTACCAAATCAGAAAGACCGTACTCAATCGGTAACAAAAAGGAAAGGTCATCTTTTGCAAACAGGTATTCAATAGCATCAAGAGTATAAGAATTTGCCAACGTTAATCCAGCAGAAGCGGTTCTTTGTAGCTGAGACATGTGGCTAGCTAACCCTAACTTTTTTCCCAAATCAACTGATAGGGTTCGGACGTAAGTCCCCTTACTACAAGCCACTCTAAAGGTAAATCGCATCAGGTCACCGTCTCTCATCAGAGGAGAAGTCCTTACAAACTCCCTAATGTCAACCTGGCGTTTAGGACGCTCCACGGTTTGCCCTAGACGTGCATACTCGTATAATTTTTTACCATTCACTTTGACAGCAGAATACATGGGAGGGATTTGCGTTATCCGACCAGTCAAGGAGGTCATCGCTAAATCAACGTCCTCAGCTGTTAATTCTTTAGAGATAGGGGTTCTTTCTACAATTTCTCCACTGGCATCTTCTGTTGTTGTTGAGTAACCTAGGGTGATTTCACCCTCATAGACCTTACCTGCTTCTGTCATGTACTCAATGACCCTAGTTGCCTTACCGACAGCTATCGGTAAAACACCTGTAACATCGGGGTCTAAGGTACCGCCATGGCCAATCTTTTTTTCATGTAGTATTTTTCTGAGCTTAAAAACAGCATCATGGCTTGTCATTCCAGCTTCTTTACGTAAATTGATAATCCCACTAATCATACTTTAATTATATCACAAAGCTCAAAAAGTAGCTCTCTAGAAGTGACTTCTCTACTTTAATCCTTAATACCATCTAAATATCCCGATTATAATCCGTATCAATCGCTCTGAAATCTTGGATTTCCTGAACGTATTCTAACACTCCTTCAAATTCACCCTGACGGTTTCTCACTGCAGCGTAGGTAATATGGACAAATTGGTTCTTTTTCTCAGATTTAAACCACATCGTCACCTTATCTTTTTGCCCCGACTTTAAGAGGTCAATGACCTTTTTAACCTTGTCAAGGACGCGTGGCGGATGACAATTTTCCACATGCCGCCCAATCTGGCTAGGATTGCGCTTAAAAATCATCTCATCACTAGGAGTGTGATCATTATAGTATTGGAAAATATCATCTTTGTTAACAAAGGTAATTTCCATAGGCAGGTGATTTAAAATCAAATCGGCCTGTTCTACTGATAAAAAGCCGTTACCAAAGGCTTGTTGAGACTGTCTATTAACTGGTTCCGAGGTACTACTCTTAGGAGTCACTGTTATGGTTATCTGCCCTGCTTCTGTTTCGATAACCCTTGTCTGCGCCTCTTGGTCTTGATGATGAGATGGTGCTTGAACTGGTTTTTCATTGCTAGACTTCTTTTTAGAGAGCCACTGTTGTTGCGGTTTTATAATCGCATAACCATACGCATCGCTATTTTCCGCTATTGCTATCCAATCCTCCTGGGTAAAGGTTTCAAGTAAAATCATCAGGAGAATAGCTTCTTCTTTAAAAATCATCGCTTCAAACTCTGATGCGAAGACCTCAAAGGTTTGATGAATTTGCTCTATCCTAGTATCAGGAAAAGCCTCTACCTTCCTAAGGACCTCAGCAAACAAGTCACGAATCTCATCATCAACACCCCACATGACTTTTGGAGGGGCATCATGCCCATACTTCTCCATAATTGGGAAAAAGAGCTCTTCTTTGCGTGTGTAATGATGTTCAAATTGCCCTAAAAGTGCCAATTGCCGATGCAGCCCTTCATGAAGTTCCTCAAGAAATGCTTGATGGTCTGGATGTGACATCTTATCTAGTAAGCGACGAATTCTAAGTATAGTAGCTCGTAGCGCTAGATTTTCTTGTTTAAAGGTATGAACAGGATGACCTTCTTGGTCAGCATCAGCTACTTCAACTCCTTGAATAGCTCCCTTAAAAAGATTAGCATGAACATTGCACAAACTCATAATATCTTCAAACGTGATACCTGTTTCTGTTGACATGAGTTCGTGTTCCATCATCGAAATTTCTAAGGCAGATACTCCGGAAAAATGCTGATTAAACCGTTCTTGGACAGCTTCTTCCTTGGCACCATTATGTAAATCCACAAGAATCTCTTTTAGTATGTTAATACGATTTCTATCCATATGTCACTCCTTAATCTCATAGCCGTTTGATAAGAGTGTTCTTTTAACCTTTTCCAAGGGAATATTGGCCAATTTTGAACCAACTGTTAGGCTTGTTACCTTCCCAACGGTATTCAACATCATTGGATTATCTAAAGGTTTAAAACCAATAGCAATCAAAAGCTCCTTTAATTCAGGATGCTCTGCTATCACTTCTGCAACAGGTTTCTTTAAATCAATGCAATTCATTACTTCACCTTTTGTATTCACATATCATTTATCATGTAGTGCTTCAAATTGTTTTCGCATCGTAGGATTTTGACGTGTCAGTTTTTTAACCGAAACATCGTCCAGTTTATTGTTGGCTAAGCGCAACTGATTCTCACTGGTCGTCAAAGCTGCCTTGACAGCTTCCATACGCTTAATGGACTTATCAATCTCATCAATTGCTTTTTTGAAATTATTACTCGCTGATTGATAATTTTTGGCAAAAGCCGTTTTAAAGAGATTTAAATCGTCTTCAAAGTGGGTGATGTCAATGTGTTGCTCCTTGACCAAAGCAAGCTCTTGTTTATACTGCAAGGAATTTAAAGCAGCATTTCTCAACAGCGTGATAATAGGAATGAAGAATTGAGGTCTAACAACATACATTTTGGGGTACTGGTAGGAAACATCGACAATCCCATTGTTATAGAGCTCATTATCCATTTCCAACAAGGATACCAAAATAGCGTATTCGCACTTTTTCTCACGTCGATCTTTGTCCAGTTCTTTCAAAAACTGTTCATTTTTCTTTTTAGAAGCGGTAGCATCGTTTTCATTCTTCATTTCAAACATAATCGAAATGATTTCATTGCCATTATCATCATACTCGCGGTAAATATAATCACCTTTGGAGCCTGTCTTGATGTCATTATCTTTACCAAATTGGGCATTCGGAAAAGCTGTCATTCGGAGGCGATTAAACTCATACTCACAATGTTGCTCTAGGCTTTCACCAATCATCTTGGTAGATTGCTTGGCTTTGAAATCCTTGTAATAGGCGATGAGTTCATCTTTTTGTGCCAATTCTGTTTGATGTTGGTTAAGTAAGGACTGTTTATCCAGGGCTTGTTTTTGCTCTTGAAGCATCAACTGATTGGCCATCTGTTCTTTCTCTTTTTCCAACTGATGAAGTGCTTGTTGCTTTTCATTTTCTTTTTCCAGTGCAATCCGACTAAGTTGCGCCTGGAGTTCTTGATTCTCGCGATCTTTTTGAGACAAGGCTTCCGCTAGAGTCAGGGCATTATCAGCATTCAGTTGCTCGATTTGCTGGTGTAAAGCAGTGATTTGCTGATCTTTTTGTGACACAATGTCCTGCAATTCTAAGGCTTGTTTATTTTCAAATACCTCAAGCTCATGCTGTAACCCTAAAATCGCTTGCTCCTTTTGAGCCAACTGCGTCTGCAACTGACGCTCTGCTTGTTCCTCAATCAAACGTCGTTCAGAGCCCAGTCGATCCCGTAAATCATGCTCAAATTCTTTGGTACGCACTTGTTCTAACAATTGTGTATATTCGGTTTCATTGATGGTAAAAGCCGTTTGACAATGAGGGCATTTTATTTCATTCATTTCAGACTCCTTAATCCTACTATTGCTTCATTATAGCAAAAAAAGCAATGATAATCAGTGCTTTCTTGCCTTCTATGGAAAGAGGGTGCGTTTGACGTCCTCTTGAATAGACCGCCATTCTTGATTGGCACGCTCCGTTTTGCGTTGGTAATCCGCCCGACCTCTGAGATAACGACTAATAGCATAATCCTGTTTGACCAATGGTAACATTGGGATTGCTATTGCCTTAATGGCTTCTGTTGAAAGATTCATTACTGCTTTACCACGATCGGTTTCTTTCAAACGATTGTGACCTTTTTCGGTTTCAAAAAAGAGCTTCAAATAGTGACCTCTGACTTTTGATGACGGTCTAATCACTGTAAAATTGGAACAAGCAACCACAGGGATTTCCTGTTCTTCAAAAACCGCAATTTTCATCTGAGTACCTTTAGAAGTGACTAAAAGATCGCCTGATTGCAAATAGTATTTTGAAACTAATCGTTCGTCCTCATCATACGTTTTTAACTGAGAGTAGTTTATGAGACCATCTTTGACATCAAGAATATTAACAATCCCTATCCGGCTTCCTTGAGCTTTAGCAGGAACAGCCCGACCTTTAAAGACACTAGCGATATCGCTCAATGCAGCTGAATGCGCCATCGATTTTGAATTCATAGTCAGTCCATCTCCTATTGCTTTTTTAGTATTTTAATACATTTTTCGATACAAAGCAAGTTCCTTACTACCTACATCAATTCATTTAAAACAACTACAAGCCTAATTTAAGGTTGAAGAGATTTTTCATACGTGCGTAAGCTAACTCATCACCCACAAAGAAAATATGATCACCTGACTCAAGAACGGCATAGGGACTTGGTGACAGTATTAAAGTCCCTCCTTTTTCAATACCAACAATCGTAGCTCCCGTTTGATGCCAGATATTCAAATCACTGATTGATTCACCCAAGTGACTAGCTTCCTCTGTTAAGATAATTTCATAAGGGGTGAAAGGATATTTACGGCTAACCGATTGACTCTGTAGCAAATACTCATCGACCAAATCGGACAAATCTTCTAATTCTTCCACCTGCTTTTTGATATTCTCACGAATTTTATGTTTAATCACAGCAATGGAATGTGTTGCCTCATAGTTATTTAAAAACTCTTCAGCCTTCTCTTTGGACAATACAATCGCACCACTGCCATGCTTTAAGCTAACAATCTGCATGTCAGCTAAAATATTTAAACCCTTTCGTGCAGTCTCTGGAGATACATTAAAGGTACTAGCCAAGGTTGAACGTGACTTTAATTTATCCCCTACTTCATAGGCACCATCTGCAATTCTCTTTGCGACTGCCACAGCCACTTGTTGGTATTTTGAACTTCTAACTTCTGAGTTGACTCTCCTCATCTTTCTACCTCCAAGTTGATTGTAACATAATCGCTACCGTTTGAAAATAGAACCCTAACTGACAAGGCAAGAGCAAAAAGTAAACCGATGATAAACGACAAAAAGGTCGGGATTATTCCCAACCTTAGCCATTGCTTGATAATACTATCTCATCTAGGATGAAAGGCATTAGTCTGCTACAACATCACTATCTACCGAAGCCGTGTAGCGAATGTCTTTATGAGTTGTATCTTCTGATACCAGGTCGCTAGCCTGTTCTAGCTTTTCTGAAGCATCTTCTTTAACATGTTCTGTTTTTTCCACGGCGTATGCTTTGGCATCTTCCGATTTATCGGCAAGATAATTCCCTGCTTTTTGAGCTGCTTCTTTCACATGCTCATAGCCTTCTGAGGTCATTTCTTTGGCAGAAGAAAGACCTGATTGAACACGATCTTGAACAGTGACAGAGGCAGCGTCATACTCTTTGCGCGTCATGATATCAACAACATTGATATTAATCTCAACAAGGGTAAGGTGCGTCATCTTTTCAACCTCTTGCGTGACAGTTGTTTTGATACGCTCCGCTATTTCTGGAATATCTTTACCGTATTCAACAATGATATCAAGATCTGTTGCCACTTCTTCTTTGCCCACTTCAACATTGACACCTGTTGTCACATCATCAGCATTCACAAGTTTTTCTTTGATATTAGCTAAAAATCCACCACTAACTGCTAAGAGACCGTCAATAGGTTCTAGAGCATGCCCTATTATTTTTGCAATCACTTGATCGTCATAAGTTAATGTGCTTTTTAATTCAGTCATAATACTCCTTATTTCCTAGTACGATTACTTGTCTTTGAATCCGTCAATAATACCTTTGACTGTATCTTTAGCATCTGCCAATTTTTCTTTGACTTCGCCAGTAACTTTTTCCAGCTTCCCTTCAGATTCCGTGCGTTTATCACCGGTTAGTTTACCGACACCTTCTTTGACATTACCAGACATTTTTTCTACTTTTGCATTCATTTTTTCTTCAGACATACGACTTCCTCCTCTATTACTTTATTACCTTGCCATTATCATCAATTGATTTATTTCACACGTGGCTCAGCTTGTTCTTGAACACGCTCGACACCGTTATTGACCGCATCCTTAGCGTTATCGTATTGATTTGCTACAAATTCGCTTGTCGCTTGTGCCCCACTTGTCACACGGTCTTGGAGGCTAATCGAGTCAGCTTCGTGCTGAGCGCGTGTTTTAATATCGACGACATTAACGTTGACCTCAACCACTTCAAGATCTGTCATCTTACTGATTTCTTCTTCGACAACTGTTTTGATTTGATTGAAAATCGTTGGTACGTGTTGTTGATACTCAACGATAGCATCCAAGTCAACCGCCACTTGCTTGGTACCAACTTCGACAGTCACGCCGTCTGTGACATTATTGGTGTTAACCAGTTTCTCCTTGATGTTTGAGAAAAAACCACCATCCACAGCAAGCAAGCCATTAACATTGGCAATCGCTAGCCCAACAATTTTTTCAATAACTTTATCTTCATAGGTTAATTGTCCACGAATGGCTTTTGTGTCAACTGACGTCTTAGTTACTGAATGATTTTCTACCATAATAATTCCTCTTTCTATTTAAATACTCAATGATTACCAGTTATTTCAACTGGTCTAACAAACGATTAATCAGTCCTGTTTGCTCCGCATACCAGGCACAAGTAGCGCCTGCTAATACCATGAACAGGATAAATAGGGTTTTAAAGAAACCAAAGGTCACCAGTAGAAGCGCTAAAAAGAAAGCTACTCCTCCAGCAATGATGGGGTATTTGTACTTTTCAAATAGTGCCATATTTCACTCCTACTCTACGCGACGTGATCTTGGGGCCTTATCATTAACAACATCTTTCACCTTAACGCTAAAGGAAATATCTTGTTCAAGGCCAAAAAAGGCTTTTAGACCGGTTTGCAAGTTTTGTCTCAACTGTTCGGCATGAGCAAGCACATTTGAACGCTTGGTGATTTCTCCCTTAACATCAACTTTAAATTTTTTCTTGTAAAGCTGCACCCTTACCTTAGGATTGGTCATTAAGCCTTCTGCTTGAACAAGCGTCTTTACATAAGCTTCGACAGCTGACTTTTTCAGCTTTAATTTTCCATGATTGTCTGCTAACTCGACCTCACTATAACGCCGTGGGTAGAAGATAACTACCAAAATAGCAAGACAAACGAGGACAAAGAGAACCACTGCCGCCCATAGAAAATAGTGGGCTAAGAAATCTTTCCAGAAATCTTGAAAGCTAATGTCAACCGGTAACCAAGACAAGGCTGGAAGATGCAAGACACGTTGATGAAGAAAGATGGTATTGCCTAAAACCGTAAGTAAGACCAGCCCCAGCAAACTATATAGCATTTTCAATCCTTTTGCCATAGCCTCTCCTTTACCGCTTCTTATCTTTCTTTATTAAGGACAAAGGACACAACAGCAACCACAATGACTGCTCCTAAGACGGAAGGGATAAGCGCCTTTCCTGCTAGACTAGGTCCCCATGAACCAAATAAAGATTGACCAACCCATGAACCGACAACACCTGCTAAAATATTAGCAATCCAGCCCATTGAGCTACCTTTTTTCGTAATTGCTCCTGCAAGAAGACCGATAAAGCCTCCAACAATGAGCGACCATATAACTGACATGATAATATCCTTTCTGTGCTTTATTTAGACTAATTAAGCCAAGCGCTTTAGCAAACGTATCTCGCTTCAGCTTCACAATCACTCTCTAGATACCTAGAAAGTGACCATTTATAAATGAAATAATAGGGTAAATATAGCTAAAACGATTTTCAAGCAAGTAGAAAACCTATTATAGCTTTATTTTAAACACTCTTTTAAGTGACCACTTATTATTTTATTTATATTGTCATTATACAACATCTGATATCAAAAGCAACTAATATGCTCATCTTATTCTTGTTAGAAAAATACATGGATTTTTTGGCTGCTTCTTTCTAAATGATGATATGACGAATTAAGAGTTCTTTTGATACTTTTTGCCAGATATAAAGTATCCCCCGAGTAACTGTAATAAAAAAGAACACAGTATAACACTGCGTTCTCATCTATTTCTTTTTAATAGGTGCCACCGAGGCAAGTACTTTCTTTAGACCGACTTTTGAAAACTTAATTTTGAGTTCTTGCATCTTTCCAGTACCAGACACCTCAAGTACCGTCCCCTCTCCCCATTTTTTATGGTGAACACTGTCACCAATCTGCCAAGAGACCTCTTCTGACTGAGAAGACACTACCGAACCAAAGGGTAAAGGTTCCCTACCAGAAACTACCGAATTGGGTTGTAGGCTTGATTTGCGTTGCTGCAAAGCTTGCGAGAGGCTCATGCCTTGACCAAATTGACTGGGTTGGTCTTTGGTGTAGGCAACACCAAAGGAGGCGTTTATCGGCCGTGCTAAACCTTGGTATTGAAGGAGTTCTTCTGAAATTTCCTTAAGAAAACGTGTTGGACGATTGTAGTTCGTTTTACCAAATAGCGTGCGCGTATTCGCATTCGTCAAGAAGAGGATTTCCTCAGCCCTTGTAATACCAACATAAGCTAAGCGACGCTCTTCTTCCAGCTCATCTGGCTCCTCTGCGGCTCTCGTTAAGGGGAAGACCCCTTCTTCCATGCCAATTAGAAAAACCACAGGAAATTCCAGCCCTTTAGCAGCATGTAAAGTCATTAAAGTGACTTCTGCTGCCTCTTCCTTACCATCATCGGTATCAGAAATCAAAGCCAAATCATTTAAGAAACGTCCCAATTTATCCAAGCCAGACTCATCTTCCAATCCCTCTTGATTGGTATCATCAAAATTTTTGGTGACTGATAAAAATTCATCAATGTTTTCAATACGAGCTTGACTTTCCAAGGTATTCTGCAACTGAAGTGACTCCGCATATCCCGTTTTTTCTAAAACCACTTCAACCAACTCTGTGATGCTATACCGATCTAAATCAGCACGAAGATTTAACAAAAGGTTGGCCAAGTCCCAAACCGCTTGGGCTGCTTTTCCTTTAAGGCCTGAAAGCATGATTTGCTCCGAAGCATCTAACAAACTCAACTGATGATTATTGGCGAATGTCCGAATTTTATCTAGGGTTCCTGGTCCCACCCCACGCTTTGGTTCATTGACAATACGTTCGTAAGAAATATTGTCAGCCGGATTGGCAATGACGTTAAGGTAAGCGATGACATCTCGAATCTCCTTACGGCTGTAGAATTTGGTGCCACCGACCATGGTGTAAGGGATATTTGATTTGAGCAAAGCCTCTTCAATCGTACGTGATTGAGCGTTGGTGCGATAAAGGACGGCAAAATCTTTAAACGGTTTTCCCAGCTCACGCGCCATATTAGAAATTGTCGACGCTACAAAAACCGCTTCATCTTGCTCGTTGTGGGCACGGTAATAAACCAAGTTCTCCCCATCAGCATTCTGCGTCCACAATTTTTTAGGACGACGATTACGATTGTGCTTGATAACATCGTTGGCTGCTTGCAAGATTTTTTTCGTTGACCGATAATTTTCTTCTAATAAAACCACTTTAGCTTGTGGGTAGTCTTTTTCAAAATCCAAGATATTTTGCATATCTGCACCCCGCCAGCCATAGATGGATTGATCTGCATCACCGACAACGCAAATATTTTGAAAGCGCGACGCTAGTAGCTTGACTAACTGATACTGAGCGTGGTTAGTATCTTGATACTCATCGACATGAATATACTGGTAACGCTGCTGATAATAAGCAAGAACATCAGCATGTTGATCAAACAAGCGTATCGTCATCATAATCAAATCATCGAAGTCCATGCCTTCAGAACGACGCAGTTCTTCCTGATAAGCCTTATAGCACTTGGCGACTGTCTGTGTGTACATATCGCCTGCTCGCATCTCGTAAGCTTTTTCATCGACTAAATCATTCTTGGCATTGGAAATGGTGCCTAGGATAGCACGCTCATTCCATTTCTGAGGATCCAAATTGAGATTTTTCAAAATTCGCTTCATCAGCGTGCGTTGCTCTCCTGGATCAACAATCGTAAAATTACGATGATAACCAATATGATCCGCTTCACGGCGTAAGATACGCACACACATGGAGTGAAAAGTAGCAATAAGCGTGTCTTGAGTGGCTGGATTCAAGGCTAAGGCACGCTCACGCATCTCCCGAGCAGCCTTGTTGGTAAAGGTAATCGCTAAGATATTCCAAGGATTGACCATTTTTTCATCAATTAAGTAGGCGATACGGTGGGTCAATACCCGTGTTTTACCAGAACCCGCCCCTGCCATAATTAAAAGCGGTCCTTCCGTCGTTTGTACCGCTTCTGCTTGACGTTCATTCATACCATTTAATAAAGGATTCATAAGATTCTCTTTCTTTTTATAAAATTACTTGTATTTATCTCTTTTATAGAGAGAATAAAAATAAAACGACAAAAGTAACGAAACGATGAAACTACCTATCCTTATTTCAGATGGAAAAATAAATAATAATATTAAAAATATCAAACCAATAAAAAGCATAACTACTGATAAAATTAACATTCATGCACTCACTTCTCTATTACTTTGTTGTTTATAATAACGATAATCAATAATATTTTACCATTTTTGCACCATAAAAACAGTTAGAATCTTTCAGCTGAGATAAAAAAGCTAATTGTTCGTTTTTTAGCAAAATTCAAGTCCAAGTTAGCCAGCGTATAAAACCTCTCTGGGAGTTTTGTAATCTAATACTTTCTTAGGATAGTTATTGATCCAATTTTC
>JAKTNK010000080.1 GCA_029593465.1 Streptococcus suis
CCTTCTTCATAAAGGAATTGGCGGTTGTTCCAGGTGCCTTGCCACCCTTTTTAACCAGGGTCACTTCAAGCCCTTCGACCCCTAAAGTAAATCCTTCCGTACCTGCTGCCAAACCGTTCTTGGTCCAGCCCAACCAGCCCTTCTTCTGGCTATGAACTCGGTAATAGAGGTCATAGTGCTTGCTAATTTCCCCTACCAAGGATATCTTAACCGCCTCTATCTGGCGATTTGAACCGCCTTGTCCACTGACCTTGCCATCCCTAACTGCCGATACCCAGCCGATATTCTGGATATGCGTTTGATAAGACACGTGTCCTAAGTAGTCTGACTGTAGGCGAATGCCCAAGGCTTCAATTTGCTGGTTCCTTCCAGTGCTACCACTCAAAGCCCCGTTAGAACGCTCACTCTGCCAGCCTTGGTCTTCAATATAAGCACGGTAAACAATGGCTGCGGTTTGTTGCCCCTTCTTGATGAAACTGCGAGTCAGATCTCCTTTAAAGAGGGCCCCTTTTGGAAGCAACTGCACCTCTATGGCTTCTAAACGCTTCGATAGGCCTTCCGTACCTGCATTGGCTCCATTTTTGGCCCAACCAAGCCAGCCATAGTCCTGAATATGCGTGCGATAGTAAAGGTCAAAATGCGCTGCCAATTCTGCTGTGAGACGCATGTTAATGGCCTCAAGCCGGCGACTCTGTCCAGTGGTTCCGCTAATATGACCACTCGTTACCGCTGCCTGCCAGCCAATATCTTGGACATGTGATTGGTAAACCAAATCTCCCAGCTTTGCCATGTCTTGGTTAAGCGAGAAAGAGATGGCTTCTAA
>JAKTNK010000081.1 GCA_029593465.1 Streptococcus suis
ACTTACTGAGTCTGAGTTTGATACTGATTCAGAGTTTGATGCACTTACTGAGTCTGAATTTGATACTGATTCAGAGTTTGATGCACTTACTGAATCTGAGTTTGATACTGATTCAGAGTTTGAGGCACTTACTGACTCTGAGTTTGATGCTGATTCTGAAACTACAACTGAGTTAGATGCACTTACTGAGTCTGAGTTTGATACTGATTCAGAGTTTGATGCACTTACTGAGTCTGAATTTGATACTGATTCAGAGTTTGAAGCACTTACTGAGTCTGAATTTGATACTGATTCAGAGTTTGATGCACTTACTGAGTCTGAATTTGATACTGATTCAGAGTTTGAAGCACTTACTGAATCTGAGTTTGATACTGATTCAGAGTTTGAAGCACTTACTGAGTCTGAGTTTGAGACTGATTCAGAGTTTGATGCACTTACTGAGTCCGAGTTTGATACTGATTCAGAGTTTGATGCACTTACTGAGTCTGAGTTTGATACTGATTCAGAGTTTGATGCACTTACTGAGTCCGAGTTTGATACTGATTCAGAGTTTGATGCACTTACTGAGTCCGAGTTTGATACTGATTCAGAGTTTGATGCACTTACTGAATCTGAGTTTGATACTGATTCAGAGTTTGATGCACTTACTGAATCTGAGTTTGATACTGATTCAGAGTTTGATGCACTTACTGAGTCCGAGTTTGATACTGATTCAGAGTTTGATGCACTTACTGAGTCTGAATTTGATACTGATTCAGAGTTTGATGCACTTACTGA
>JAKTNK010000082.1 GCA_029593465.1 Streptococcus suis
AAACATACTAAGATTAGTAGTGAGGAAATCTCCGACGGGAGAAAATACTCACTACTTTTTCTTTGTGTTAAAGTAGAGGTGTCTTGTTAAGTCGCTGAGTCCTTTGGCGCTAGACGTCGCAACTAAAACTGGCAAGGCACCTTGTTTTAGGTGGAATTTTATCAAAGTATGTGGGACGCCAGACGTCGTGTATTGAAAATGAAATCACTAAAATAAGGTATCGTTCAAGATAATGGAGGTAATATCATGCGTGCAGTATTTGGGATTGATGTGAGTAAAGCAAGTTCAGAAGTGGCTATTTTAGTCAACGGTGAGAAGGTTCATGGCTACACCATGCCCAATGATACTATCGGATTCACTCGCCTTCTTGGAGACTTGAAAACTGTCCATAACCCTGAGATTATCTTCGAAGCGACAGGCGTTTATTCTCGTCGTCTTCAGGCTTTTCTTTCGGACAATGGCTACCCTTATACTCGGCTAAATCCTCTGGAAGCAAAGAAGCAATTGGACAGCTTACGTGTGCGTAAAACAGACAAAATTGACGCTGAAAAGTTGGCCAAATCTCAATTTATTTTGAATCGTAAACCAACTTATGTGCAGGAGGAAGTTTATCAACAGTTGCGTGACCTAAGTCGCTTCTATCAAAATCTGACAGAGGATATTGTCCGAGATAAGAATCGTCTTCATAAGGTCTTACAAGTCACTTTCCCAGAGTTGGAAAACATCTTGTCTAATCCAACTGGTGAACAGTATT
>JAKTNK010000083.1 GCA_029593465.1 Streptococcus suis
CTGGGATTCCCAATAATACCTTGATTTCAGTACAGACCGAAAACCCGAAGAGAGTGCCTTCTTTTCGGGTTTTCTTATATAATCCTCGGATGGCTTCCATGCCTTTAATCGTGGGTGAGGCAGTGCGTAAACTTCGATAGAATTTATTGCGTCTCTTTACTGGACGATGGTCTTGTTCAATCAAATTATTCAGGTATTTAATGGTACGATGTTCTGTCCCTTGATAAAATCCGTATTCTTTTAGTTTCTTAAAGGCACTAGCAATTGATGGTGCTTTATCTGTGACTACAACCTTCGGTTCATCAAACTGCTTCACTAACCGCTTAAGAAAAGCATAGGCTGCTTGTGTGTCCCGTTTTTTACGTAACCAAATATCCAAGGTTAAACCATCTGCATCGATGGCTCGATACAAATAATGCCATTTTCCTTTAATTTTGATGTACGTTTCATCCATTTTCCAGGAATAAAAGGATTTTTTATTTTTCTTTTTCCAAATTTGATAGAGTAGTTTGCCATATTCTTGCACCCAACGATAAATCGTCGTATGAGAAACGTTAATGCCACGATCATATAAGATTTCTTGAACTTCACGATAGCTAAGGTTATAACGAAGATAGTAGCCCACGGCTACAATAATCACATCCTGCTGAAATTGCTTTCCTTTAAAATGATTCATCGTCATTCCTCCTGCTATCTTTTTCTATTATTCTACCTTATTTGATAGTAGATTTAAAACTTTGCAACAGAACC
>JAKTNK010000084.1 GCA_029593465.1 Streptococcus suis
TTTGCTTGGCTGGTTTTCGTTTGAGTCTGTGCGAGAGTGTTTTTTGCCTCTTGTAAGTCTTGCGCTGCTTGAGTTTGATGAGTTTGAGCGGTGTTGACGTCTTGCTTCAATTCTGCCAAGCTCTCATTTCTTGTGCTATCTGCGACCTTAGCACTGTCAAGGGCTTTCTCTGCCACCAGAACCTTAGCTTCTTTGTCACTCAAATCTGTTTTGGCTTGTTCTTCTTCAGCAACAATAGCAGCCCCATTTGTGCCGTTAAGAATAGCTTGTTTTTGAGCCACGTCTGCTTGAGCCATATCACGATCAGACTGAGCCATGCTAACCGCCTCTTCAGCTTCTTTCACGTCTCTAGTTTGAGTAGCAACCTTGTCTTTTGTTTCTGTCACATGGCTTGCTTTAGCAGTAACCGTTTCTATTTGGTTAGCGATAGCTTGCGTTTGTGCTGCCATATCATCTTCAACGCTAGCAATGTGTTCAGGTGTTGCCTCTTTCACCAAACTCTCTGCCTGACTAACTGCCTCCTTAGCGGAGGTTAGACTATCTTGACTGTCCTTAAGGCTTTGAGTAGCCGTTGATACAGCTTTCTCCTGTGTTGCCACGGCTTGACTATCTTTAGCCACTGGGTTCTGTTGCAAAGTTTTAAATCTACTATCAAATAAGGTAGAATAATAGAAAAAGATAGCAGGAGGAATGACGATGAATCATTTTAAAGGAA
>JAKTNK010000085.1 GCA_029593465.1 Streptococcus suis
GCACTTACTGAGTCTGAATTTGATACTGATTCAGAGTTTGATGCACTTACTGAGTCTGAGTTTGATACTGATTCAGAGTTTGATGCACTTACTGAGTCTGAGTTTGATACTGATTCAGAATTTGATGCACTTACTGAATCTGAGTTTGATGCTGATTCTGAAACTACAACTGAGTTAGATGCACTTACTGAGTCTGAGTTTGATACTGATTCAGAGTTTGATGCACTTACTGAGTCTGAATTTGATACTGATTCAGAGTTTGATGCACTTACTGAATCTGAGTTTGATACTGATTCAGAGTTTGAGGCACTTACTGACTCTGAGTTTGATGCTGATTCAGAATTTGAGGCACTTACTGACTCTGAGTTTGATACTGATTCAGAGTTTGAAGCACTTACTGAGTCTGAGTTTGATACTGATTCAGAGTTTGAAGCACTTACTGAGTCTGAATTTGATACTGATTCAGAGTTTGATGCACTTACTGAGTCTGAATTTGATACTGATTCAGAGTTTGAAGCACTTACTGAATCTGAGTTTGATACTGATTCAGAGTTTGAAGCACTTACTGAGTCTGAGTTTGATACTGATTCAGAATTTGAGGCACTTACTGAATCTGAATTTGATACTGATTCAGAGTTTGATGCACTTACTGAGTCTGAGTTTGATACTGATTCAGAGTTTGATGCACTTACTGAGTCTGAGTTT
>JAKTNK010000086.1 GCA_029593465.1 Streptococcus suis
ATCTGTCGTGAAATAAGGCGAGGAACTGTTACACAAGTCCAAGATAAAAATGGAAAGCTGAACTACTACGAGGCTTATTTCGCAGATAGCGGTCAACGTGCCTATGAAACAAATCGTAAGAACTCTACCTACCACAAGCTCAAGAACTGTTCCTCAACCTTTCTCAAGGAGCTCGTCAAAGCTCTAAAAACGAAACCACGTTGTCATAGTGTCGATAGCTTTGTTCAAACCTACAAAGAGGAACATCCACTGGAAGTCATCCCGTCCACCAAAACAGTGTACCGTTACATCAAAGACGGTCTGTTGGCGGTTAAAGCAATTGATTTACCTAAGATGGTCAGTATTCGAAAACGCTCTAAGCCTGCCTCTAAGACCCATAAGAAAACTCTTGGTAAATCCATTGAGGAGCGTCCAGAAACCATTACGACTCGCTCTGAATTTGGTCATTGGGAGATTGATTTGGTTCTTGGTAAAAAGACCAAGGGTGAGGCTGTTGTCATGACCTTGGTAGAACGTCAGACTCGTTTTGCCCTAGCCTGTAAGTTACCGAATAAGCAAGCTGAAACTATCCATCAATCTGTCAAAGACTTACTCTCTCAGTACCCTATTTGTTCTATCACATCAGATAATGGTTCTGAGTTTAGTCTGTTGTCACACTTAGCAGGAGTTGATATTTACTAT
>JAKTNK010000087.1 GCA_029593465.1 Streptococcus suis
TACGAAATCGTGGTTTTATCATCAATCACAAGAAGGTGCAGCGCTTGATGAAAGAGTTGGGCTTGACCGCTCGTATTCGTCGTAAACGCAAGTATGCTTCTTACAAAGGTGAGGTGGGTAAGAAGGCTGATAATCTGATTAAACGTCAGTTTGAGGGATCTAAACCTTATGAAAAATGTTATACCGATGTGACGGAGTTTGCTTTGCCTGAAGGGAAACTCTACTTATCGCCTGTTCTTGATGGCTATAACAGTGAGATTATTGATTTTACCCTGTCTCGGTCACCTGACTTGAAACAGGTTCAAACCATGCTTGCGAAGGCTTTTCCAGCGGATTCATACAGCGGAACCATTCTCCACAGCGATCAAGGTTGGCAATACCAGCACCAGTCTTACCATTACTTTTTGGAAACCAAAGGCATTCGACCATCCATGTCTCGCAAGGGAAATAGTCCAGATAATGGGATGATGGAATCCTTCTTTGGTATACTCAAATCAGAGATGTTCTATGGATTTGAGAAATCTTACCAATCACTTGACGAGCTTGAAGAAGCTATTACAGATTATATTTTTTACTACAACAACAAACGCATCAAAGCAAAATTAAAAGGACTGAGTCCTGTCCAATACAGAACTAAATCCTTTCAATAATTATTTGTCCAACTTTTAGGGGTCAGTACA
>JAKTNK010000088.1 GCA_029593465.1 Streptococcus suis
TGATTCAGAGTTTGATGCACTTACTGAGTCTGAATTTGATACTGATTCAGAGTTTGATGCACTTACTGAATCTGAATTTGATACTGATTCAGAGTTTGAAGCACTTACTGAGTCTGAGTTTGACACTGATTCAGAGTTTGATGCGCTTACTGAGTCTGAGTTTGACACTGATTCAGAGTTTGATGCACTTACTGAATCTGAATTTGATACTGATTCAGAGTTTGATGCACTTACTGAGTCTGAGTTTGACACTGATTCAGAGTTTGATGCACTTACTGAGTCTGAATTTGATACTGATTCAGAGTTTGATGCACTTACTGAGTCTGAATTTGATACTGATTCAGAATTTGAAGCACTTACTGAATCTGAGTTTGATACTGATTCAGAGTTAGATGCACTTACTGATTCAGAGTTAGATGAACTTACTGAGTCTGAGTTTGATACTGATTCAGAGTTTGATGCGCTTACTGAGTCTGAATTTGATACTGATTCAGAGTTTGATGCACTTACTGAGTCTGAGTTTGATACTGATTCAGAGTTTGATGCACTTACTGAGTCTGAATTTGATACTGATTCAGAGTTTGATGCACTTACTGAGTCTGAGTTTGATACT
>JAKTNK010000089.1 GCA_029593465.1 Streptococcus suis
AATTATTTAACAATTTTAAGAAATTAAAGGAGATGTGTATGCGCCGTAAACGTTTTAATCGTGACTTTGAGGAAGTAGATCGCTCGAGTCGCGTCAAAATGCATAAATCGGGGAAAAATTGGGTCAAAACGGTAATGTCCCAATTGGCTCTCTTACGCCTTATGGGTGGTAAATCCAATGAGTCTGTTGTGATGAACTCTGTTGATAGCGAAGAGTTGATGACAACAAACAGTGGCTACCTCAAAGGCTTGTTAGCAGGAGGAGCCCTCGTAGGAGGCGGCTTACTGACTAGCTCACAAGTATTAGCCGCAGAAGAAACTAACACAGCGACAGAGAGCACTGTTGACAACACCGAAGCACTTGTTGACACTGAGAGTGCCTTGCTAGCTGATGATACTAACGCAGCAGCTACGACTGAAACAACAGCAGCTCCTGAATCAGTGGATACAGCTGAGCAAGTCTCTTTATCGGAGTCAACCAGCCAATCGCTTCTTGAGTCTGCATCAACTTCAGAGTCAGTATCAACCTCTGAGTCCTTGTCAGTGAGCCTCTCATTGAACCAAGCAGCGAGCTCAGATTCAGTCTCAGCTTCAGTGGCACAATCTCAAAG
>JAKTNK010000009.1 GCA_029593465.1 Streptococcus suis
TGCCTGCCAGCCAATATCTTGGACATGTGATTGGTAAACCAAATCTCCCAGCTTTGCCATGTCTTGGTTAAGCGAGAAAGAGATGGCTTCTAAACGCCTGCTTTCACCAACCGTACCAAACCGTTGTGTGGCTGGGGTCGGCTTCTGCCAACCCTTAGTTTGCAAATGAGCCTGCCCTTGGATATCGCTGGTATCTACCTGAGCCAAATCAGCCTCGGATACTGGACTTGGGTTAATTTTAGGACTGGATGCCATGGCAGTAACAGCTCTAGCGGAAGCAGGCTGACCAGGGCTAGCAACGGATGACGTCGCCTTAGATGGGACTTGAGAAGTGGTTTCGCTGCTTTCAGCCACCTCTGAAACAGGCTCTGAAGAAAGGATGGCTGATGGATCGCTAGAATCGGTTGCAACAGAGATAGGGATAGCAGCCTTAGCAATAACCGGTTCACGAGATATTTCTGGTTCTGAGCCTGAAGTAGCTTGCGTTGCTGGTGCAACAGTACCGACAAGCGGGCTTGCTTGAGCGTTCTCGTCAGCTAAGACACTTGGTGAAAGCAAAAGCCCTGCAGTAGTGACTCCTGCAATAACTAATTGTTTCTTGGTGAGGGGCATTGTCGTTGACATCTTAAAATCTCCTATTTTCAATTACCATTAGTTTACCACCATAATAATATTTATCAAGTTTTTCTAATATTGCTGCAACTATTATCATCGAAAAGCGTTTATTTAAAATAGTTTCGACATTTTGATAAACAAAAAGAGCCGATTTCTCGGCTCTTTCTAAGCTAATTTATTTAGCTTATTTTTTCAAGTTATAGAAAGATTTAAGACCTTTGTATTCTGCAACTTCACCAAGTTGATCTTCGATACGAAGTAATTGGTTGTATTTTGCGATACGATCTGTACGTGACAATGAACCTGTCTTAATTTGACCTGCATTTGTTGCAACTGCAATATCAGCGATAGTTGAATCTTCTGTTTCACCTGAACGGTGTGATACAACCGCAGTGTAACCTGCTTCTTTAGCCATTTCGATTGCGTCAAATGTTTCAGTCAATGTACCGATTTGGTTTACTTTGATAAGGATAGAGTTAGCAGCACCTTCTTTGATACCACGTGAAAGGTAATCCGTATTTGTTACGAAGAAGTCATCTCCGACCAATTGAACACGGTCACCAAGACGTTCTGTAAGAGCTTTCCAACCATCCCAATCGTTTTCATCCATACCATCTTCGATAGTGATGATTGGGTATTTGTTTACCAATTCTTCAAGATAGTCAATTTGTTCTGCAGAAGTACGTTTAGCAGCGCCTTCACCTTCAAATTTAGTGTAATCGTAGATGCCGTTTTCGTAGAATTCAGATGAAGCACAGTCGAAACCAATCATGATACCATTTTCACCAGCTTCGTATCCAGCAGCTTCAATAGCTTTAAGAATTGTTTCTACACCATCTTCTGTTCCTTCAAATTTAGGAGCAAATCCACCTTCGTCACCAACAGCTGTAACAAGACCACGTTCTTTAAGAATTTTCTTAAGGGCATGGAATACTTCAGCACCCCAACGAAGAGCTTCTTTGAATGTTGGAGCTCCAACAGGAACAATCATGAACTCTTGGAAAGCAATTGGAGCATCTGAGTGTGATCCACCATTAATGATGTTCATCATTGGTGTTGGAAGGACTTTAGTGTTAAATCCACCAAGGTAGCTGTAAAGTGGAATTTCAAGGTAATCTGCAGCTGCACGTGCAACAGCAATAGAAACACCAAGAATAGCATTAGCACCAAGTTTACCTTTATTTGGAGTACCGTCAAGAGCAATCATCGCACGGTCAATCGCTTGTTGATCACGAACATCGTAGCCAATAAGCGCTTCTGCGATAACGTTGTTTACGTTGTCAACCGCTTTTTGAGTACCTAGACCAAGGTAACGAGATTTGTCGCCATCACGGAGTTCAACAGCTTCGTGCTCACCAGTTGAAGCTCCTGAAGGAACCATACCACGTCCAAATGCACCTGATTCAGTGTACACTTCTACTTCAATTGTTGGGTTACCGCGTGAGTCAAGGACTTCGCGAGCGTAAACATCAGTAATAATTGACATTATCATACTCTCCTTATGAGTTTAAATATTTTACATGTTAATAATACCACAATATATTGCTTTCTTCAAATCAAAAGACGAGATTTCCCAAAAAACTGAAAATTATAGTACAATGATACTAATAAACGCTAAGGGGAAGCTTATGACAGATGTTAATCAAAAAATTATGGAACGCGCTTCAGGTAATCGTGTACTAAACCCTGACGAACAACGTCGTTACCTAGGAACATTTAAAGAAAGGGTTTTGGTTACAATTACTAACGACGATATTTATAACCAAAACATACTGCCACTGTTTTCACAAGCCTTGGATGAAACTCAGCGAGAAGTAGAGCCCGTCAAAGTAACTATTTCATCAAAAATAGCATCCGACCGCCAAATAGCCTTGCTTACAGCAGCTAAGCAGAGAGGGTTAGCGGCAACTATTATGGATAATAAAGATTCGAACTCACCTTATAGTGTTGTTATCTCTACCGATCATGCTGTCAATCGTCCTGAAACTGACATCCTAGCACTTTTTCACCAAGAAGCTAAAAAGACAGAAAGCAAACCTTCAAAAGGATTTCTGAAACGCCTTTTTGGTATCTGAACCTTGTGAAAAGTTTCCACTAATTGCTACCTAATCTCATTCGATAGCATCAAACATAAACCGTTAAAAGACTGTTCTAGCCATAGACTCATTTAAAACTATTAAAGCCCCCACACAGTCAGACAACTGTTAACTGGATACGATAAAAAACGAAGTGCCCTCCACTTCGTTTTTTGACTTTATAGTAAAATTTCTTCACGTGTTTTTTCGTAAGAATTAACAAAACGATCCGTAACACCTGGTTCAACCGTCTCTAAGGCGTAAGAAATTTCGTCAAAAGAACCTTGATAATCATAATCTTGCTCAAATAATTTCAGAGCATGTTCGAAACTACTTTGAACCCCGGGTTCAAAACTACGATAACGGTTTGAATACTGTAATAACTGTTCTGTCAACGCAGCATTTTGTACCACACGATAAGTAGTATCTTCTAGCATATCCAGGGAGGCAGTCGCCGATTCTGTCATACGGGCCACAGTCTCAATGTGAATACGTCCTCGACTCAACTCTTCCATTAACGCTTCCAGTTGAGCACTGGCTGTGAAAAAGACACTCAAAAATTCTTGCGGAATGCCTGGTAAATGGCGCTTTTCCATGTATCGCTTAATCATGTGTAACTTATTGATATAAAAGTCTAATTTTTCACGTGCCGTTGCCTCAGTGCGTTCGACAGCACTTAATTCTTCAGCAACTTCTAATTGGGAATTTTCAATCCGTGACAAGGTGTTCAAGGCTTCTTCCAAACGACTTTCAAGCACCGAAAATGGTTGCTCTTGCTCTTCCAAGTTGCTAATATTTGGCAATACTTTTGTTTCAATAGTTTCCAGTTCTTCTGCAAAATGACGAATCGTCACGTCTTGACCATCACTCAAAATGTATTTCTTAGACAAACGTGTCAATTCCTTATTCAAAGTAGCATTGTTGGCTTTAGCATGCGCCACATAATTCGGAATGATTTTACTATTTTTAACGACTTTTCGATGAGCCTCAATTTCACGTTCGAAAATATCATAAAGCTGGTTGATACGGTCTTGAATAGCTTCGTTATCATCGTTTGCCTTGTCTAAATCCAAGCTAATCAATCCATTAGAAGTCGTTCGAATCGCATCACGAATCGTTTGAAAACGCATTTCGATATTCTTTTCTTTGAAATGGTAATTTTCCTCAAGAAGGCGGGCGTAACCTGCTTCTAAATCATCGAGTTGATCTGGAAAATCATCTTCTAATTTTGTCACAATTGCTGGAATCTTTTCCGAAATTTGCCCCAAAGCGATGGTATGCTCTTCTGCTTTATCCAAAAGAGCCGCTGCTTCAATAGGGTCACCAGATGAATTGAGAGTGACAAACTGAGAAAACTCTTTCTCAATATTCTTGAGCTGCTTCTCAATCTCTGGCATGGTAGCCCCATAATTGTCACTATTTTCATTGATGGCCTGCTGCAACTCTTCATACAAGTCCAAAGCATGCTTCACTCGAGCACTATTTTTTTCCTCTTGAGCTTTTAAAATATCAAGCGCTTCACGAATAGCAGCAATATCTTCCCTAATTAAAGCCAATTGGCTTTCGGATTTGTCAATTTCTGATTTTGCTTTCAAAAAATGAAAAGTGTCATTAAGATTCTCAGCTTCAAAGAGCTGCTTCTCAATTTCTTTCAGCGAATTTGCTGATAAATCATCCCATTTTTGTTGCCATTCTCTAAAGTTGGCTTGACTTTGACCAATCAAATGCAGCGATTTGACTTCCTCAATTTCAGCAACAACTGGTAATGCTTCAATGTCTGTTTTTTCTTGAACGAGCTTCGCAATTAAAGCTTCGTTTCTCTTTCTTATAAAGACGGCGATAAGATAGGCTACAATCACTAATACAACGATTGCTACTATCACTAATACAATTCCGCTCGGCATGTACTTCTCCTTAGTAGTATTCCATTTATCAGATGTTTAGCATAACGATTATATCACACTTAAAAACTCTCTGCATCTCTTTTTTCGAGGCATACATTAAATGTCAAGCGTACTGTAAACAGCATTCTCCTCGATAAACTCACGACGTGGTTCGACACGATCTCCCATAAGCATGTCAAATATTTTATCTGCTTCTGCCGCATCATCAACGGAGACTTGGGCCATCAAACGATTATTAGGATCCATAGTTGTTTCCCAAAGCTGGTGGTCATCCATTTCCCCAAGACCTTTGTAGCGTTGTATGGTTGGCTTTGAGCGTCCTTGACTATACTTTTCAAGGGCTTGTTTCAATTCTTCCTCTTGATTAATACCAGGTTGAATATAGGCTTTAATGTCACTGCCAACTTTAACACCATAAATAGGGGGTTGAGCAATGTACACATAACCTGCTTCCAAGACTGGTCTCATAAAGCGATAAATCAAGGTCAAGAGCAAGGTACGAATATGCGCGCCATCCACGTCAGCATCTGTCATGATGACTAATTTTTGATAACGTGCCTTGGTAACATCAAAATCCGCTCCAAAACCTGTTCCCATAGCGGTGAATAGGCTTCGAATCTCTTCATTGGCTAGGATTTTATCCATCGTGGCTTTCTCCACGTTTAAGATTTTTCCACGAATTGGTAGAATCGCTTGAAATTCACGATTACGTCCTGATTTAGCAGAGCCGCCAGCTGAATCTCCCTCAACAATAAAGAGTTCATTTTGACTCGCATCATTTGACGAACAATCCGCTAATTTCCCTGGTAAATTCGAAATTTCTAGCCCTGATTTTTTTCGTGTTACCTCACGCGCACGCTTAGCGGCAATACGAGCCTTAGAGGCCAAGATCCCTTTTTCCACAATTTTACGAGCAATTTGAGGATTTTCTAAAAGGAATCGGCTGAAGGCTTCGCTAAATAAGCGATTGGTAATCTTAACCACTTCAGAATTACCCAATTTGGTTTTGGTTTGCCCTTCAAATTGGGGATTGGGATGCTTAACCGAGATGACAGCTGTCAGCCCCTCACGGACATCGTCCCCAGTCAAATTATCGTCTTTTTCTTTTAAAATATTGTTATGACGAGCATAGTCATTAATCACACGTGTCAGAGCGGTACGGAAACCCTGCTCGTGCGTGCCTCCTTCGTGAGTATGGATGTTATTGGCAAAGCTCATGATTGTTTCATGATAGGTTGTCGTGTATTGCATCGCCACTTCAACGGTAATGCCATCCATTTCACCATCTGTAAAGATTGGGGTATCAAAGATGGTTTCTTTATTTTCATTGATATAGTCAACGTAACTCGCGATACCACCTTCATAGTAGTATTCCTCGCTTGTCTCTACTCCCTCACGCTTGTCTGTGATAGAAATGCGCAGTCCCTTATTCAAAAAGGCAAGTTCTTGAACGCGCTTTGCTAATTTTTGATAATCAAATTCCGTTGTTTCAGTAAAAATCTCGGGGTCGGGTGTAAAATGAACCGTTGTTCCTTGACGATCGGTTTCCCCAATAATAGCCAAGTCATCAACAACCACGCCACGACGATACTCTTGAAAATAAATGTGACCATTTTTGTGAACTTTGACATCTAATTGTGTAGATAAGGCATTAACAACTGATGAACCGACACCATGAAGACCACCCGATACCTTATAGCCACCACCGCCAAATTTCCCTCCAGCATGAAGAACGGTAAAGACGGTTTCAACGGCAGGACGACCTGTTTTTTCTTGGATATCAACCGGAATACCACGACCGTCATCCACAACAGTAATCGAATTGTCTGGCTCAATAAAGACTTCGATATGGCTAGCAAAGCCCGCTAAAGCCTCGTCAATAGAATTATCTACAATTTCCCAAACGAGATGATGAAGCCCCTCTTTTGACGTTGAGCCAATGTACATTCCCGGACGCATCCGAACAGCCTCTAATCCTTCTAAAACTTGAATTTGACTAGCATCATATTCATTGGCTTTATTTTGCAAATCTTTTATTTCTTCTGTCATTTGCTACTCTTTCTGTTACAAAAGGTGATGGGTAATCCCTTATTTTTCTAAGATTTTTCACTCGCCTCAACTGTTGACATGAAGACAGCAAGAAACAAGTAATCATAAACTATATTATATCATAACCAATGCCTTTTTGCCGCATTTTAAGCCATAAAAAGAAGCTGAAAATCATTCAGCTTCTGGCCTTGTTATAAGGTTATTTTTCACCTTTTTCTTTATGGACTTGATTTTGATAAGCCATTGATAAGACTAAGCCAACACCAATGAGATTGGAAATCAGAGAACTCCCCCCTTGTGAGATGAAAGGAAGTGGAATTCCTGTCAACGGCAAAATCCCTATTGCTGCTCCGATATTTTCAAAAATATGAAACAAAATCATCATGATAAAACCAGTTGAAATATAGGTATAAAACTGATTATTAGAATCCAAAGTAATCAGAATCATACGGTAAATCAAGATAAGGTAAAGTCCTAATGTCACCGCAGCGCCTAGAAAACCAAAATCTTCTGCAATCACCGTGAAGATCATATCACTTTCTCTAACTGGAACCGATAACTCTAGGACTGAAAATCCCTTTCCAAATAGCCCCCCGCTACCGATAGCCAACATGCTTTGTGTTTGTTGATAGGCAAAACTTGTTGCAAAATCAAATGGTTTCAACCAAGCTGATATACGGTTAATTTGATAAGTATCCATGCCCATGTGATATAAAAACTCACGCCCTGGCTCCCATAAAAAGACCAATAAAAAAATGAGGACTGAGCTAAGGGTCGCAACCAAGACACCCAAAACAATTTTCCAACTAACACCTGATAAAAAACTCATTCCAGCTAAAATGGCTAGGAAAACCATGGCCGTTCCTAGGTCCTTTTGCAATCCCAATAAGAGTAAGATTGGAAGAGTCGCTAAAAGAAATAGACCCAACAAGCGTAAATCGCTTTTAATAGAATGCTTTGGGTGGCGTCTTTGGAACCATATCGCTATCTCGGATAAGCATAGGATATAGGCAATCTTCATGAATTCTGATGGTTGAAACAAGGTCGTATTACCAAGGGTTATCCAGTTTTTAGCACCAGTAGATTCCACCAAGGCTGGACTGTAAAAAAAGAGTGGTAAAACCATCAGACATAAGCCCAGCACATAGAGAGTAGGCGTTATTCTCCACAGAAATGCTGTCTTAAATTGCATGACGATAAAGGCAATGATTAAACCAATGATAACCCAAGACATCTGCTGAGTCATCACTTGAGCAACTTTTGTTGGATGGTCGTTCACAGTCGCGATATAAACAGCACCAAAACCGATAAGTAGCAATAAAACAACGGTAATAATCAAGGTAAAATCAATCCGTCTATTGAGAATATGTTTCAAAATGCGCTCTTCCTCTTCGTCTATAAATTGTTTCTTATTATACCATGATTTTCTTCTTTTGGAGAGTTTTCCAATCAAGAATTAACCATTTTTGATTTTCTCACCAATAAAAAAGCTGGTCGGACTATCAACCAGCTCATCGAAAAAAATAGGTTACTCATTAACCTTTGATTTTCATGGTTCAAAACAGTTGTACTACCTGTGATAACCAAATCTTACTCTGAGGCTGTAGCAGCTTCCTGCGGTACGATGCCACCATAGTCTTCTTTCTATGGATAAGCCAGGCTAATCATGTCCCCTGCCGGAATCGAACCAGCAACGACTCCTTAGGAGGGAGTTGTTATATCCATTTAACTAAGAGGACTCAACAAGTCTATTTTACCTTACTTGGAGACTACGTGCAAGTTTTGAAAAGCTAATTTTGAATTCTTAACACTATTTGGTATCAGCATTTTGAAATGGTTCCGCTATGAATCGTTATCCAGATGATAGCTCAATTTAAACCACTAATAACAGCAAGCGTTCCACTTTATTATTGTTACTTCTCTTTTAAACAAAAAAACTCTTCCAAACGGAAGAGTCGAAATACATCTAAGCTATCATGAGCCAGTTACCCTAAGACGATAATAATCAAACATGTCATCATCCTCTTGCTTTTACAGTAACAATAGGACTCATCACGATAGGATTAACGACGAATTTCTTTAATACGTGCCGCTTTACCTTGCAATGCGCGTAGGTAGTAAAGTTTCGCACGACGAACGCGACCGTGACGAGTCACTTCGATTTTTTCAACACGTGGTGTGTGGATTGGGAAAGTACGCTCAACCCCGATACCACCTGAGATTTTACGAACAGTGTACATTTCTGAAATCCCTTGACCTTTGCGTGAAATAACAACGCCTTCAAAGATCTGAACACGTTCGCGGTTTCCTTCGACAACTTTTGCGTGAACGCGAACAGTGTCACCAGCGCGAAATTCTGGGATATCAGTACGAAGTTGACTTTCAGTCAAACTTTGGATTAATGGATTCATGTTTATTCTCCTTCTCTTACCAATCTTAAGTACTTGTCTCAGCGGATTAGCCGTATTTCGTGCGTCCATTACACACGATTTTTATGATAGCATTTTTAATAGCATTTGTAAAGTGATATCTTATCTACCCAATCATCTTTTTAAAGGTATTTTTGCTGTTGGTAAATGGATGGTAACCGGTGAAAAAGACTAGTCATCGTCAAAGCTACAAAAGCATAAGGAAGGGTCTGAAAACCAAAGACTTCCCCCATAATCAATAAAGGCCCTAAAAGCGTATTGGTCGCTCCTGCGAAAACACTCACATACCCTACAGCTGCCACTAAGGGTACCGGCAAGCCTAAGACAGGTGCACAAACAACACCAAAGCTAGCACCGATAGCAAATAAAGGAGTTACTTCACCCCCTTGAAACCCTAGCGCAATTGTGACAATCGTCAAGGTAAGCTTTAACAGCCAGTCATAGGGATAAATGGTCTGTCCTTCAAAACTCGCTTCGATAAGGTTTGTGCCCAATCCCGAATAACGCCCTTGGTGAAGCAAGAGTAATACTAGCGATAAAGCTAGTCCTCCTAAAGCTATTTTAAGATAAGGATTTTGATTAAGATTGCCTATCTTAGCTTTCAAATAAAGTAAAGCAACCGAAAATAGTTTCCCAATCACTGCAAAGCAAATACCTACAAGCATTAACTTTCCAACTATTTGAGCATCTAACGGTAAGCTATTCGAAAGAGGATGACTGAATTTTTCTAACCCTAAGAAATGGCTCGTCTGACTAGCTAAAAAGGCTGCTGTGAAGGCTGGAAATAAAATATCTAAAGAGAAGATACCAACTACCAAAAGTTCCAAGGCAAAAAAGGTCGCTGCCATGGGGGTTTGAAATAAGCCAGCAAATCCCGCAGCAATACCAATCACTACCAGTTCTTTCGTATTTTGCTTAACGCTTTTAAAATGACTAAAACGCGTGGCTAGCGTGGCACCCAATTGCACAGCAACGCCTTCTCTCCCAGCAGAACCACCAAACAGATGAGTTAGCCAGGTGCTTAGGACCACTAAAGGAATCAGACGCTTTGGAATCGTTTGGCGATGACCATGACCAACGTCAAAAACAAGCCCCATCCCTTTTTGACTGTCACCACCCAAGCGTCGATACAAAAATGTTATTAATAGTCCTGCTATTCCTAAAAAAGGAATGGTCAGATAAGGATAAGCATCTCTCATCTGCGACACACGAAGTAAGCCTTTACCAAAAATGGTATCTAAGGTACCGGCACTAAGGCCGATAACAATCGCACATAATTCTAACCTTAATATAAGATAGTATTCTTGTTTCTTTTTCATATACGTTCCTTTTTGCATATCCCCACGAAAAAAGCCAATGAGCTTACGATAAAACCGCAAACATCATCAGCTTTTCAGCAGTTTCAGTTGCTAACATCAAGAGCGACACCTTTTAACCAACATGATTCGAAAGTTCCTCTGCGAAACGCTCTAGATTGACGATATCATCATCATCGGCAGCTAAATCAACCTTGACCGACTCAGCCCCCTTAGTAGCACCTGTGAGTGCAAATTGCTTGTCAAAGTCATCTACGCAAGTGCAGAAGTCGTCATAAAAGGTATCCCCTGAACCAGCACAGCCATAGATTTTACCTGACAAATCTAGGTCCGCTAACTCTTCGTAGAAATCAACAATCTCATCTGGTAGCTCCCCATCGTCATAGGTGTAGGTCACAACGACACAGATATCCGCATCTTCAAAATCACTAGCTTCAACCATGGTACACTCATCCATTTCGACGGTGTGTCCAAGTTCCTCCAACTTATTGGTAATAATGTCTGCCAGTTCTTCGTTGTTTCCCGTCATACTCGCATAAACAACCTTCGCTAACGCCATAACTTCCTCCATGAACTTCTATGTAGTAGCTATTGTATCATATTTTTTTAGGTCGCCGCAAATCCATGTCATCATTGACAGGAAAAATCCTTGAAAAGCTGGTTGATTTTTGCTAGTCTTTAGTCATTGAGACTAAGGAGGTCTAGCATTATGTCAGAGTATCACTTACCAACGGTTTGGAAAGCTCCCAAAGAGTTTGTCGGCTTAAATCGCCCAACTGCCGGCAGCCGTTTTAAACAAGAATTGCCAAAAGGTGAACAAGCGTTTCAGCTTTACTCTTTAGGAACGCCAAACGGAATCAAGGTCACTATCATGTTCGAGGAGTTAAAGGAACTTGGTTTTGACGTTAACTATGATGTGTTCAAAATCGATATTAGTAAAGGTGATCAATTTGGTTCTGACTTTGTCGCAATCAACCCAAATTCCAAAATCCCTGCACTTCAAGATTTATCGGATGGTGAGGTGGTTAATGTTTTTGAATCAGCCAACATTTTGCTCTATCTAGCTGACAAATACCAGGCTTTGATGCCTTCCACACACCAAGGACGTACTCAGGTATTGAACTGGTTATTTTGGCAAACAGGCGCTGCACCTTTCTTGGGAGGTGGTTTTGGTCATTTCTTCCACTACGCACCTGAAAAAATTGAATACGCCATCGATCGCTACACCATGGAAGCCAAACGTCAACTGGATTTACTCAATCAAGAACTGGCTAAAAAAACTTATATAGCCGGTGATGAGTACTCCATTGCTGATATAGCTATTTGGTCTTGGTATGGTCGTTTAGTTGAAGGAAAGCTCTACGAAGGGTCCGATGTCTTTTTAGATGTCACCTCCTATCCAAACCTCGTGCAGTGGGCTGAAAAGATTGCGAAACGTCCTGCCGTTCAACGCGCTCTTGAAGTGGATTATAAGGCTTTAAATCCCTAAAATAGCTGAATAGAATTGAGTTCGCCTACGCTCAATTCTGTTTCCCTAATGTCGCGACCATTGAGGAAGGTGAACCCTTTTCTATAACGATTAACTTTGATGGGGTAAAAGGATTTGCTACCTGAAAAGTAATCACTTAGCCAAACAAGCACCCTCTCTTTTTAAACGACGTCAGCCTGCCTTAGTCAAACACATTTTTAGCGAAAAAACTTTAGGCATTGTTAGCAATAGCTTTACCTAGAATTTTGCCACCTACAACATCCCAGACCCTGATAGGATATTAAGAACAAAGGATACCTTAGCATGTTTTATCATATTTTAGAAACGATTCGAAACTATAAGACCATCATCATTCATCGCCATCAGAATCCAGATCCAGATGCGCTAGGCTCACAGTTAGGATTGCGTGAGCTATTACGGTATCATTTCCCAGATAAGGTCATTTTAGCGACTGGCTTTAATGAACCAAGCCTCTCTTGGATGGGGAAGAGCGATGACGTCGCAGACGAAGCCTATCAAGGAGCACTCGTGATTGTGACAGATACGGCAAATCAACCGCGTATTGACGACGATCGTTATCAGCAAGGAGATTTTCTCATCAAGATTGACCATCATCCCAACGAAGATGTTTACGGTGATATTTGTTATGTTGATACAAGTGCTTCTAGCGCTAGTGAAATCATTACTGATTTTGCAGTGACAACCAATCTGAAACTGCCTAAAGAATCCGCTCGCTTGCTCTACGCTGGTATTGTTGGAGATACTGGTCGTTTCTTATACCCATCTACAACAGCTAAAACCTTCCGTTTAGCTGCTGAACTCCGAGAGTTTGATCTCGATTTCGCTGCCATCGCTCGTCAGATGGATTCTTTCCCCTTAAAAATTGCCCGATTACAAAGCTATGTCCTAGACAATCTCATCATCTCTGAAAACGGAGCAGCACGTGTCACACTAACCCAAGAGACTCTCAGACACTACCAAGTTACCGAAGCAGAAAGCTCTGCTATTGTTGGTCTCCCTGGAAAAATAGACAGCGTTAAAGCCTGGGCTATTTTCGTCCAGCAAGCTGAACACCAAACATATCGCGTTCGGCTGCGCAGCAAAGATACCATCATCAATACCATTGCTCAAAAACATGACGGTGGGGGGCATCCATTTGCCAGTGGGGCTAATTCGGATAGTTTGGCTGAAAACGACCAAATTTTCCAAGAACTCATTGCAGCCATAGACCATAAGGAGAACTTCCATGCGACTGATGAATAAGCTACTGAATAACGAGGTCCTAGCCTACCTCATCTTCGGGGTCTTAACCACTTTAGTCTATATCGTTACAAGAACCGCACTGTTTACAATAACCAATCAAGCTACCTCATCTGCCGTTGTTGCTAATGTTGTCGCCATTCTCTTTGCCTTTGTTACCAATGACACCATCGTATTCAAGCAAGAGAGACAGGGCTGGTTCAAACGCCTCATCTCCTTTATCGGCGCTCGTCTGTTCACATTGGCTCTTGATTTACTCTTAGCAGTCCTACTCGTTGAGCAATACCCTGGTATTATCGGCCAGTTTGTCAATGATAACCTTAAGCAAGTTAATTTCATCGAAACGCTAATCGCTCAAATACTTATTATTGTTGCTAACTATGCTATTAGCAAATGGCTTGTGTTTCGAAATCAAAAAAGAGTTGACTGAGAACTCTATATCTTCTAACAGTATAAGGCTTTTTCAGCTCTTCTTAAGAGTGTTTATCTGTTATAAACAAACCCCCTTTCAAGAAAGCTTGAAAGCCTTATTATTAACCTAAAATAAGAGACGGCACCTACCGTCTCTTATTTCGTTTTCTGCTGAATAACATCAATAATTATAACAACATTAAGGACTTAGTCCTCTGATTGTTTGGAATCGTCCTTGGTCAACTTTTGCTTTATAAAGTTAATCACATTACCGTCTCTCGTTTCAAACTTGTTCATGTATTTTTTCTGGTAAGAAGCATTTAGGATAGCTCCAAAGATGATAACTTTTGCAAAAACCGTAAACCAAAGCATAATGGCTAAGATGGTAATTGAGCCAAACATCCTTAGATTATCCAGGCGATTCATCATCGATGTCACATAGCGACCAAAAAGATTGGTCATGGTCATGAAAACAAAGGCTGTAAAAATAGTCCCCGGCATAATATAGCGAATTTTTCGAATGTGAACATTTGGCAAAATATAATACAAAATGGCTAAAGCAATGAAAAATACCAGAGCAGTGACTGGCTGGGTTACGTTTAAGAGCAACTCAAACAGCTGAGGATCAAATGGATAGTTAAGGTAAACCAACTCCAAGACAGCCTTACCAAATGTTGATATTAGAATAGCTATCGCCAAAAAGAAAATAACAACAAGGCTTGATGCAAACCCTATCAGATAACCTACGACAATATCGCGATGATCTTGAACACCATAGGCTTTATTGATGGACATCTGTAAAAAAGTCATGCTTCGTGACATGGTCCACAAGCCCGTCACAACAGAAAGCCAAACCAAGCCTGTATTAGGTTTGTTGAAAATGTTGATAACGATCACAGAGGTCGTTCCATATAATTCTTTGGGAAGATTCTCTTGTAAAAAAATGAGAATCTGGTCCGTATTGATATGGATATAGGGAAAAATATTAGCCAGTAACACAAAAAACGGGAAAATTGTCAATAAGAGATAGTAGGCAACTGCGATACTTGATAAATCTATCTCAGCAGTTCGAAAGAACTGGATGAAATATTTGACAAAATCACTAGATGTCACTTTGGAAATGATTTTTTTCACGACAAATTTCTCTAATAAGTCCCTTCTTCACCTTGGCTTGTTAAGATAACAGGACCATCTTTTGTAATCACAAACTGGTGCTCATATTGACAAGAGAAGCCTCCATCAAGTGTTTTATGAGCCCATCCTGTCTTCATGTCCGTATCAATTTCCCAAGTTCCTGTATTGATCATTGGCTCAATCGTCAAAACCATCCCCTCTTTAAGACGCAAGCCCTTACCCGCTACCCCATAATGAGGGACATTTGGCGCCTCATGCATGGTTGGCCCCACACCGTGACCTACTAAGTCACGAACAACACCATAACCATGACTTTCAGCGTATTCTTGAATTGCCGCACCGATATCGCCAATACGATTGCCCACAACAGCTTTCTCAATGCCAAGGTACAAGGCTTCTTTGGTGACATCCATGAGTTTTTGAACTTCTTCTGGGACCTCTCCTACTGCATAAGCCCAGCAAGAATCTGCCAAACCACCCGTATAAGATTCGGTATATTGTTTCATTTCGGCCACATTATCGAAATTGAGTTTTGAGACATCGACAACTGACTTGTCCAAGGGTTCGCTCAGCACCATATCAACCTTTAGCAAATCACCGTCTTTTAAAATGTAATGACGTGGAAAAGCATGAGCAACTTCGTCATTTAGACTGCAACAAGTCGCATAAGGGTAATCCATCAAGTGGCCGTCAACACCAATTTGTAAGGGAAGGACATTTGCCTCTTTGCAACGACGACGCACATAGGCTTCAACTTCCCACATATCTACTCCAGGCTTGATAATATCTCGTAAGCCGATGTGAATACTGGCTAAAAAGTCTCCTGCTCGATCCATCGCTTCGATTTCACGCGCTGATTTTAAGGTTATCATTGATTGTTTCTCCTACTGATTTGTTAATTCATCTTAATTGTCATAAGGGCCTTGGCAACAAGGTCATCGGCTGATGTGACATCAATATCTAATGTCAAGCTACGACGACTTTCTGAAATAATCCTCGGTTTGAGGGTTAACACATCATCAATTTGCAAAGCCTGTAAAAAGTATATCATCATTTGCTCGATAATGATATTCTTTTGGTGCCTCTTGCTCAGAAGAGATAGAGCTGCTTCTTTCAGAACCTCCGTCAAAACGCCGTAAGCTAGGCTATCTGAATGATCAATCATATGAGGTTCAACCAAAAATTGAAAGCGACCATCTTTCAAAGGTTCCAAATTGGATACAAACTGCTCACTATAGCTATGCAGATGCGTTCGCGACAGATTTTTCAAAGTTTCCATAACATGCCTGCGCGTCACCACTCCTAAAAAATGTTTTGACTTATCAACGACAGGCAACATGTCAAAGTCTTCAAAAACCATCTTTTGACTAACCGTTGCCAAACTGATATTCGGCTGCGTTGTTACCGGTGTTTTCGCCATCACTTTACGGATCTGCAAAGTTTGGTCTTTACCAATAACATCGCGCATACTGACAATACCAACAACACGATTTTTGCTATCCACAACTGGAAAACGCACATGATTTGTTTGCTTAACCAGTTCATGATAAGCTGAGACAAGCTCCGTATCTGTTAAGACACCATAGTCCTCTTTTGATAAATAGATTTGTGCAACCGTTTTGATATCGGTTTTTATCTTAACGTTTGAGATAGCCTTGTTGATGAGGGAAGCAACACTAAAGGTATCATAAGTGGTAACCATCACTGGAATACCGAGCTCGTCAGCCCTTTGTCTAATCCTCTCTGAAACAGAGAAACCACCTGTTACTAAAATCGCATTTTCATGTTCCAAAGCTAGTAATTGAATATCATCACGATCACCAACAATGAGGAGTCCCCCCGAATGCAAATAATCCAGAATGTGTTCGCGAGTCATGGCACCGATTGAGAATTTACTAAACTCTTGCGATAGACCCGTTCGACCGGCAACTACCTCTGAGTCGCTGATGCGTGCAATTTCTGCAAAAGTTAGGCGTTCAAGATTGATTTTTTTCTTGTTTTCAACGCGGACCGTACCACTGCGTGGTCTTGTTTCAACGATGCCTCTATTTTCTGCTTCCTTAATAGCACGATAGGCAGTCCCATCGCTGACCTTGAGATGATTGGAAATACTACGAACACTAACCCGTTTACCAATCCTCAAATTCTCTAAATAATCCAGAATGTCTTGGTGTTTACTCATAACGATAATCCTCAATGCGCAACTCTAGACGACTGTATCGCCTCATCTTATGCGTGTAGCGATCGCTCCCTTTGAAACGCTCTTTAAGTGTGAAATGACAGGCTTCTGCTAGGGCTCGACTAGCCACATTCTCCTCATGCACAATTACCTGAAGAGAGGTCATGCCAAACTCTTGAAAACAAAGAAAGGTCAGCGTTTTGAGACTTTCTGTCATGAAGCCCTGTTGCCAATCGGCTTCCGCTAAAAAATAGCCTATCTCGGCAGACCGACGATGCTCATTGTAGTTTTCTAGGCGAATGGCACCAATCACCTTACCGCTAGCCTTATCCACAATCGCCCATTTACCTAAAGGCTCACTCATAAAAGCAGTAACCAACAAGGTAGCAGCTTCTTCATGGGTCTGATAACCAGGATGAATGAAAGTCATCACCTTGGGATTGAGAACAATTTCGGCAAAATCCTCTAAATCATCAAAGGCAAACGGACGCAGTAACAATCGCTCTGTTTCAACAGTCGCAAATTTTGCTAACTTTACCCTTATCAACATATTAAAATTATAGCATAACAGTTAAACTGTTGCTATATCAGATTATCAGGTAAACTTAAAAAACCATTCTATGACTAATGAAAACACCTCCTTCATCCCGACCACCTTAAGTTTAAGTTAGTCAAAAAGCTGGGACAATTAGCCCAGCTGTTGCTTATTCTTCTACTAATGTAATATCGGCCCCTAGCGCACCTAATTTCTCAATAATATTAGAATAACCACGGAGGATAAATTCAATATTGGAAATCTCTGTACGCCCCTCAGCCATCAAACCTGCTATCACAAGAGCCGCTCCTGCGCGCAAATCAGTCGCCTTGACATCCGCACCCACTAGCTGGTTGGGACCGTCATAAACGATTTGGCTACCAACAACTGATACCTGAGCGCCCATACGCGCTAACTCAGGAACATGGTTAACACGCTTTTCATAAATCGTATCAACAATGGTTCCGCGACCTTCTGTTGTTAACAATAATGGGGTTAAGGGTTGTTGCAAATCAGTCGCAAAACCAGGATAAGGAGACGTTTTTAAGGAAATAGACTTTAACGGGCCCTGCTTTTCAACAAAAATAGCATCTTCTTCAACCGTCATACGAACGCCCATTTCGTCTAGTTTAGCGATAAATGACTCTAAATGTTCGTATAAGACGTTAGTGATTTTAACCCCCTGACCTGCTGCCGCTGCAAGAGCAATATAGGTACCTGCCTCAATGCGATCTGGAATAACCTGATGACGCGTACCGTTAAGCTGTTCGACACCATCGATAGTAATCACATCTGTACCAGCACCTCGAACGCGAGCTCCCATATTGTTTAAGAGGGTTGCCACATCGATAATCTCCGGCTCACGAGCAGCGTTTTCAATCACTGTACGACCTTGAGATTTGACCGCAGCCAGCATGGTATTGATTGTCGCACCAACGGTAACTGTGTCAAAGTAGATATGACTACCACGAAGTCTAGCACCCTGAGGCGTCGCTAACCGCATGGAGTCACCTTCATAGGAAACGCTGGCTCCCATGGCCTCAAAGGCTTTCAAATGCAAATCAATCGGACGTGGTCCTAAATCACAACCACCCGGCAAACCTACCGTTGCTTCTCCAAAACGCCCTAATAAACTACCGTAAAAGTAGTACGATGCTCGAAGACTATTGATTTTGCCATAAGGCATGGGAATATTTTGAACCCCACGTGGATCAATCTCCAAAACATCCTCATGTCGATTGACCTTAGCTCCCATGATTTCCATGATTTCCACAAGACTATCCACATCTGAAATAGCAGGAACACCATCTAAAATCACGATATCATCTGCCAAAATAATCGCTGGAATCAGTGCCACAACACTATTTTTAGCGCCTGAAACAGCCACTTCACCTGTCAGAGGTTTTCCACCATTAATAACAATTTTACGCATAAACTAATACTTTCTTCATCAATACATGTAATCAACTCACCTATTCTATCATACTTTTGCCCTACTGCCAAATACAACTATCCGTAGAAGGACAATTTTCGAGTAATGCTTTTTAAGCTATTAACTGATAACTAAAAAACTCTTAGAAAGGTGTTTCACACAAGACTTCTAAGAGTTTCTTTTAGTTATGATGACTTTTTACAACTGGGGCACATCTGAAAAAGAGGACCTTCTTCTTGAGTCTGATGAGGCTTAATCACTTTGATGCCTCTTGGAGGGCAGCTCTCAAGGCAGACACTTTATCCACTCTTTCCCAAGGTAAGTCAATATCCGTACGTCCCATATGCCCATAAGCAGCAGTTTGTTTGTAGATAGGTCTCTTGAGATCTAACATTTGAATAATACCTGCCGGTCTTAGATCAAAAACCTCCCGAACAGCCTTCTCAAGAGCAGCCTCCGAAACCGTTGACGTTCCAAAGGTATCCACACGAACCGATACTGGTTGGGCGACGCCAATAGCATAGGCCAGTTGCACTTCAGCTTTTTTAGCCAATTTTGCAGCCACAATATTTTTAGCAATGTAGCGTGCCGCATAAGACGCCGAACGGTCCACCTTAGTAGCATCTTTTCCAGAAAAAGCACCACCACCATGTCGTGAATAACCACCGTAGGTATCCACGATAATTTTGCGCCCTGTTAAACCAGAATCCCCCTGAGGACCTCCGATGACAAAACGTCCAGTCGGATTGATAAAAAATCTGGTCTCATCATCAAGATACTTGGCTGGGATAACCTTTTTAATCACTTTATCAATCACATCCTGATGGAGTTGTTGATTGCTAACGTCTGGGTCATGTTGCGTTGAAATGACAACTGTGTCAACGCGAACGGGTTGGTCATTGTCATCATATTCTACGGTTACCTGCGACTTGGCATCTGGTCGCAAGTAAGAAACCTCACCTGACTTACGCAATCTGGCCAATTCACGCACCAGCTGATGAGCTAGAGAAATGGGTAGCGGCATCAACTCAGGTGTCTCATCAACAGCAAAGCCAAACATGAGCCCTTGATCACCCGCACCAATAAGACTCAAATCATCCTTATCCCCTTCACGCACTTCAAGCGCTTGATTAACCCCTTGGGCAATGTCCGCGGATTGTTCAACTAAGGACGGATGAACCCCCACTGAATCAGCAGCAAAGCCATATTCAGCATTGGTATAGCCAATCTCTGAAATGGTATCTCGGACAACACGGTTGATATCCACGTAGGCTGAGGTTGATATTTCCCCAAACACATGTACCGACCCTGTGTAAACAACCGTTTCTGCAGCGACGTGTGCCTCTGGATCTTGCTCTAAGATAGCATCTAAAATAGCATCTGAAATCTGATCTGCAATCTTGTCCGGATGTCCCTCCGAAACCGACTCAGACGTGAAAAGTTTACGTTCTGACATAAGATGTCCCCCTTAAAATATAATTATTACAGAAAAACTCTGAAATCTGTTACTAGGTTACAAAGAACTAGCTGCGAAGTTAAACCTTCTACTGATAAGCTGTTTTTAGCCAAGCGGCAATCGCTCTTCTTTTTTAAACCTCCTATCATCGCTACCTTTTCGGGACTTAATAACATTAGTTATTGTACCATAAATCCATTTTATGAGATGCTTTTTCGTCAAAATAGCATCAAACTACTGACAATAACCCTACCATATACTATACTATAGCTATGAAAACCTACGAAAGCATCTACCAACGTCTCTTAGGAGAAGATTTTATCACTGGAGAAACCTTAGCTAAAGAGCTCAACATCTCACGCTCTGCCATTTGGAAGGCTATGAAAACACTCGAAGACAATGGCATTCGCATTGAAGCTGTCAAAAAAAAAGGCTACCGCATCTTATCGGGGGACTTACTCCTACCAGATAGGATTTCTCAAGAGTTACAACTTCCTGTCACCTTTACTTCTAGTAGCGAATCGACCCAGCAAGATGCTAAAGCAGCAGCCTTAACTGAAGCAAGTGCTCCCCAACTATACCTAGCAGCAACGCAAACAGCCGCTCGTGGGCGACATGGTCGGTATTTTCACGCCGATAAAAAGGGTGGCATCTACATGACCATGCATCTCAAACCTAACGCCCCTTATGACGCCCTTCCTCCCTACACCGTTCTAGTAGCCTCTAGCATCGTTAAAGCCATGTCACGTTTGACCGGAAAAGCACCGGAAATCAAATGGGTCAATGACATCTTTTTAGATGGGAAAAAGATAGCTGGCATTTTGTCCGAAGCGATCACCTCCGTTGAAACGGGACAGGTCACCGATGTTTTTATCGGGGTGGGCATCAACTTTCATATCCTTGATTTTCCAGACACGTTATCCGAAATCGCCTCATCTCTATTTACAGAAGAGCCAACCATCACACGCAATGATCTCATTATTGAGATTTGGAAACTATTTTTTGGCATTCCTGAACACGACCTCATCAAAGTCTATAAAGAAAAATCACTTGTCATGGAGAAACAAGTGACCTATGAACAAGATGGGAACACTATTGTAGCTACTGTCAAAGACATTACCGATGAGGGACATCTGATTTTAGAAGATAGCGCTGGCAAGCGAACCACCCTGACGAGTGGGGAAGTTAGTCTTTCTTCTTGGTGAGCTGTTTGAGCAAATACTTGGTCAAACGTGAAATCCGATGAACCCGCCTCAACTGGCGACATAAGAGCAAGCCCCAAAAGAGAGCCAGTAGGTAATTGCTAGTCATGATAGCGTGATTGAAAAAATAGGTTTCTAGAGCACAAATCAGTGCCACAAAGATAAACTGTGAATAAGACATGCCATTATTATAGCAAAAAGAAAAGGAGCTGAGAATGATTCTCACTCCTTTTAGTCTTCAACCATACTAATCTTATCTGCTAAAAAGGTAAAATCTGCCGGAATTGAGTCGCTAGGTTCTTCCGCAGATGCCGTCTGTTTAGCAGACTTCATCCGTTTAGCAAATTCGGTACGAATACTGTTAAAATCCGCTTTAGGAACTGCCATGATATTGGGCGAAAAACCGGCTGCCCTGCTCATGATATTGCCAAAAATCGTATTTAAATCAGCTCGTTTCATCACTTGCTCAGCATTAAAAGCAGCCTCAAAGGCCAAGATGGCGTTTTCGCTATTGGCTAACACTGGCTCCGAACCTAGTAATAAAGCACGATACTGCGGTGTGATTGAGTCTAGGATTTCATTCCAAGACGCTTTTAAAGCTTCTAAATACTGACGTGACTGCTCCGAGTCTTCGACAGTCTCTTGCATAATCATCATGATTTTATCACGATCAACCTTAAAACGAGGAGGTCGCTTGAGCGACCTTGTCTCCCCCAGGGGCACTGATTGCTTAGAAACCTGTTCTTTTAGCTGAGCAAGCTCTTCTTTCAGTGCTGTAAATTCTTGCCAAAACTGCTCTGGCAGACTCGTTTCAACAGTCCCTTTTGCCACTTTCTCTGACAGACGAATCGTCAACATTTCAGCATAAATTTTAGGATGGGTACCTTGCTTGATTTGCTGGAGACCTTCCGTGACACTGTCAATCATCTCGAAAAGCGTAGTCGTCTCCAGGGCTAAATTGGCCTCAAAAACAGGGCTTGTATGCGTATTATCACCCCCGGATTTCACAACCACCAGATCTCTTAGGTATTGTAACAAGTCTGTAGCGAAACGACTCATGCTCTTACCTTGGTCAAATATGGTATCTAAATGCTGCAAGGCAGCTGTTGTATCTGTAATCATGATACTTTCCACATAAGCATCAAGGCTTTCTAGACTAATTGAACCTGTAATCTCTTCTGCAATGTCACGCGTAACACCACTGGTAGAAGATAAAGACAGAGCTTGATCTAGTATCGAGAGCGCATCACGCATGCCTCCTTCAGCACGCCGTGCAATCAAGGTCAAGGCCTCGCTATCATAAGGAATAGCCTCTTTTTCCAATATCAAAGCCATGTGCTCGCGAATATCAGCAAGCTTTATAGCCTTGAATTCAAAGCGCTGCACCCGTGACAAAATGGTCGCTGGAATCTTGTGCAATTCTGTTGTTGCTAAAATAAAGACAACATTTTCAGTAGGCTCCTCAAGGGTTTTCAACAAGGCATTAAAAGCCCCTGTGGATAGCATATGAACCTCGTCAATAATATAGACTTTATAGGTCGCCCTACTGGGAGCATAGGTGGATTTATCTCTAATATCACGGATTTCATCAACACCATTATTTGAAGCTGCATCAATCTCGATAACATCATCCAAGCTCCCCTTGGTAATGTCACGGCAAATATCACACTCATTACACGGTTCGCCATTAGTCTGATACGGACAGTTCATCGCCTTTGCAAAAATTTTTGCTGCGCTCGTCTTTCCTGTTCCACGAGGACCTGAAAAGAGATAGGCATGACTGATTTTCCCTGAGGAGACCGCTTTTTTCAAGGTTGTGGAAACAACCGCCTGACCCACCATCTCATCAAAACGCTGGCTACGGTATTTCCGATAAAGGGCTTGGTACATCACTCTTTAACTCCGAACATGTCAAAACAAAACTGCGTTTCTGCCAATAAAATCTCAACGAAGGCTTGCAAATAATCACGATCAATCATATCGTAATCTCCTACAAGACTAGAATCCAAATCCAAAATACCTAGGAGGTTGTCATCCTTAACCATCGGAACCACGATTTCACTCATGGCTGCAGAATCACAAGCGATATAGTTGGCATGCTTGGTCACATCATCTACTATCAAGGTTTCTCTGGTCTCAGCAGATTCGCCACAGACACCCTTGCCTAAAGCAATACGCACGCAAGAAACCCCGCCTTGAAAAGGGCCTAAAACCAACTCCTGCCCATCAAATAGGTAGAAGCCTGAAAAGACCGTATGAGGTAGAGTTGCCTTTAGCATCGCAGAGGCATTTGATAGATTAGCTAGGGCATTATGTTCGTTGGCAAACAAGGCTTTTGCCTGTGCCAAAAGAATCTCGTAATGTTCTTTTTTTCTATTTGTATCCATAATCATTATTATACCATATTTCCATCTGCTTCTAAATCTTTGACAGCACCCTCTCTAAAAGAGATTAGCCAAAAACACATAGCAAGATAATAACACTAGCATGTTTAAAATCCCCAGCCACCATGCCCATACAAAATACCATTTTTGCGTTTTATGATGAAAACACCTTGCTCCCACCAAGGCACCCAAACCGCCACAGAGGAGAGTCACCGTCAGCAAAAAACGCTCCGACAAACGCCACCTGCCTGTCACCGCCTGTCCTTTATCATAAGCATAACACAAGCAAACAAGGACGTTCCATAGTAAGACCACACTGACAATCATCTATCAACCCCACTAAAAAATCAGCACATCATCCTAAGACAATCTACTGATTTGATCAACTATAACAACTCTAAAGCATCAATGAGAATCCCCTAAAATACTCGCTACTTTCGTATTGATTAAATCAATGGCAACGGTATTCGAAACCCCTTCTGGAATAACAATATCCGCATACCGTTTCGTCGGTTCAATGAATTGATGGTACATTGGTTTCACAACGCTGGTATATTGTTCGATGATGCTATCCAGACTACGTCCGCGCTCTAGCATATCACGTTTGATACGGCGAATAATTCGAATATCATCATCTGTATCCACAAACAATTTAATGTCCATCAAATCTCTCAACCGTTTGTCCTCCAACACAAGAATTCCTTCGACAATGAAAACATCTTGAGGTTCTTGTCGATAGGTTTTATTGCTACGAGTATGCTGTGTATAATCATAAACAGGAATATCAACTGGACGTCCAGCAATCAACTCATTCAACTGCTCAATCATCAAGTCAGTATCAAAAGCCAAAGGATGGTCATAGTTGGTCTGAACACGTTCTTCAAACGTTAGGTGGGCTTGATCCTTGTAATAAGAATCATGCTCTATCATGGCAATTTTTTCATCTGGAAAATTGGCTAAAATAGCTCTAGAAACACTGGTCTTTCCACCACCAGAACCACCAGTCACACCAATAATAATAGGTTTTTTACGCATTGTTCGCTCCATATTTGTACAACATTGTTGACTATTATATCACAAATCATGCTATAATATAAAGCAAATCTACAGAAAAACAAAGGAATCTTGACATGATTGAACAACTGCCAAACGAATGGCAAGAAAAACTGACTCAGCTTAATTTTACCCAACCAACAGCTATCCAAAAAGAACTCTTTACACCTCTCTCAGATGGTGCCAACATTTTAGGGATTAGCCCGACCGGAACTGGGAAAACCTTGGCTTACATGTGGCCACTCCTACTCCAACTCAAGCCTAAAAAAACACAACAATTACTGATTTTAGCCCCCAATAGTGAGTTAGCAGGACAATTATTCGACGTGGCTAAAACATGGGCTACCCCTTTAGGGCTAACCCCTCAACTACTCCTTTCAGGTTCTAGTCAAAAACGGCAGATAGAACGCTTAAAAAAAGGGCCCGAAATCATCATTGGAACCCCAGGGCGTATTTTTGAATTGGTTAAGCTTAAAAAAATCAAAATGATGTCTGTCAATACCATCGTTTTAGATGAATACGATGAGCTTTTAGCCGACTCACAGATGGGATTTGTCACTAAAATTTGTAAGCACGTCCCTCGCGACCATCAGATGGTTTACCTATCAGCAACCCAAAAAATCAGTCAGGACACTTTAGCAGAAGGCACAAAAGTTATTGACCTTTCTGAGCAAACCAACTCAACTGTCCAACACTATTATATCACCATTGATAGAAGAGAACGCCTCGAGCTATTGCGTAAATTCGCGAACATCCCCGATTTTCGTGCCATTACTTTTTTTAACAACCTATCTGATTTAGGGGCAGTGGAAGAACGGCTGCAATTCAAGGGCTTATCAGCCTACTCACTAGCCAGTGATATCAACGTCAAGATGCGTAAGGTCATCCTGGAAAGGTTTAAAAATCATGACATCTCCTTATTGCTGGCAACAGACTTGGTGGCACGTGGGATTGATATCGATAACCTTGAAGCCGTCATCAACTTTGAACTCCCTAGAGATAAGGAAACTTACACTCACCGAGCTGGACGTACTGGGCGCATGGGGAAATCTGGACTGGTTATCACCCTTGTAACCCACAAAGAAGAGCTTAAAAAATTAAAAAAAATGGCCTCCGTTCAAGAAATTTATTTAAAAAACCAAACTCTACACCTAAAAAACTAGCCATCTCAGGCTAGTTTCAGAATGAAGACAAACATCTGGATTGATGTTTGTCTTTTTCTGTTTATTGGTCTGCTAGTCCGTCTTTTTGCCAGAATAGTGGCTATTTGGACAAAATAAAAAGGCTTCCCTGCCCTCATTTTTACCAATTTCTTGAGATTTAAACACGCCAAAGTCAGTCCAACTTTATCTTCCATTTTGGACTTGCCTTTCTCTCTTGTATAACGAAGATTGTGGTACTCTTTAGCTGTCCCAAAGAGGCGTTCAATGGTTTCTTTCCGTTTCTGGTAGAGTTCCTTCATGTCCTTTCGATGTCGAATCTCTTCACAGGTCTCTAAAGCCTCTTTCCAAATGTGTCGAGTTACCACTTTCTGCTTGTTCTTGCTTTCTGTACAAATGGATAAGAGTGGACAAGTAGCACACATAGCTGGATCACTCTTATATTCCCGATAACCTTCTCTGCTTGTAGTGCGATAGGTTAAGACCTGATTCTCAGGACAGATAGAAAAGTCATAGTATTCATCATAAACAAAATCCTTCGAGCGTAGTTTTCCCTTCTTCCCCCTTGGTCGCGTATAAGGGAAAACTGGCGTAATCTCTTGTTCTAGGAGGAAGTGAGCGATACTTGGGGTCTTATAGCCAGAATCGGCAATGAGAAAGCTAGGTTGAAAGAGCTGGAGCTTGGCGAAGAGTACAGGAAAGGCCTGACTGTCATGGACATTGCCAGCCTCAATGCTATCTATAAGCCAGAGCTCAACCATGCTTGTCACAAGCAACCTGAGCTGTATAAGCGAATACTTCCTTATGGTCCCCTTTATGAAACCAACCACTTTCTGGGTCGGTTGTAGAAATTTTCTTAGCGACAGGCCCTTCCTCTTTTGCGGGCCCTAGCGGCTTTTTTTAACTCGCTTTTTTAAGTTCTAGGCTCGTGAACAAACAGTCTCTCCCCAGACTGTTTGTTTTTTCTCTATCTCTATTGATTTCAATCTCTAACTGCTCACTCATAAACTTGGCTTGTTTTTCAACTTCACGATTGATGAATTTACGATTATTCGCCGCAGCCTTGATATGGGTACCGTCAATGAAAATTTCTGTCGCATCTATGAATCCTGCATTGGCACAAAGACCTAAGATATGGGTGAAAATGCCTTCAATAACCTGTCTATCTTGGAAACGACGGACATAGTTCTTTCCGTAGGTAGTGACATGAGGCACCTTATCATCCAGTCGAAGACCAAGAAACCAACGATAGGCAGTGTTGACTTCAATTTCCTTAATGGTTTGACGCATGGAACGAATGCCGAAGAGGCACTGCAGGATTGGAATTTTAATGAGCAGAATAGGGTCAAGACTAGGACGACCCGTATCATCGCTATAGCTATCTGCGACTAAGTCATAGATAAAGGAAAAGTCAATAGCTTCCTCTATTTGACGAAGGAGATGAGCTTGAGGAACAAGGTCATCTAGACTGTAGAAACCAAATTGACTGCGATTGTAGTCTGGATTTTCTTTGTGTAACATAGCGATTCTCCTTCTGCTTATTAACTGGATTCCTATCTCTATTAGATTACTTGACACATGAAAAAGCCGTTAGAAATACAATTCTAACGACTTTGTCTTCAATCTGAACCACTAGCTATGCTAGTGGTTTTCGAGCGCCAAAAATAGTCGCGCTCTAAAACGCGACCTCTGTAACCAACTGTCTAAGAGTAAGTCTTTTGTGATAGCAAACTTACTTTGTCTTGCCTTTCCAGTAATCAAAGCCACTCTCTAAAACATAGACCTCTTTAAAGCCAGCTTTTTTAAGGATTTTGGCAACTTTAGGAATGAGAATCCCACGGTTGTCGTCATAGATAAGTACTGGCTTATCTTTAGTCAAGGCTCCTAGGGATGCTTGAAACTGTTGAAAAGGGAAATTGCGAGCGCCTAAGATATGCTTTTGATGGAAGCGACTCGGTTCACGAATATCAATGACTTGTCCCCTATACATCAAACGTGCAAACTCATCATTTGAGACAAAAGTGACCATTTTTTTCAAGCGGTAATAGTTCCATGCCGAGTAGGCTATAATAGCCAAACTGACGCTAAGTAAGATTATCCATAACATGCTGTAACAACCTCTCTCCTATGCTTTGGCTCTCGCTAGACTTGCTGCACCAATAATTCCTGCATCATTACCAAGATCTGCCAATTTGATTTGAGTGCTTTGGCGAACTTGTGGGAACGTGTATTGTTTAAATGTTTTTTCCACACGGCTACGTAAGAATTCACCAGCTGCGGAAACACCACCACCAATGACTATTGAATCAGGGTTTAGGAGATTTGCAATATTGGCTGCTGCCAAGCCAAGATAGAAACAAACCTTGTCCACGACGCTATTGGCAAACGCATCACCGTTTTGTGCTGCCTCAAAAATAGTTTTACTTGAGACATCATCACCATTATCAATAGCTGCTTTGACAGCAGAATCACCTTCATAGCTTTCTGCTAACAATCGAGCCACTCGAACAACGCCCGTTGCGGAAGCAACGGTTTCAAGACAGCCAAATGTTCCACAGGTACACTCAAAGCCATTATCCGGTTCTACGACCATATGACCAATCTCACCACCAGCACCTGCAACACCATGAATCAAATTGCCATCAGCGATAATGCCTCCGCCGACACCTGTTCCTAGAGTGATAAAGACAACATCTGGATGATTAGCACCAGCACCAACCCAGCGCTCACCAAGAGCAGCAACGTTAGCATCGTTGTCAATGGCAAAGGCAATACCCGTCTCACTTTCAATAATAGCCCCCACTTCTTGGGTCTCTTTCCAGTTAAGATTGTAGGCTCCTGTCACTGTTTTACGTTCACGATCTACCGCACCTGGAGAGCCCATGCCAATCCCAATAAAATCGTCACTCGTTAGGCCATATAAGTCCAAACGATGCTTGATAGAAGCAACAATGTCAGGGACGATATGCTTCCCGTCCTCAAGAACATTGGTATCAATCGCCCATTTTTCTTGAACTTCACCTGCTTCTGTCAAAATACCAAACTTAACCGTTGTGCCACCAAGGTCAATTCCTAACAATTTTTTTGCCATCTTATCACCTAAGAACTACCAAAAGGGTACTTACTCTAACCATGATAAATCTGATTAAAGAAAATGCCTCTTGTGTTTATTTCCTTTCGTTTTCCTTTTCCATTTCCACACGATGTTCACGTCTTAAAATCAAGTCCGCTTGTAAATACTGTTCGCGATTGACGAGACCGTTATCATACAATCTGCCAAGCTCTAGCTTCATCAGTTCAATGTCAAAAAGACGTTTACCGAGATAAACGTAAATGCCAAATTGTTTGAGCAACTGTTGAACATCGTAGAGGGTTTTCATACAAGAATTTTAACAAAATCAAGAAGGTTTTTCAAGTCATTTGCGAAATCGTTTTCAACATCAAAAAAGAGCCCCGAAGGCTCTCTTGATATTACAAACCTGATGGGCGACCAAGCTCTGCTTGAAGCATCCATAATGTCTTTTGGATAGTTTCTTGGGCATTCGCAAAAATGTCGTTTGACACATCATCCCCTTCTTGATCAGTTGTTTCTAGGCCTTCTTGGAACAATTGTGATAAGTAAGTGTAAACCTCAACCAGACCTTCTAAACGTTCTGTCATAGACTTATCAAAACTACCAACTTCCTCTTCAAGTTTTGAATACTCATCAAATTCCTTTAAGGTTGAGTAGGGAGCACCACCGATGGTGATGAGACGTTCACTAACCACATCAAGCGTGTCGTTCAAGTCATCCATCAATTCGTCCATTTTGGGATGAAGATAGAGGAATCCTGGACCACGCATGTACCAGTGTGTTTGATGAACGATAGACGCTGCTTTTGAAAGATCTGCAACTGCCTGATTAAGAACTGCTTGTGTTTTTTCGTATACCATATTGAGAATCTCCTTTAGTTTTGATGATTCTATTTTAGAATAATTCCAAATAAAAGTCAAGAAAAAAGTGATTTTAATAACGAATAATTAAGTATGAGCATTTTAATTTTTATCTTGGGAGCTTCTTTGGGTTCTTTTGCAGGGCTTATTGTCGATCGCTATCCCGAAACGTCCATCGTAATACCTGCTAGTCATTGCAATACTTGTCACACTAGACTAAGCTACCGTGATTTAATTCCCATCATCTCCCAACTCATCACCAAAAGCAGGTGCCGTTATTGCCAAACTAAAGTCCCTTATCGCTATCTGATTGTGGAAGGGCTTTTCGGGACATTAGCACTCTTATCTTTCTGGCAAATGATTTCTATTAGCCAGCTTTGTCTGCTGGGAATTAGCATCGTTTTAGCGCTGTACGACTTGCAATCACATTCTTTCCCACTAATGGTATGGCTCTGGTTCTTTGTACCACTGTCATTGCTAACTTCTTGGCAACCAGCAACCTATGCCTTACTACTTCTAGCACTTATCGCAGAAATGATAGACCTTAAAATTGGTAGCGGTGATTTTCTATACCTTGCTCTACTGTCTCTATCACAATCTTTTGAAAGCCTGCTTTGGGTGATTCAGTTAGCTTCGTGCCTAGGCATACTGGGCTTTGCTATAAAAAAAGATAGGGAACTGCCATTCATTCCCTACCTCAGTCTTTCTTATGTCATCTTATTGGTCAGCCATCATACCGGCTTGTAGTTGATACATTCTTTGATAAGTCCCTCCTAAGGCAAGCAGTTCCTCATGGCGGCCACTCTCGATGATACGGCCTTTTTCAAGAACATAGATGCAATCGGCATCTTGAATCGTTGCCAAACGGTGAGCAATGGCAATGGTCGTACGACCTTGTCGCATTTTTTCAAGCGATTGTTGCACGAGATTCTCGGTTTCTGAATCAATGTTAGCCGTTGCTTCGTCTAGAATTAAAATTTTAGGCTGGGCAGCAACCGTTCTGGCAAAGGCTAATAATTGCCGTTGTCCGGTTGAAAAACTCGAGCCACGTTCGGTAACGACCTGTTGATATTTATCTGGTAGCTTTTGAATAAAACTGTCCGCATCAACAAATCGAGCTGCTGCTTCAACCTCTTCATCACTCAATTCTTGATACATGGCAATATTAGATCTGACCGTACCATGGTATAAGAACGGATCTTGGAGTACCAAGCCGACATTGTCTCTCAACTCATGGATGGGATAATGTCTGATATCAATCCCGTCAATCAAGATTTGACCAGATTGAAAATCGTAAAAGCGCATAAAGAGATTGATAATAGACGATTTCCCTGAACCTGTTGGGCCGACAAAAGCGATGGTCTCTCCTTTTTTGACCTTAAAGGAAATATCGTTCAGAATTTGGCGTTTGCCATCATAAGAAAACGAAACGTTTTTAAACTCAATATCACCATTGGTTAATTGAATAGGCTGTGCTTCTTGTTGCGGTTCAAAAGTATCTTCGTCAATTAACTCAAAGACTCGGCTAGCCGATACCATTGAAGTTTGAAGCACTGAAAAATTTTGCGTCACTTCTATCAAGGGATCAAATAGGCGGTTGATGTACTGAATAAAGGCATACATCATTCCAGCAGTAATCCCCAAAGTGACTCCTTTGTAACCAAAGTAAGCCATTAAAACAGCGTAAGCCAATAATTTTAACAAACTCATTGCCGGACGAAGAAAGAGACTATCTAGTGACATCGAGCGTTTAGAATAATCAAAATGCTGCTCATTAATGGCATCAAACTCTTCTTGTAGGCGTGCTTCTTGTCCGAAGGCCTGAATAATGCGAATCCCTTCAATACTCTCAGAGAGCTTCGAGTTGATATCCCCTAAAAACGCACGTGTTTTCGCAATAATCACCACCGAACGTTTACGATAGACATTGACCAAGAGAACAATCAGGGGCAAAAAGAGCACCACGATACCTGTTAATCGTGCGTCTAGCGTGAGCATTGTGTAAAGCGTTACGATGAAGATAAAGATAGCAGAGATGAAGCTCGATAGGATTCCTGAAAACATGTCGCTGATAGCTTCTGTATCATTGGTAATCCGTGAAACAATGGTGCCTGCAGGAGTCTGGTCAAAATAAGACATCCCCAAGCGTTCCATATTCGCAAAAGCATCACGGCGAATATCTCTCACAACGCTATACGACACACGGGCAAAAAAGTAATTCCCTAAATACTGGATTAAGCTTTGTAGGAGGTACATGCCGTAGTAAGCAAGTAAGACCATAACCGCCATTCCCGTCATATGAGATAGGTAGCGGTCAATAAAGTTAGAAGCCACCAAAGGAATCCAACTTTTCACCATAGACGTTAACAAAAGCAAACTCAAAGCTAAAATCGTCCATCGTTTATAGGGCTTGAGATAACTCAGCAAGCGTTTAAAAACTTGCCACTGTTGATTTTTAGATGTCATAACCAACCTCCTCTTCGACTGCTTCAGCTAATTGTTGAGAGGCATAGGTACGTGCATACCAACCTTCTTGCGCAAGCAAATCCTCATGCCGACCACGTTCAACGATACGACCATCCTGCATGACTAAGATGAGGTCTGCATGCACGACGGCAGATAAGCGGTGGGCTGAGATAATGGTTGTTTTATCTTGACGCTTGGTTTTTAGATTGTCGATAATGCGATGTTCTGTCCGAGCATCAACAGCTGATAGTGAATCATCTAAAATTAAGATATCAGGGTCTAAAATCATGGCCCGGCTCATGGCAATACGCTGCTTCTGACCTCCTGAAAGAGAGACACCCTTTTCACCAATAAGGGTATGAAATCCGTCTGGCATAGCCATAATATCATCGTAGACCTGAGACAAACGTGTCGCATTTTCCACTTGCTCTAAGCTTAATCGAGGATCTCCAAAACGCACATTGTCTAAAATGCTGGTAGCAAATAAGAGCTGGTCTTGGGGAACATAGCCTATCAACTGGCGCAAATCAGCCAAGCCATAGTCTTTAATATTATGACCGTCTAAGGCGATAAAACCATCCGTCACATCATGCTCTCGCAAAAGCAGCTTGATAAGTGTTGTCTTACCAGAACCTGTTTGCCCGACTAAGCCAAGGGTTTGTCCCTTTTTCAAGGTAAATCGAATGTTTTCTAAAGTGGTAAACGAAGCATCATCATAGTCAAAATGATTGATATCAAAAACAAGGTCTCCATTTTGGATGCTTGCCCGAGGATTGTCAGGGTTTTGGACTTCTGATTCTTGTTCCAGTAGGTGCTCAATCCGATCATAAGAGACTGTACCGCGCTGTATCATGTTGAATAAAACCCCGATTGCCATCAAAGGCCACACTAGCATATCAAGATAGGTGATAAACGTCACCAGATTACCAACGGTCACCTGACCACGGGATACCATCAGAGACCCCATCACTAACGTAAGGGTGTAGGAAGCCCCGATAAACAACAAGACCAAGGGATCAAATAAGACATCGTACTTTTTAGTATAAACATTTTTTTGATAAGCCATGTCGTTGACTTCCTGAAAAGAAGCCAATTCTTGCTGCTGGTAACCAAAAGATTTTGTCACTTTAATCCCTGAAACACTTTCTTGAACCTTATTGTTCAATTCTGAAAAAGCAGCTTGTGATTGTCCAAAGGCCTTATGCGTCTTACGCCCTAAACGACTGGTGGCATAAGCCATCAAAGGCAAGGGAATCACCGCCACTAAGGTCATCTGCCAAGAAATGTTGAAAAACATAGTCAACAAGGTAACCGCCGCTGTCACCGAAGCATCAACTGCCGACATAACGCCAGCACCAGCCAAACGCGTTAAAGCTGTAATGTCATTGGTCGCATGAGCCATCAGATCACCTGTTCGGTATTTCTGATAAAAAGAGGGAGACATGCGTGTAAAATGCTCGAAAAGCCGAGAACGCATGATTTGCCCGAGGCGATAAGAGGTGCCTAAAATATACATCCGCCAAACATAGCGTAGAGCGTACATCCCAAGCGCTGCTGCAATAAGGATAGCAAGATTCCCTAACAGAGCGGACTTACTCAAGTCCCCCATCGTAATCTTATCAATAACATGCCCCATAATCATAGGCGGAATCAAGTTTAAAATAGATACCAAAATCAAGGAAACGATCCCAATCGCATAGGCTTTTTTCTCCAAACGAAAAAACCAGCCCAAACGTAAAAGGATGTTCTGGGACATTTTACCCGTCGTTTTCTTTGTCATAGTTCTCCTTTTCTCCATAGGAAAAGGGAGTGAAGCTAACCGACTCATAAAGCGCTTAGTTCCACTTCCCATCTGTAATGTTCGACATTGTTGGTATCATGAACGATGTTTGCTCAAAAAGTACTCCAACAATGATGACTAATAATAAAAACATTATAACACATTACTCTAAATGTCGCTTGCTTGACAACCACTTCTTTTTCACCCACGCCACACTCCAGTAGGCTAACCATACGCCTAGAGCATTTGTCCACAAATCATCCAACTCAAAAACCCGGTTAAAGTCAAACAACCAGTCTAAGACAAGCTGAGTGACTTCAATCGTAATGCTAATGCTAAAGCCTAATTGTAGCGCTTTCAAAGGGCTACTCCATCGCTCCCAAAGAAGGTAGAGACAAAATCCCAAGGGGTAGAGGAGAAAGATATTCAGGATATTCTGCCCAATCACCCAAATAACTTCCCAAACCGTGCTCAACTGTGATAAGCTCACCAACGAATTAAAAGGGACCAATAACAAGCGTAAACGCCCAAGATACCAGATATTCGGTGTGGTCACAGACGATATCGACACTTGGGGTGAGAAGCACATTACAGCAATCATAAGCGCATACACCACCAAAGCAGCCATCACCAGTTGTCGATAAGGGGCTTTTAGCCTTGCATCATCGTTAAAAATGTTCTCCAGCATAGCAGCTTCCTAACGTTTTTGGCGAATGGTGAAATGTTGGTTGGCATTGGGAGAATCGGCTACTGGTTTTGTCACCTTACTACGTTTTTGAGACTGGTTTTTAGGACGTCGTTTGCGGCTAGAGAAGTGCTCCGTATCCGCATAGTTCTGCTCTTTTTTCAACTGATTTTTTTTAGCAGTCCTTTTTTTTGCCATCTCTGCTTCTTTATGCGACGACATATCAAACGGCGACTCTTTAGAGGAATGGCGTTTGCGGGACTTGCGACGCTTAGGCAATCTCTCCTCTTCAAAAGTCATTTCCACTGGGTGCTCATTGGCTAGAATAAAGTAAGCACAGCCAAAGGCACAGTATTCTTTCAGATAATCCTCCACACGTGACACACGATTGGATTTTCGAATATTGTTGCTATCCTCATAAAATCCTTTTAAGCGCAGTTGATCACTGGACCAGTCACCGACAAGATAGTCGTATTTTAGGAGTAACTCAGAAAACCGGTGCTCAAAAGGTTCGACATGAAAAGCATCTTTTTCATTATGAACCACTTTAAAGACGATATCCCCCTCCTCAGTTTTCACCACATCGCCAAAATGGATAAAATGAGGACCTGGGAATTTGTTATAGTTCAATTGTTCTGGTAAAACTTCTTTTCTCAAAGGAAATCCTTTCTGGTATGACTATCGCTTTCACTGTGATCAGTTGGTCCAGCAATAGCTTTGTTCTGACTAATAATCCTTATTATTATACACTATTTATGGGGTCAAACAAATCAAAAGCAGGTGACAAACCTGCTTTTTAGTCATTATCATCATCTGAGTATTTGTGAATCAGATAATAGTCCCCATCGTTAAACACAAAATCCAAGGAAACATAGCCTAATTGAGGTGACTTAGCCTCATAGTCACTATAGGTCACCGATAAGATTTTTAAAACTCCATCGCCAAAATTCGATAGGTGAGTAAAGGCGTCTTTAGGAGCTCCATGTTTCTCTTGAATCACTCGCCATTGACTGCCACCTTTTCCTGTCTCACTGTCTCCTTCAACCAAGGCAGCAACATCATCTGAGGTCCAATTAGAGTGATAGTCACGGTTGATTGGAACAGTTTCGCTAATACCGTAGGCACTACCATTAACCAAGGTAAATTGACCATCGACTTGCTTTTCAAAACGAAGCCGAACCTCCTTACGATGACTTCCCTCACCTGATTCGTAAGTGAGAGTCAGATCTTCACCAGACATTTCAGCCTGATTGGCTTTACCATGAGACTTCAGAACCTCTTGTAAGCTTGTCCCTCCTTGATGATGGCCTGAAAATACTAGGGCTGAAAACTGATTTTCTGTCCAGTTAAAGGAGGCCTTCTTATCAATGTAAGCATTGACATCAGTAGTATCCGATAGACTCGTGTCATCTTGGCTAGCAGCAGGGCTAAGCCGACTATCTCGAAAATTTACCTCTTTGAGATGATTTTGTTGAAAAACCGCCACTCCAATGGGAAACACTAGCACAAGGCTGGCAAGGATTAGGGCCGTGACTGAGGAAAACTGTTTTGATTGTCGCAAGTTGAGGAAACAAAGGCCCAGCATCACAATAACATTAAAGGCCGATAGAATTAAGATAATCACCGTAACAGGTGCTAGCCAGAGACCTACTAACAGTCCTAACGACACCGCTAGCGACACCGATGACAATATCAGCTCTAGGCTCATTGACGATACCACACGATTTTTCACGGTAGCCTTCGGTATCCTAGTAGCCTTTTCTGATGTTACTAGTGAGGATTTCTTAGCTGCTTTTCTCTGTTCAAACCCTGCAATCCTGATGATTTGCGTGGGATTAAAATTGCTCATTTGACCAGCCAGACATTCCTCTTGGCTTGGCTGACGACCAACAACCCTTTCAAATAAGCCTACCCACTCGTCTTTAGTAGCCATCATTATCTCCTTTTGTCCTTTCATTTATTCTACCATATCCATAACAGCTTTCACAGGTTTTACGGCACAGGCAAGGATAATTATGGTATAATTTGACTAATGACGAATCAACAGAGGTACTTATGAAAAAAATACTCTTACTGAGTTTCGCTAGCTTGACACTATTATCAGGATGTGACACTGTCGAGCGAGCCCTAAAAGGCGATGACTATGTCAACCAAAAGAAAGCTCTCCAACAGGAGCAAGAAGCGAGCGAGGCTAGACAAAAAGACATTCAAAAAGCCTTAACAGCCAGCAAAGACGCTTTCCCTCAGTTATCAACAACGGTTGCTAATGAGGAAAGCGAGGCCATCCTATCAACCAGCATGGGAGATATCACCATCAAGCTCTTTCCCAAGTATGCGCCTTTAGCTGTGGAAAACTTTATCACTCACGCCAAAGAAGGCTATTACAATGGCTTGACTTTCCACAGGGTTATCAAAGATTTCATGATTCAAACAGGTGACCCAAACGGTGATGGAACAGGTGGTCAATCCATTTGGAAGGGAAAAGACACTAGCATCGACTCTGGCTATGGTTTCAAGAATGAGATTAGTCCCTACCTCTATAATTTACGTGGCGCACTTGCTATGGCCAATGCAGGGGCTGATACCAATGGTAGCCAGTTTTTCATCAACCAAAATCCAAAAAGCCAATCTGGTGGTCTTTCAGCAGGAAGTTATCCAAAACCCATTATTGAAGCCTATCAAAAAGGGGGGAACATCAACCTAGACGGTGACTACACTGTCTTTGGTCAAGTGATAGACGGTATGGCGGTCGTCGATAAAATCGCTGCTGTTGACACAGATGATCAGGATAAACCTAAAAACCCAATCACCATCACTAACATAAGAATCACCAAAGAAGCACATTAAACAAAATAAGATTAAACCCCCAACTAGATTTTATCTAGTTGGGGGTTTTACGTTGGTTCTAATCGTTACAGTACCCAAATTTTTTGAAAAATTTGTTTGGTGAGTAGTAACACTAAAAAACTCACTAAAGCAACTAGTGATATTGTCCCTGAAACAGTCACATCAAAGAGTTGTGCTAAATAATAACCTAAGTAGGCTATAACCATTCCAAAGAAAAGACTGAGGATACTATAAGAAAGAATATTTTTAGCTAACAAACTAGCCAACATTGCTGGCGCAACTATAAAACTAATCACCGTAATCGAACCTAGACTGTCAAAAGTAATTACAATTGTCAGAGACACTAAAAACATCACTACTAGTTTTAATAGAGACGCTCTAACACCAACTAAGTTAGCCTGTGTTTGATCAAATAAATAGAGAGAAAGATGTCTGAAAGAAAGGCTATAGAAAGCACCAACAACCAAAACTAATACGATGGCTTTTACTAGCGCAACTGGTAAATCAAATCCCAATACTTTACATCTGATAAAAGGAGCAAACAGCACTTCTCCCATTAACACCATATCTAAATCTAAATGAACATTTTTGGCAAAAAGCGATATTAGAACGACCCCCATGGCAAAGAAAAAAATAAAGACTAAGCCTGTCGCTGCATCTTGTGCTACTTTTTGGCGATGCAGGATATCAATCATAACAATCGTTAATAAACCAAAAAGACTTGCTCCAATCATTAGTAGAGGAGAATTTAAATCACCTGTTAAAAAAAAGCCTAAAACAATCCCTAATAAAACCGAGTGAGACAGGGCATCTGCTACCAAACTTTGATTACTGATGACAAGTAAGTTGCCAATCAAGCTACAAGACAGAGACGTCACTAGCAAAATTAAAAGAACCTCAGACATACTTTAACTCCCTTCGAATGCTTCCAGAGGAAAGCGACTGTTAAGCAAACTACCATACAGATAATAATAGCAGGTCCAGTTGATAAACCTCTAATACTGGAACTCAACAAACTTCCTATAAAAGCTGAGCTCATTCCCATAAAACTACCTGCAGCTAACATCTGCTTATAATTTTTGCCTAAAAGAATACCAAATACACTAGGGGCAATCAAAAAACCACTTACTAAAATAGCACCGACAATCTTTAGACCAACTGCAATTAAAGTAGTTGTCAAAACTACCTGTCCTAATTTTATTAGCAATATCGATATACCACATGATTGAGCAAAACAGTCATCAAAAAGATAGAGTCGAAGAGAATTAATGTAAAGGTAAAATAATAACAAAACTAGCAAAGAAACAGCTAAAATGAGATAGCTATCTGATTTTTGAATAAAGGCAGCTTGCCCAAATACGTAAGTCTGCAAGCCAGCTTGTGAAACATTGTAGTAACGATCATGACCTTGAATAAGATTCTTCAAAACCATTCCCATGCCAAAAAAGGAAGCAGATACTAGCGATAAGGCATTACTATAGCTCTGTTTACTATGGGTATGAATTAGATAAACTAAGGCGTAAGATAATAGCCCCGTTAACATAGCACCCATCATTAATAATAAAGGGTTTCGAGATTCAAAAGTCATAAAAACAAGAATCACACCTGGATATGAGGCATGCCCAATGACATCACCAATAAGGCTCTGCCTAGTAAGAACGCTGACTGAGCCGACAAAACTTGAAGCAAGGGCAAACATCATCGTCCCAACGGCAACACTTAAAAAAGAATAGTCTGTAATAATGTTTAGCATCTTATCTCTCCTATAACATTGGGAAAACAGGTAGTTACGACAAGCTATGGTAGGTTCTTTGATAATTATCTCTTGTTAAAACCTGTTCAATCGGACCTTGGGCAATCACCTTTTTATTAAGCCAAACAAGGTAGTCAAAATAAGTTGCCAAACTTTGGATATCATGATGAATAACGACAGAAGTCTTACCTTCATCTTGAAAGTCACAGAGTATATCCATGATTTTTTGCTCGGTTTTGATATCCACACCTGCTAGGGGCTCATCCATTAAATAGAGCTCTGCTTCTTGCGCGATAGCACGGGCTAAAAAAACACGTTGTCGCTGTCCTCCAGATAGCTGATCAATTTGACGTTTCCTAAGATCTAACAAATCCATTTTTTCAAGAGCTTGTAACGTCGCTTCTTTATCTTTTTGTCGAGGTCTTTTTAGCCAATGAGAAATTAAAGGATAGCGCCCCATTAAGACAATATCAAAAACTGTCGCTGGAAATTGCCAATTCACTTGAGTTGTTTGGGGAATATAAGCAATTTTGTTCATTGTTCTTTTTAATCCTTGCCCTTTTTCACCAAATATAGCAATATTTCCCTCATTAAGTGTCTCTAACTGTAAAATACTTCTAAATAAAGTTGACTTACCTGCACCATTAGGACCAACAATGGCTGTGCGGCTACCTTTGGGAATAATGAGGTTTAAGTCCTTAAGTGCCACAGTCGATTGATAAGAGACTGATAGTCCCTTAATAGTTATAGCTGTTTCCATATTCGTAAGTACCCCTTTTAGGGTGGTATCCCTTTCTATTACGTGATATCCCAAATTTTTTAGGTCATTTATTCTTGCTGATGATGACTATAGTCTAGATTCAAGCTTAGCGTAAGGCTTTGCTAATTAAATTGATATTATGCTGATACATGCCAATATAAGTATCACCGTCATGCCCATCTGGAGCTAGGGAATCTGAAAAGAGTTCATTCCCTTCTCCTGTAATAACAGCAACTTTTCCACCTTTTGCTGTCACAGCTTCCTGCAATTTTTTCATCCGTTCTGGATTAGTTGTTGACTCTGTAAAAATAGCTTTAATACGATGATCATTAATCAGCTTAACGGTTTCCATCATGTCACTATTAGCCACCTCAGAATCGGTACTAACTCCTTGTGGGGCATGGATTTTGAAATCATAGCATTTCGCAAAGTAATTGAAAGCATCATGAGGGGTCACCAAATAACGCCTATTCTTTGGAATTTTAGCTAAGGTTTGTCGATTCCACTGATTTAGCTTGTCTAATTTAGATAAGTAAGCTTTAGTATTTTTAGCAATAGCACGTTTATATTCAGGGGCTACTTTTTTTAGCTCTTTAGAAACCACTATCACCGCTTTTTGATACAAATCAATGTTAAACCAAAAATGAGGATCCACTATCTCTCTACCATTTTCTTTCATTATTCCAATATCTTTTTTCGAAAACTCTTTAGTAACAGCCACACCTTTAGATTCCAAGGCTTCGACCATTTTACCTTCAAAATGCAGACCATGATATAAGACAAGATCTGCTTTTTGTAACTTTTTCAAATCACTTGATCTAGCCACATACAAATGAGGATCTTCACCAGCTGGGATAATCAGTTCTCGCTCAACATAACTACCAGCTAATTGTTTTACCATATCATTTAAAAAAGACGTGGTTACAGTCACTACCGGTTCTTTTTTATGAACTAAAGATAATGGTTCTACCTCTTTTGATGAACAAGCAATCAAACCAACTAACTGAAATATGATCAAAGTCAGCACGTATCCTATTTTTCTCACCTCAAACCTCCAAAACACCCCTATTTATAGAATTAAGTACACTTAATTTTATAAATAGACTACCTTTTTAATTTTGTTTTGTCAACATTTTTCTGTCATTTCTGCTATACTTAGAGTAAATAGATTATGCAGGAAAGACATATAATGACTCCAAACAAAGAAGATTACCTTAAACGCATCTATGAATTGGGTGAAGGAACCTCCAAAATCAGCAATAAGGAAATTGCTTCTCAGATGCAAGTTTCTCCCCCCGCTGTGTCGGAAATGCTAAAAAAAATGATACACGAAAACTGGATTGCTAAAGAAAAAAGTAAAGGCTATATCGTCACTGAAAAGGGAATGGCAATCGTATCTAAACTTTATCGCAAACACCGACTGATTGAGCTCTTTTTAATTAAAGAATTAGGCTATACATCAAAAGATGTCCATGAAGAGGCTGAAATTTTAGAACATAGCGTTTCTGATAAATTTATTGACCGTTTGGAAAAGAAACTTAAGTTTCCACAATACTGCCCACACGGCGGAACAATTCCACGTAAAGGTGAAATGTTAAGAGAACGCTACACAAACAAACTTTCTGACCAGTCAGAATTAGGACAATATTGTCTAAAACGCAGCTATGACCAACCGAATCTGCTCAACTATCTAGAGGATAGTGGCCTGCAACTCTCTGATGTTTTTGAAATCAATAAAATTGATGACTACACACAAACCATGACCATCACAACAAAAAATACTTCATTGGTACTTCCAAAAATCATCACGAAACAATTATTTGTTGAAAAATGCTAATACTTAAAAAGTCCTTTTTCGAACGAAAAAGGACTTTTTACTATAAGGTCTTCAAAAACGTTATCAACAGTTGTGCTGACTGTCTTCCCGCTTGGATGATAAATTCATCAAAGGTAATATTAGCATCATGAGCTGCCGTATCACTCATGGCACGAACAACAATAAACGGCTTACCGCAGGCTTGTGCCGCCTGAGCAATCGCAGCTCCTTCCATTTCCACCGCTAAGACATCTGGAAAATGGCTTTTGATGGCTTCAATATTGTCTTGACCTGCGATAAAACTATCGCCAGTCGCAATCAGGCCTACCTTGGCATTGATTAAAGCTTGAGACAAGACTCTTTGAAAGACATCTACAAAGGTGTTATCCGCTTCAAAATAAAGTGGCTGCATGGACATTTGACCGTAAGCATAACCAAAGGCTGTCAGGTCAACATCGTGATAAGCAAGCCTATCAGCAACCACCACATCCCCAATGTCTAAGCCTTCTGCAACTGCTCCTGCCGATCCGGTATTGATTAGGGCATCAACTTGGAAATGATCAACTAATATGGCAACAGACATCGCCGACATTACCTTACCGACACCGGACTGAACCAGTACCAGATAATGATTGCCAAGATGCCCGGTATAATAGGTATTTCCTAAGACCGTCTCTTCTGACTTATTTTCTAATTTTTCCACTAATAGGCGCAATTCCTGCTCCATAGCGGCAATAATTCCAATTTTCATAACAACTTTCTATAAATAAAAGATGGCGGCCAACAAAAGGGCAAACAAGACCAAAACAAGGATGAGAATGCGGTTGATTTTGGCTTGAAAGGCATTGCGTTTGGCATTTTCAATACGTCTGCTCTTGATGATGGGGCTAGTCTTTTTAGAAGACCAAAGCCCTGACTTAGGCGGGAGGGGCGGGACTTCTTCAGCTATCATATCCCGCGTGTCTTGGTCGTCAAACGGCCCATCATAACTACTATCAAAGCGCTCCCCCCGATTGGCACGTTCTATGATATCATCTGTTAATAACGGTTTTCCCATAGTTTATTGTTTCCCTATATGAAGGGCATAATATTGCAAGGCAATAATCGTTTTGGCATCCTCAATATCCCCAGAGGCTACTAAATCCATGCACTCTTCATAGCTTAATTCTAAAATCTCAAGAACTTCATCGTCATCTTGGGGGAGTGGATTAGGCACTTTTTTCAGATGTTGAGCCAAGTACAGTTTGATTTTTTCATTGCAAAATCCAATCGCAGTGTAAAATTCGTATAAAAACTCTAGCTCACCGACATAACCTGTTTCTTCTTCCAACTCACGCGCTGCTGCCTCGCGTTCAGCACCAGCTTCACCAACTTCTAGCTTCCCAGCTGGAATCTCATAAGACACTTTTTCAATCGCCTTACGATACTGTTTCACTAAGATAATCTTGTCTTCCGGTGTTACTGCAAGAGTCGCAACAGCTCCTTTATGGAAAATCAATTCACGTTTAGATTCTCCCAAACCATTTGGCAAAGCGACATCATCTACCGCCACAGTAAAAATTTGCCCCTCAAAAATAATCTCACGCTTTAGGGTTTTTTCTTCAAAATCCATACTGCCTCCTAACGATATGTCCTCACTACTTCTGACTTGGATGGTGTGGTAGTTTCAAGGCATAAAACTCCTTGTTCTCTTGACGACTACGTCCGATAGCAACACTGTCTTTGGGAACATTCCTAGTGATAGTAGATCCAGCTGCTGTCAAAGCATTTTCACCCACTTCAAGCGGTGCGATAAGAGTCGAGTTGCTACCCACAAAAGCGTTATCGCTAATAGTGGTTTTAAATTTATGTTGACCATCGTAGTTGACCGTAATCGTGCCAGCACCGATGTTGACATTTTTTCCAATTTCAGCGTTGCCTAAGTAAGTGAGGTGCCCTGATTTAGAATTCTCACCAATCTTGGTTCCTTTTACTTCGACAAAATTACCAATATGAACCTTCTTAGCCAATTCTGAACCTGGACGAATATGAGCATAAGGGCCGACAGTAACTCCGTCTGCCAAGCGGCTCTCTTCAATCATCGACTGAGTGATAACGGCCCCTTGACCAATTTCAGAATCGACAATGTAAGTACCATTTGTGAGAACTGTCCCACGACCAATTGTCGTCTGACCTTTTAAGGTTACATTGGCTTCAATATGAACTTCTTCAGCGATATCAACGTCAATATCAATGTAAGTACTCTCTGGATTTTGGAAAGAAACACCGTTAACCATATGGCGGTGGTTGATCCGACGGCGCATGACACCCTCAGCAGTTGCTAAGGCTACACGGTCATTGACTCCTAAGCTCTCATCAAAATCCCGAAGTTTATAAGCACCGACCTTTTCACCCGATTCCTTAAAAATACCAATGACATCTGTCAAATAGTACTCACCTTGAGCATTGTTAGTCGTGATATTTTTGAGGGCTTCAAACAGGCGTTTGTTATCAAAGAGGTAAGTTCCTGTGTTGATTTCGGTAATGGCTTTTTCGTAGTCATTGGCATCTTTTTGCTCGACAATTTTGATCACTTCTTGGTCCTTGTTACGAACAATCCGCCCATAACCAAATGGATTTTGGGCTTCAGCGGTTAAGATGGTCGCTACATTTTTATGGCTGATATGGTAGTCAATCAAATTCTTTAAGCTATCACCTGTAATCAAGGGCGTATCCCCAGCAATAACAAGGGTTTGCCCCTCAAGACCAGCTAGAGTTTCTTCAGCCATCATAACAGCATGTCCCGTCCCTAGCTGCTCTGTCTGCATCACAAACTCTGATTGTTCCGCTAGGACATCTTTAACCAAATCAGCCTTATGACCGATGACCGTGACAGTTTTTTTCGGCTGAATCGCTGAAACAGCACGAAACACATGCTCTAACATGGTGATACCTGCTACCTGATGCATCACTTTAGGAAGGTCCGATTTCATACGAGTCCCTTTACCTGCTGCTAGAATAATAGCATAATTTGTCATTGTTTTTCATTCTTATCAGACCAATCGGTCTAATAGCCTTTCATCCATACTTTAAACGTTATTATTATAGCATAATTAAGGCATATAAAAAAGCCAAGCTACTGGAGCTTGACGGAAATAAAGCCTGTTCGTTAACTTCTCATTTTGAGTGGGACACACTTTAACATCAGACTAGGTCATGCTAGCGGCTGCCGCCTCTAAGACCGACATGACTACTAAGCTATGTTCCAAGGCTTTTTGAGCTTGCTCTTTTTGATTCTCTGAGATTATGGTCTCAAAAGCAACAAATTCAGCATACATGCGGTGGTGAGGACTGTTGTGATTCGACCTTTGTGCTTCTTTCCCCTTAAGCGTCAGCATGACTTCTGGCATGGTATTGGTGGCGCCTAAGATGGCGATAGAACCTTTAGTGCCTTGGATGGTTGATTGAATCTGAGCGCTACAATCCTTGGCACCAATACAGACTGCCTTAAAGGTTCCATAATCAAGAAGCAGAACGCCTGATGTATCGACACCTCTCTCCATATTGGGCAGATAGTCAACGCTCTCTGGTTTTCCAAAAAGGCCAACAACAAAATGAATATTATAAATGTTGAGATCTCGAAGGGCACCGCCTCCCATTTGAGGATTAAAGGCAGGTAGTATCTCCCCGCGTTTAAAGGCATCGTAGCGCGAACTGTACTGAGAGTAATTGCAGTTAACAATCTTGATATCACCCAGCTCCACCAATTGCTCTTTGATAAAAGCATTGTTGCCCAAGTACTGGTTGGTAATCGCTTCGAGTAAAAAGAGGCCTCTGTCATTAGCAATCGTCACCAAATCTTCCAATTCCGACAAGCTCAGTGTAAACGGCTTTTCACAAATGACATGCTTGCCTGCTTCTAGGGCTTTTTTAGCATAGTCATAATGCAAATGATTTGGCAAACCCACATAAACCGTATCGACCTCTGGATTACGTAAAATCGCCTCATAATCGCTGGTTGCTTGTGGCACCTCGTAAGTAGCTGCTAGACGCCTTGCTAACTCAATCGAGCGGGACGTTGATAAGATAGCTTTTAACGCAATGCCCGAAATCTCTTGTAAGACAGGAAGAACTTCTTGTACAATCATTCCTGTTCCTAGTAACGCTAGTTTCATACCATATCACCTCTTTATTATTAATCACTGACCACCCAGTCATGCTATCGAATCGCCCAACTAAGTCAAATCAGCCTTTTGAGCTACCGGATAGACGACCACAAATTCCTCCAAAACCACCTGGCTCTTCTCTGTAAAGGTAAGACCAGCCTCCTCAAACCAGTCAGAGAAAAGGGACTTATGCACCTGTCTCCAATAAGAGAGACTCCGATTCCCTTCTCCTTCCTTAAAGGCATGACTAGCTGAAACCTCAGCAAAAGGGACGATGGAGACTTTGGTGATTTGGATAATGCAAATAGCTTCTTTTTGACCATCAAGAATCACATCATAGCTACCAACCTCTGGCAAGGGCTCTCCTTGATACAGGTCATAAGCAGAAGCCGTTGCTGTCTTCGTTCCTTCCAACACCAACTGGGCTAGCAAATCTGCTTGAGCACCAAAAGCCCATGCATCTACCTCATCACCAATATTAGGGTTGATTTGCTGATATTCTTGCCACATCTCTAAAGCTTTCATTATTAACTCCAATCGTTATCACATAAGTTGCTTGCTTAAACAACCAATACTTTCGCAACCTCGTTAGTTATTCCAAAACAAACATCTTATCGTTTCAGTCAAAAGACCTCTGATCAAGATAATCATATCACACCCTGCCTAGTTCAATCCAGACTATCTAAGAACAAGTAAGCAAAGTCAGGGACTGAAACATAGACTAGCAATAATAAAACAGGTAACAGTCTAGTCTTGGCCAATCCTAGTAAAACACTTTCAATCATTTCAAACTCCAGCCACCGTCCATTTTAACAATTTCGCCCTGCATGGAAGACAGTTTGCCTGAAGCTAGCATGAGGGTCAGCTCAGCAATTTCGTCTGGTTCTGTCCAACGTCCAATGGGCGTTTCATTGGCCACCCATTCTGCCAAACCTCCAGGTTCAAAATCAGCCTTAGTCATGGCGGTCTTGACAGCTCCTGGTGCGATACCAAACACCTGAACCCCTGATTTGGCATAATCCAAGGCCAGTTGTTTGGTAAAGCCAGCTAACGCATGCTTGCTGGCAGTATAGGCTGCACCACCACCACCGGCCAAAAAACTGGCAATCGAACACATGTTGATAATAATCCCTGACTGTCTGTTGACCATATTAGAGAGGTAATGGCGGGTTAGCTTGACTGTTGCCCCAAAATTGGTTGCCCATACGGTTTGGAAATCTTCTTCCGAAATCTCAAGAAGAGGTTTATAGTCATCTAGGATGCCTGCTGTGTTGCATAAGATGTCAACCTCGGCTACTTGTTCGTAAAGCGCAGCTAAATGTCCTGTCAAATCCATTTGGAAAAATCGGAAGTTGGGATTCGACAAGTCTGGCTCTGCTGACTTGTCGACCCCATAAACCGCGTAGCCATTTCTCAAAAAAAGGCGGGCTTGAGCCAGTCCAATCCCCGAGGAAACGCCTGTAATCAGCACACGCTTAGTCATCAACCGCTACCCAGTCAGTAGCCAACACATCACAAGGTGTTGGTGACCACATGGAAAAGCCCTCGCCTTCACCACTGACATTGATGAGGAAATAAGGGGTGACTTCTAGTGTTTTCCCATCAACCACAAGCTGATCAAACAGCTGAATGTAGTTTTCAGCTCCTCCCCAGCCCTCACGCACGTATTTTTTCTTAGCTTTTAAACCTGGTAAAATGTCTTCAAATGTCATGGTTGTTCTAATCGTTATGGTAGCTAGGATGCCCTGCTATCATAGCGCCTTTCTGTCATTATTTTTTTTGGGGGGTTAACCCTTATTCTAAGTATCGGATTGGTCAAGCGATGAAAATGGCTCACCAACTCTGTTTATATCAAAATCCGGTTGAAACTCGCCACCTTAGCTCACATGCCAACTATTAAGCATTACTTGCGAACCAACTTGACGACAGCCTCGGTCCTTGCGGTATGGGGAAACATATCCACACTTTGAATATAGGCCACATCATATACTTTGGTTAGTTGCACCAAGTCACGCGCCAAGGTTGAAACGTTACAGGAGACGTAAACCATTTTTTTCGGTTGGTACTTGACGATGGTTTTAAGAAGTGCATTATCTAGGCCGGTTCTCGGTGGGTCAACAACAAGGGCATCTGCACGGTACCCTTCCTGGTACCATCTGGGAATAATATCTTCTGCTTTTCCTGCTTCGTAGTAGGTATTGTCATAGCCCATGCGACGGGCATTTTCCTTGGCATCTTCGATAGCTTCTGGAATGATATCCATACCGCGAACGCTCTTCACTTTTTTAGCAAAAGCAAAGCCAATGGTCCCAACTCCACAATAAGCATCAATCAACTGGTCTTCGGAACTCACATCAAGGGCTTTAACTGCCTCTGCATAAAGCACTTCTGTTTGAGCTGGATTGAGTTGATAGAAAGCCCGTGGAGATAGTTGAAAACTGTAGTCTAGCACACTCTCCTCGATAGCATCCTGCCCCCAAAGAATCTCCGTTTCTGGACCGTAAATCTCACTTGACTTTGAAGTGTTGAGATTAAATGCCACTGTTTTTATTTGCGGGAAAAGTTCCGTTAATTCTCGGATAACCTTTATCAACGTAACCCACTTGCTAGCGATAAAAATCACTTGAACCTGCTCGCTCGCTTCTGCCTTACGCACCATAACTGTCCGAACCCCTTGAACCTTACGCTCATTATAGATGGGGACTTTGTGTTTGTCCAAAAGATGCGTAATCTTGTTGATAATAGCTTGAGTCAGCTCGTCTTGCACCAGACAGTCTTCCAGAGAGACCAACCGGTGACTGCCTTCAGAGTAAAGACCAGCCTTGACCGAGCCACCGAATGAGCGGGTTTGAAATTGCAACTTAGCACGGTAATGCTGTGGGGTATCCATCCCTAAGGTCGGACGAATCTCATAGTGCTCAAAACCTGCGGGCTTAAATTTTTTCAGAGCTTGCTTGAGTAAATCAACCTTAAAATCAAGCTGCTTGTCATAACGAAGATGCATGATTTGACAACCACCACAAGCGTCATAAATGGAGCATTCGGGAATCACACGAAATTTCGATTTCTTCGTAATGCTTAAGAGCCTGGCTTCTACAAAGTTACGTTTGACAGCCGTCACCTGACAAAAGACTTCCTCACCCTTAAGAGCCCCACGAACAAAGACAAGGGTTTTCTTATAAAAGCCGATTCCTTCGCCGTTGATTCCCATACGCTTGATTTTCAAAGGAATCCGTTGTTTTAGTTGTAAATGTGACATGACTTACAGTTTATTCCCTCCTTTGTTCAACCATTCAATCATATGCTAACAAACAAGTCCTGGATATGACTGTCCTCCACGGCTACAATTATGGAAATTAATGGTTGCATTAGACACCTCGTGCTATAATAAACTAAGACTATTATAGCATAAAAATCACAAGTAGGAGAAGGCTATGAAAATCACCAAAATCGAAAAGAAAAAGCGCCTCTACCTCTTAGAGGTGGATGAGACTGAAAGACTTTACATCACTGAAGATACCATTGTCCGTTTTATGTTGACCAAGGGCATGTCTATCTCTGAACAAGAACTCAAGGACATACGTCGGTTTGCTCAGTTTTCATATGGTAAAAACCTAGCCCTTTATTTCATTTCTTTTAAACAGCGTACGGAAAAAGAAGTGAGAGATTACCTGTATAAACATGACATCGACTCAGCCATCATTCCCCAAATCGTGGATAGTCTTAAAGCTGATAAGTGGATTGATGATCAGCAGTTCGTCATCACGACGGTTGAACAAAATCTCTCTAGCGGTGACAAGGGAGCTTTTGTCATCAGGCAAAAACTCATGCAAAAAGGCATTGCCAGTGCTACGATTGATAGCGTCTTAGCTGACTATGACTTTACCGAGGTCGCTGAGCGTATCGCCAAGAAACTCTTACGCAAGTATGATGGTAAGCTAGCTTTCAAAGCTCTTAACAATAAGCTCAATCAAAGCCTGACCAACAAGGGATTTTCCTACCAAGAAGCAAAAACAGCTATTGAAAACCTCGATTTAGAGAAAGATGACGAAACCGAAGAAGAACTCATCTACCAAGAATTGGACAAGCAATACCGAAAATACAGCCGAAAGTACGATGGCTATGACCTAAAGCAACGCTTAACCCAAGCTCTAGCACGAAAAGGGTATGATTTTGATGCTATTCGTTCAGCTTTAAGAGACTACCTCTAAACTCAACTAACCTTAAGTGCTTTTTCTGAAAAATTATGATAAACTAATAGGGACAACGAAATTGTAGAAAGATGATTGCCATGAAATTACCAAAAGAAGGCGACTTTATTACAATTCAAAGTTATAAACATGATGGTAGTTTGCACCGCACTTGGCGTGATACTATGGTACTCAAAACAACGGAAAATACAATTATTGGCGTTAACGACCACACACTCGTGACAGAGCATGACGGCCGTCGTTGGGTCACCCGTGAACCAGCTATTGTCTATTTCCATAAAAAATATTGGTTTAATATCATCGCGATGATTAGAGATAACGGTGTCTCCTATTATTGTAACCTCGCTAGTCCCTATGTCATGGATCAAGAAGCCCTCAAGTATATTGACTATGATTTGGACGTCAAAGTCTTTGTCGATGGCGAAAAGAAACTCTTGGATGTGGATGAATATGAGACACATAAGCGAGAAATGCATTATTCAACTGATATTGATTTTATTCTTAAAGAAAATGTCAAAATCCTAGTGGATTGGATTAACAACCATAAGGGACCATTTTCACAGGCTTACGTCAATATTTGGTACAAACGCTATCTGGAACTTAAGAAGCGATAAAGTTGCCTCATAAGAGCTGGAGAGCGATCTTCAGCTCTTTCATTTTCCAACACCTGCAACCATTTACAAGAAGGAGAACGTCCCTATGGCATTTGAAATCACCAAAGCCCGCTACGCTAGCTTTGGCGTAGCCACTAGCCTTCCCAACGAGTTAATCGATACCTTTTGGGATATTTTAGACAATTACTTAAAAACAGTTGTGCCTTTAGATACTGTCTTAATCTTCAAACTGTCCAAAAGGCGTCAAGGCATGACCTACGAGTACCACGATGCCAAGCGACAACTCATGATTGCCTTTGATTACAATTACCCATTTGACCCATTTTTCCCCGAAACCGTCTATATGATTGATAACAGGGGCAGACAGACTCTCCTCCTAGCCCACGAGCTTACTCTATAGTTCCATCTTCCCCACTACCGATACCTCCCACTCCGACCATTAGCGTTTGGAGTGTTTTTATGATTGGGCTGAATGACAAACTATCCTAAGCAGTGCAAACCGTTGTACGGAGACTTAGGCAGCTTGGAAAGATGTTCAACAAAAAAGAAGACTCCTCAGTCTTCTTTTTTTAACAACTGCAAACTCTCAGCAATCCATTCTGGTAATCTGTCATTCAAGGGTTTAAAACCAGTGCGATGACGATTACTTGAAAACCGATGACGGTAAGGAAGCTGTTGACGTTCTTCTTCTAGGGTCCTCATTGACAAGCTGACTTTCTGAGTAAACTCATCCACATCAAGTACCTGAACCAAGACCTCTTGGCCAATAGACAGGCACTTATAGATGTTGTCGATATAACCTGGCTTAATTTCCGAAATGTGAATCAGTCCAATGGTGCCATTTTCCAACTGCACAAAGGCACCATAAGGTTTGATCCCTGTAATGGTTCCCTTGAGTTTGTCTCCAATTCTCATCAGTCCTTAACCTCGATAGTCTCAATCACAACATCGTCAACAGGCTTATCTTGGGCTCCTGTCTCAACAGCTGCAATCTGATCAAGAACATCATAAGAGGCTTGATCACGCAATTGACCAAAGACCGTATGACGTCGATCCAAATGAGGGGTACCACCTTTTTCAACATAACGTTCTGCAATAGGCTCTGGCCAACCACCACGCACCAACTCTTTAACACTATATGGCAACTTCTTATTTTGCACCACAAAAAATTGGCTACCATTGGTATTTGGACCAGCATTTGCCATCGACAAAGCTCCTCGTAGATTATAGAGTTCCTCTGAGAACTCATCTTCAAAACTCGAGCCATAGATAGACTCACCACCCATACCGGTTCCTGTTGGGTCACCGCCTTGAATCATGAAATCTTTGATGATGCGGTGGAAAATAACCCCATCATAATAACCATCTTTTGCCAAAGCAATAAAATTGGCAACTGTTTTAGGTGCTTGCTCTGGGAAGAGTTGAACCACTAAGTCACCATGATTGGTTTTAATGGTCGCTACGGGACCTTCGACATGTTCTAAATCCAATTGTGGAAACTCTAATTCTTTTTCAATCAAACCTAACTCCTCTAAGGCATGTAAAATGCCATTTTCTTCAACGCTATCGGTAACGTAATCTGCTTTTTCTTTTAGCTCTGGAACAGCATTTCCCATGGCAATCTTAAGACCAACATGGTCAAACATTTCCATATCATTGGGACCATCTCCAAAGAACAACACATTCTCAGGTTTCAACCCTTCCTTTGCCAAGACATAATCCAAGCCAGATGCCTTTGATATACCTAATTTCACGGTATCTGACGAATGCTTGTGCCAAGGAACCATGCGAACTTTATCAGCTAAATCAGCTGGTAATTCTAAATCTGCATTGTTAGCGGCAAAGGTCCACATGTGATAGACATCGTTTGTCAGGTGAAACTCAGGGTCAACCTCAAGTTGACCATAGACAGGCACCATGGCCTCATCTATCAAGTCATTACGGGCTGAAACCACTGCCTTTTCTTTTCCAGCAAAACCATAATCAATCCCAATATCACGGCACCATGAGACAAAAGAGGCAAGAACATCTTTGTCCAAGGGCAGATTAGCAACTTCATTTCCCTTGGTATCAATCACATAGGTACCGTTAATGGTCACAAAATAGTCTGGCTCAAGCTGACGGATTTCAGGAACAACGCCATATAGGGCACGCCCACTGGCAATCCCTGTTAAAATTCCTTTTACTTTTAAGGATTCAAAAACCTTAGCAATGGAATCTGGCATGTAGCCCGTATCTTTGACGCGTAAGGTGTCGTCAATATCAAAAAAGACAGCCTTAATTTTTTTCGCTTTGTATTTCGTTTTACTATCCATGATTTCCCCTTACTAAAACGGTGATTGTTCTTATTGTACCATAATTAGTCATCTTCTTGGGGAACCAAGTGATGTCTAAAGGCATAAACAACTGCCTGTGTGCGGTCATCCACCTGCAGCTTAGCTAAGATGTTAGATACATGCGTCTTGACGGTCTTTAGTGAAATATACAACTCATCTGCGATGGTTTGATTATCATAACCTTTGGCTAGAAGATGTAGAATGTCTTTTTCTCTAAGTGTCAAATCATCATGAAGGGCTGGATGGGTCTCATGGTGACGCATTTTTTGCTCGACCTCTGTTTCGATAGCCAACTGCCCTTTAGCCACTTTACGGATGGCATTCAAAATTTCAGGGGCATTCGATGTTTTTAACATATACCCCTTGGCACCTGCTTGGATGACAGGATAGATTTTTTCGTTGTCTAAGTAGGAGGTCAACACCAGTATCTTGGCTTCTGGCCACTCTTTTAAAATGGTCAAGGTGGCTTCGACACCATCCATCTCTGGCATGACCAAATCCATCACCACAACGTCTGGTTTTAAGGCTAGGGTTTGGGCAATGCCTTCTTGTCCAGTGCTGGCCTCACCCACAACGACAATATCGTGTTGCATGTTTAAAAAGCTTTTAAGTCCCATGCGAACCATTTCGTGATCATCCACTAATAAAATTGTTATTTGAGTCATTCTTTTTCTCCTACTAAGGGCAAGGTCACCGTCATAGTAACGCCTTGCTTAGGGGCAGATATCATCTGAAAACTACCGGCCATATCAGATACCCTATCCTCCATATTTTTCAAACCATAACTAATTTTTCTGGCGGCCTCCACATCAAAACCAACACCGTTATCAATCATTTTAAGCTGAACAGAGCTCTGCGTTTGATGTAGGTAAATATCGAGTTGAGTCGCCTTTGCATGCTTCAAGGTATTGCTAATAAACTCTTGAATAATCCGAAATAGATGATCCTCAATTGGTTTCGGTAGCTGCTTTAGATTTTCTTTAAAAGTCACCTCAATAGCACTCTTGTCACTAATTTCTTGGATAATCATCTCTAAGCCCTGCTTGAGCGATTTTCCTTCCAGTTCTGTCGGTCTTAAATGCAACAGCATCACCCGCAAGTCATTTTGTGCATTGGTTAGAATGGTTTCGGTATTATGCAGCTGCTCTTGTAAGACGTCATAATCCATATCTTTCAAACTGTAAGAAATCCCCGATAGAATCATCACAGCCGCAAAAAGCTCCTGACTGACCGTATCATGCAAATCCCTAGCAATGCGTTTGCGTTCTTCCTTAATGATGTCTTCTTTTTGCAACAAGTCCACATTTTCAGTCTGTTGCAACTGATGGGTCAAAGTTTGCATCTTTTGGGATAATTGCATCATAATCTGCCCCACCTCATCATCAGTCGCTTTGATAGGTTGATTATGCACAATACGCCGTAGGTTTTTAAAAATATGACGGTGCAACTGATGGTTTAACAACGTTGAAACAAAGGACAACATAATGGTCAAGGAAATGGTTAACAGCACAATCGTGAATACGAAGTGATTCAAGCGCTCAACATTGGTTACAAAGTCTCTTAGCGAGATAGAAAACGAATCAAGGATGAGGGAAACAATCGCGAAAATAATCACCAAGGCGTACAAAAAAAGTAAGAACATATGTGATTTTTTCATCGACTAGTCACCTCGGTATTACCAGCCAAATTGCTAACCACAATCTTGACACGTCGACTACTAGTCTCATAATCATCACTTCTTAATTTGATGGTTTCATTGCGCAAATCATACGACGGTTCATCAAAGAAAGTCACTGCTCCATAAATAGAGCTAACCGTCAAATTCACTGACACGTCGAAAGGGACGATGAGCTTTGTAGGACCGTAAACTTTCCGAATCAAAATGACATTATCTTGATTTCTTAAAATCACCTTGGACAAATCAATCGTATCATTGCCTGTAATTCTAATCACATCCACATCATCAAAATAATAGCTATCAGCCATTAAATCCTCTTGCCCAAACCATTGATTACGGTGTTTGGTCAAGGTCACTGGGCGAGTCTCAAACGACAGCTCCGCCAACCGATTATTTTTTTGGACTTGCGAAAAATGGTTAATCATCATGTAAATCAACCCTATGATTAAAGCTAGGATAACGTATGGGTTTAGCATGATAATTAAGAAAAAAATCAGTAAAGACGCCGTTAAGATAAAATTGACCTTATCCGTATGATTATAAAATTTAATAGCCATTAAAGTCATAATCAAAACGACGATAAAGCGCGGGACATCATCGGCTAAAATCGTTACTAACGCTAATAGCAACAATACTGACTCAACGATTAGAAAAAATTGGAATTTACGCATAAAACCTCACTACTGTTCCTTATCTAAAGTTTACCATAACTTTACCCTAAGGTCATCCGACCTGAGACTTATAAAAAAGCATTTCCAAGCTTATAAGCAACAAAGCTGGAAATACTTTTGTAAGTATTGATAAAGTTATGAGTTAGGGGATGCACCACTTAGGAATCTGTGCCATCAGCAGCTGAGGAATGCGTCTCTTCAGAACTCTCCGTTGCCGTGTTAGAGGAACTCTTCGAAGAACTTGATTCACTTGGACTTGTATCCTCTGAAGCATGCGTCTCAGAGGATGAGCCTCGACTACTTGATGAAGCTTCTGGATTAGCCAAATAAAGGGTAATGGTGGTACCAGCTACTAGATCAATGCTTGTTCCAGCATACGGATACTGTGCATACACCCGGGACGAAGCAGAAGGAGAATCCGAATCCAGCTGAATTTGAGAAGCTTTGATACCTAAATCCAAGAGAGCATTTTTAGCTTCTGCATAGCTTTTTCCAACGATGTCAGGCATGCTAACGGCAGTCGCTACCCCAACCTCAAAGACAATCTTATCACTTCCTGAAGGATCAAATAATTCCCCAACTTCTGGCGTCTGACTGAGGATTAAGCCGACTTGAGAGCTATCGCTAGCCACTTCTAACTTCTCAATTTGACCTTTCTTGAGACCATACGTTTCTGTCAAATCCTTAACGGCATCACGGTAGGACATTCCCGTATAGTCCGTCATATTAAAGAGGCTGCTTCCTTTCGAGACCACTAAGTCAATCTCACTGCCTTCTTTTTTGGTTGAACCGGCTTTGGGATTGGTCGTAATCACACTACCTGACTCCACTGTGTCGCTCTCTTCCTTGGTAATCGTACCAACTCTTAGCCCTGACCGCTCTAGACTTTGTTGCGCCTGCTCGACTGTTTGCCCCGATACATCAGGAACTTCGACATTAGCCCTGCTGCTTGACATCATAAAATAGGTAAAGCCAGCTGCTATCAAGACAACTGCTAAAATTAAGCCCCTAAACACATGATGTCTCAAAGATTTCTTAGTTTTTTTAGGTTTTTTAGGAACTGCCATTTGATGACTAACAGCCTTTTTAGCGTCTTTCGAAGGTTCAGAGGTAACCTTGGCTTTAGGCTTTTCCTTGACCGGAGAAGACTCAATTTTAGGCAACGACTTTGTATCTGCGGTATCTTGAAAGACCAGCTTAGGTTCTCTAGCCCTTCTTGGGTCCAGAGCTGTCGCTAGATCTTGATACATATCCATGGTGGAAACATAGCGATCGCTTAGTTTTTTAGCCGTCGCTTTAATAACGACATTCTCCAAAGCCTGCGGGACATTACGATTCTCAAAAATAATCGATGGCAAAGGCTTTTGGAAATGCTGCAAGGCAATCGTAACGGCACTGTCTCCGTCAAATGGGATATGGCAAGTCAGCATTTCAAATAACATAATCCCCATCGCATAGATGTCGCTTTGAACGGTCGCTTTAGAGCCACGCGCTTGCTCAGGAGAGAGGTAATGAACACTTCCCAGCATGGAATTGGTCTGCGTGAGACTGGTTTCTGCGAAGGCTACGGCTATGCCAAAGTCGGTTACCTTAGCCACACCATCCTTGGTTAAGAGGACATTTTGGGGTTTTAAATCACGGTGAACGATGCCCTTTTGATGCGCCAGCTGCATGGCTGACAAGACCTCGCTCATGATACGAACCGTTTCCGCATTTGATAGCGGAGCATGGTCTTGGATGTATTTTTTTAAGTCTGGACCATTAACGTATTCCATAACCAAGAATTGCTGGCCATCTTCTTCACCAATATCACGAATTGCCACAATATTAGGATGGCTTAACTCAGCCATCGCTCGTGCTTCTCTTTGGAAACGTGCGACAGCAATTTGATCTGTTTGGTAATTGGTTCTAAGGACCTTGATAGCCACTTCTTCGTTATCTAAAATCAAATCCTGAGCCAAATAAACATCGGCCATGCCACCTCTACCAATGGCTTTTAAAATACGATAACGTCCAGCAAATAATTTGCCGATTTGGATCATCAATCATCCTCCTCGCTATAGGCGATTAAGGCAACACTAATATTATCCAAGCCACCTGCATCATTTGCTGCATCCACTAATGCTTGCGCCTTATCTGCTAGGGACTGATCTGACAAGATAATCTCAAGCTTGCGCTCAGGATTAACCATGTTAGACAAGCCATCGCTATTAACCAGGATATAGTCCCCCTCTTGTAAAGGTTGAATGCCCAAGTCAATATCGAGTGGCCCTGCTTGACCGATAGACTGGGTAATGATGTTACGCTGCGGATGAACGGCAGCTTCTTCCTCGGTTAATTGACCAGCTTTGACCAACTCATTCACGAGAGAATGATCACTGGTTAATTGCTTGTACTCCCCATCACGAATCAAAGCGATACGAGAATCACCGACATGGGCATACAAAACCACATCTTTGACAAAAGCCAAGACTTCGATTGTCGTCCCCATACCACTAAAGGCTTCTGAATGACCTAGAGCATGAATCTTTTGATTTTCAGCTTCAATGGTCACTAGCATCCAATCACGGATGTGGTTTACATCGGTATAATCTGTCGCTGACCATTGTTTCCCCAAGTCAGTCACAGTCAACTCGCTAGCAATATTGCCAGCACGGTGTCCACCCATGCCATCAGCCAGGACAATCAGGTTAATACCACTTTGGTTCTGGTATTGATTTACAAAATCCTGATTATTGGAACGTTTTTTCCCAATATCTGTTAACAGTGAAATTTCCATAATCTGTCTGTCTTTCTGACGAATGCCAGCTTTCCTCCTCTTAAGTCACTAGGCTTTCTTACGCAATTGTGCAATGAAAAAGCCATCGGTTTGATATTGCTCCGGTGTAATCAAGAGACATCCGTCCACCACAATATCTTTCTTATCGTGATCTAAAGCCACTTGTTCAAAATCAGGGTGATTGGCTAAGAATGCCTCAATGACATCTTGGTTTTCTTCTCTGAAAATAGTACAAGTACTATAGGTCATTATACCACCTTTTCGCAAGGTTTGACAAACACTAGATAGGATTTCCAGTTGAATCTGCTGAAGATTTTCGAAATCTTGGATGTCCTTATGATACTTGATATCTGGCTTACGACGAATAAGACCAATCCCAGAACAAGGGGCATCAACCAAAATCTTGTCAAACGTATTTTCAGGAAAGACCTGATGAACCTCTCTAGCATCAAGTTGCTTGGTCTCGATAACACCATCTACTCCTAAACGTCTTGCATTATCTCGAATCAAATCCAACTTATGCTCATACAAGTCAAGGGCAATCACCTTCCCGGTTGTGAGGTAAGAGGCTAGATGAGTTGTTTTTCCGCCGGGTGCTGCACAAGCATCTAGCACGATTTCTTGACCTGTCAAGCCAAGGGTCGGTGCTACCAGTTGGCTCGTTTCATCCTGGATGGTAATGTCGCCATGTTGAAAGGCTGGACTAGAAGCAAAGTGACCCGATGACTTGGTCAAGCCAACAGGTGAGAGTTGTGAGGCATCTGCTTCAAATAGGTTTTTCAAACGTTCGTACTCTTCCTCATGAACCACACGGATACTAGCCTTATTACGGTTAAAAAGGCTCTCAAAAATACTCTTGGCCCTGTCTTCACCGTATTGCTCAATCAGCTTTTTAACCAGCCAAACGGGCAGAGAGTATTGGACGGAATAGCGTTTATTAAGGCGCTTAATTGCATCAATTTGCGGTAAGTCTTTTTCCGCTAACTGACGAAGAACAGCATTGACTAATTTCTCTGCGCCTTTTCGATGACCTCTGTCTTTCGCAATAGCCACCGCATCATTGACCACTGCATGAGCCGGTAACTTGTCCAAGTAGAGCAACTGATAAGCACTTAGCATCAACAAGTCATAAACCCATGTGTCCAACTTATCTCTATCCGCAATAAAGTGCGCCAAATACCATTCTAAAGTAATCTTACGGGCAACCGTTCCGTAAACAATCTCAGTAATGAGCCTCTTGTCCTGCTCACGATACTGCCGATGCTTTAAAAGCGCATTCAAGGCGATATTGGAGTAAGCCCCTTCATGAAAGACTTTTTCCAAAACCATCAAAGCGCCACCACGAGCTGATGTTTTCCAGTCATTAGCCAAAGTAATCACCCACTTCTACATCACGACCGAGACCATTTAAGAAATCTGCAATCGGCATTTGCGGTTTGCCAAACGGTTGCACACGTTTTAGAGACACTGCGTTTTGACCAGTGGCTACCACTAGACTTTTCTTCGTGCGTTCAATGACACAGCCCGGTTCCCCTTGTCCATCAACCATCTCAAGCTCATAAATTTTAAAGCGCTTATCTTGCCATAAGGTATGGGCAATGGGCCAGGGATTTAAGCCACGTACAAGATTGAAAACAGCACGATTTGAGGCTGTCCAATCAATTCGTTCCTCCTCAGCTGAGATATTAGGGGAGAAAGTGACTTGGGAATCATCTTGCGGTTCAGGTGTGATGTTTCCGGCAAGGTAGTCCGGCAAGGTTTTCAACAGCAAATCACGTCCCAAAATCGCTAATTTATCAAACATGGTTCCCAAATTATCGTCATCCGTAATAGGGATAGCTGCCTGAGCAATCATGTCACCAGCATCCATCTGACGTACCATTTCCATAATGGTAATCCCAGCTTCTTGATCACCATTGATAATGGCGTATTGAATCGGAGCCCCGCCTCGGTACTTTGGCAATAAAGAACCGTGGACATTAACCGCAAAACCAACTGCATCCAACAACTTCCCTGGTAAAAATTGACCAAAAGCTGCTGTGATAATGCCATCCGCTCCCAGAGACATGAGAGTTGCCAAGTCTGGGCTAACAGAGAGTTTTTCAGGCTGGTAAACGGGCAAGTCATGTGCCAAAGCCACTTCTTTTACCGGTGTCATTGTCATCACTTTTTTGCGGCCAACCGCACGGTCTGGCTGCGTCACCACAGCAAGGATATCATAAGATCCGTCTGCGATGAGACCTTTCAGTACAGTTGCTGCTAAATCGGGTGTCCCCATAAAGATAATCTTTGTCTTTGTCATCTTGTTTCCTCTTTTCAAATTCCTCTTATCTCTCCCAAACTAGGGCAATAGAGCCTTACATCATATTTTGTGGCTCATTATCAATTGTCACACGAAGTCGCTTATTTTCGGGCTTTTGCGTCCACTCCAACAGGGCATTGAGAGCTCTGTTCAACTCTGGTTCAAAGCGATACTTGATAATAATCTGATAATGAAACTTGTTATGTGTTCTAGCAATAGGCTTGGGGGTCGGTCCTAGAAAAATGGCTTGTTCTGATAAGTAGCCTTTTAATCCTTTTAAAACAGTGTAGGCTTTACCCACCAACTCATGCTCTTTTTCGTGAGACAAGGTAATGCCCACCGTAAAGTAATAGGGAGGGTAGCCCATTTTCTGACGGATAGCCATTTCATAATGATAGAAACCGTCATAATCGTGCGCCTTAGCAAATCGAATCGCATAATGGTCTGGATTGTAGGTTTGAATGAATACTTCACCTGCTTTATCAGCTCTACCCGCACGACCTGCTACCTGCGTTAGGAGCTGAAACGTCCGCTCACTGGCACGAAAATCGGGTAAATTTAGCGACGTATCGGCATTTAATACCCCAACTAAGGTCACATCTGGAAAATCCAACCCCTTTGCAATCATCTGTGTGCCAAGTAAGATATCAGCTTCATGGTTACCAAAAGCCGTTAAAAGCCCTTCATGCCCTCCCTTACGACGTGTGGTATCAACGTCCATCCGCAAAACACGCGCTTCAGGTAGCAGTTCCTCCAATTCATCATAGGCTTTTTGCGTTCCTGTACCATAATAGCGGATGCTCTTACTCTGGCAAGATGGGCACTCCTTAGGAATAGCCTTTTGGAAATCACAATAGTGACAATTCATCGTTCGAGTATCCATGTGTAACGTCAGTGAGATGTCACAATTTGGGCAATCATCAACATAACCACACTCGCGACACATGATAAAACTAGAATAGCCACGACGGTTTAACAAAAGAACCGCCTGCTCTTTTTTGGCCAATGTCCCACGAAGCTTGTCCAGTAAAACAGGGGTGAAGTTACTTCCCTCCTGCTTGCCGATATAATCTCTAAAATCCAGAATGCTGATGTTAGGAATACGGGCATTTGGATTTGCCCTTTGGCTTAGCTCCAATAGCTGATAGACCCCTTTACTAGCACGTGCTCGAGACTCAATCGACGGTGTGGCAGAACCTAACACCAAGGCTGCACCGTGCATCTTGGCCCTCAATAATGCCACATCTCTGGCATGATAACGAGGGTTGGATTCTTGTTTATAGGTCGCTTCATGCTCCTCATCAATGATAATGGCACCAATATTTCTGAGCGGTACAAAAATAGCTGACCTTGCCCCGACAACCACTTTAGCCTGACCTGATTTGATTTTTCGCCACTCATCAAACTTTTCCCCGTCCGACAAACCTGAATGCATGATAGCTACCCGATCGCCAAACCGAGAAATAAAACGGGTGGTCATCTGTGGTGTCAAGGAAATCTCTGGAACCAATACAATAGCTGTCTTACCAGCTGTTAAAACGTGGTCAATAACATGGAGATACACTTCGGTTTTGCCAGAGCCGGTAATGCCTTGCAACAAAAATGGCTTTTGCTTTCGCCCGACAGCCTGACTAATCGCCTCCACAGCCTGAGCTTGCTCTGCATTTAAAGTGAGAAAATCACTGGTAACGACTTCCTCAAAATAAGCACTCGAACGCTGCACCTCTACCTGACGCTCCACCAAGGCACCTGTTTCAATAAAATAACGCACAATATCTCTTGAATAGCGTTTGCTCAGATCACTTGCCTTGATAGAAAATGGACTGTCTTGTGCCAACAACCACTCTCTAGCCTCCTGACGCCTTTTGGCTCTCTTGGAGACTGGCAATGCTAATAATGCCTTCTCCCTCACATCCAAATACGTCTCTGTTTTGATATTTTTTTTATCTTGAGCCAGATAGTCAACTGAAATCTGTTTCGCAGCAATCAAGCGGTTAACCTGACGACGCTGCTCTGACGGAACATCAGCGTAAGAAATACTTTCTGACTCTCCAAAAATAGCCTCTTTTTCAGCTAAAGGCAGCTCTAAACTGGGCTTTAATCGTTTATCATAGTGTGAATGAAGCAAATTGGGAACCATGCTTTTTAAGAGGGTAATTTTGTAAGAAAAGACCGTCTCGCGCATCTGGTCAGCCAAGGCCAACTGTTCTGCGTTTAAGACAGGTTCCAAATCCAAGACCTCCACAATCGCTTTTAAATCAGATTCACCAGGAGCATCAACAAGGTCAACAACAAAACCTTGAAGTAAACGATTGCTCTTACCGAAAGGAACATGGACTCTTGAGCCAACGGCAATCACCTCTTGCAAGTCTTCTGGAACAAGGTAAGAAAATGGTTTATCTGTCTGCATCAAGGGAATATCGACAATAATCTGTGCTTGCATTTTGCTCCTTTACCATCCTTATCATCTATTGCCATCTAGCATCGCGATACTTATCACAAACAATAATTGAAAAAAGCTAAGATTGCAACCAATCTTAGACTTTTTGACCCTCTTCTTGTTCTTCTTTTGCAATTTGCTCTTTAATTTTTCGCTCTTCTTCTTCCTTAGCCAAACGTTCCAATTCTGCTTTACGACGAACAGACTCGCGTTTTGCCACAGGATCTGGATGAATGGTCACATAACCCGCTTCAATTTCTTCCAAGGCACGAAGCGTTGCTTTTTCAGACTTGAAGGGCATCGTAGGCTTTGCCTGTGCTTCCAGTTCATGCGCACGCTTAGCCTGTAAAATAACCAAGGAATACTTCGAAGGAACCTTATCCAATAATTTGTCAATAGACGGTTGTAGCATCATAAGTTTTTGTCTCTTTTCTATATTCTATTTGCTTGTACTCGTTTTGGCAATCATCTTATCGTAGCGGCCAATCACACGTTCAACGCGGAAATGCTCTGCTTCAATAATGCGCTTAACACGCTCTGCCGCTAAGGGAACTTCATCGTTGACAACGGCGTAGTCGTATTCTCTCATCAAAGCAATCTCTTCACGGGCTCGGGCAATGCGACGCGCAATAACTTCTTGACTATCTGTTCCCCGACCAATCAAGCGGTCTTCTAATTCTTCCAAATCAGGTGGGGTCAAAAAGATGAAGACACCATCTGGTACTTTTTTCTTGACTTGAATGGCACCTTGAACCTCAATCTCCAGAAAGACATCGATGCCCTTATCTAAGGTTTCATTAACATAGGTTAAAGGCGTTCCGTAATAGTTGCCGACATACTCAGCGTATTCCAACATCTGCCCTTGTCGAATCAGTTCTTCAAACTCTTCGCGGGTTCTAAAGAAATAATCAACACCATCAACCTCACCTGGTCTCTGAGGACGCGTTGTCATAGACACAGAATATTCAAATTGATGATCTGGCGTCGAAAAAATTTCTTGTCTAACTGTCCCTTTTCCGACACCAGATGGCCCAGAAAAGACAATCAACAAACCACGTTCAGACATGCTGTTCTCCTTAAAGGTATTTTCTATTTATTATACCAAATCAAAAGGATATTTCAAGTCAATGATACCCTCGTATGTGTCTGAAATTTTGGGAAAGCTCAATTAGTCATCCCTTATAACCTAAGAAAACGCTAGGTTCTTTGACCGAAAAAAGACTGAAACAAAGTTCTTCCTCTCCTTCAGTCTTGACGATATTGTTTCTCATGTGCTACAATACGGGTTGACTGATTAAGCAAAGTCCCTTTTTGTCTTAATCGGTGGTGTAGAAGTGTCTGCTTCTACACCTTTTTTCGTTTTTATTTAAGATTATTATACCACTAAATCCCTGTAATGGCAAGGTAAACACGACAAAAAGCCCCCAAAAATTGCTTTTTTTAGCGGTGGTGACTATCATACAAAAAACAACTATTAACGCTTAATAATCACAGCCTTATGGGGGTAATGGTTAACGAGATGACCAGCACTCAAGTTTTGCCCCTCGTAATACTGATAGGCTTTTCGCCATTTCCCAAAGAATAAGTCATCTAACTGATCAATTCGCTCTAACAAAATTATCTTAGCCATTGTGCAAGCCCCCTTAGGAGACCAATACATGCCTCTGTGTTTCATGCGATAAGTCACTTTGCGATGCTGGCTTTCGATGACACCAATACCTCTCGATGACAAACCTCTTAACTTAGGCGGTTTAGTCTGACTAAAATACCTCAAGAACTTCTGACGAAAGGCGTGAAACCTCTCATACTCATCTTCACTTTGGATCAGTGACTCTACCGTGTCTAGTACCGTTTGAAGTAAGGGTTTCTGATGGCGCTTGATAGCTTTAAAGGCTAAATCCTTTAATATGACTGGATAAGGCTTCAAGAAAGTTTTGATTTGCTCGTTTAAGTGATAAGCATCCCAGAAATGTTCGTGCTGTTTGATCCCTAGTGCTTTTTTTATCTCTTGAAAAATCCGTTTCGTATAGCCTTTACCATTATCTGAATTGGTAATGAGCATGGTCTTATCCGTTATCTCAAAGTGGTTATAGAGGTAATCCAGCAACTCTTCTCGTGCCTTGGCATAGTTGGTATGGATAATTTCATGCTTGTTTTGTAAGAGATAGCGGTCTTTACCCACTTTCTTAGTTCCCGTATGAACGAGAAAATGAGCTAAATCGGTATTATGACGCTCATCTCCACCTGAGGTCGTTTTGACCATCACACCGTCTCCTTCCAGATAGAGTTTAGCTACTTTGATTTTTTGTGGTTGTTCTTCTTCCAGTAAGAAACGGTACTTCTCTTTCTCTACAATCAGTCTATCGGCTAGTTTAACCGCTTTTAAGACAGCGTCTTTGGTCACGTAGAGACGGTAAGTATCTCGTATGGTGCGACAGACTTCCCGATAAGACAGCTTAGAAGCCAATTTTGCTAGCTGTAACAACAACTCTAGCGAATAACGCATGTAAGGCTTTAGCCCTAGCCATTCATCAACGGGGTAGCGTGTTTTTGTCCCTTTTCGCCAACGACTTCTTGAGAAAGTGATATCCCCAAAGGTAAAGATGACCCTACGTTCCACTTGATCAACACGTTTATAGCCCTGCTGGCGCATCATAGGGGCTATCTGTTCCTCATAGGCATTCAGTTGCTTTAGAAACTGTTCCTCACGTAGTCTATCCATCTCAAGCATAAAAACTTTTTCATCAAATCCTAACGTCATACTTTATATTGTATAAGACTGAAAACGATTTGAAAAGAGGATTGAAAATTACTTTTTCTTCTGGTAGCGCCAGTTCCAACGGAAATAATCACTTAACAATACCCATTGGTTCCACAACTTATAGTCATGTTGGATAAAACGAGCGCTCTCAAGAAAATGCTTGAGTCCTTTTCGTTGCCAGTTATCACTGGTTAGAAATTGCCCTCGACTACGTCTGCGTTGTTGTTTTTTCTGCGCAAAGACACGGGTCACTCGAGCCAGGCGGATCATCGGCTGATAATGGTTAGCTTTGGTATACCCTTCACTAGGGATATTGATTAGAGCGTCAACTAATAGACTTTCCCAAGTTAGAGGGTGCTCATGTCTATAGGCACGCATGCCATCTTGCAAGTCATTAGGTAGTTGGAAACAAAGCTGTTCACCCTGTAAGGTTTCAACCTCGACGTAATAATAATTCTTTCCCATAACCAACCTCTCTTTAATCCTTTTCTTTGCCTTAGGATAACGCAATTGACGTCCTATCGGTTATAATGAAGATGGTATTAATCATTATAGTCCCTTGGACTATAGTAAGAGATACTTGAACATCATGATAGGAGAGTAGACACGACGCCCGAAGTCAGGTTGATAATTCTTTTCCAGCTCATCATAAATAAAGCTAAAATCACAGAGTTACGCTAGCTGCCGTAAAAAATGAGTTTTAGGAACAACAATATCATACAGAGTAGAATAGGGACTAACATCCAAAGTCAACTGATTAGCAAGCATCTCATCACCTCAACTTTAGTATAGCAAAAAAAGCCATCAAACGATGACTTTTTCAGTGGGCTCCCAATCTGATTCTCTCTAGGTGTTAGCTTTTCATCAAAAATACAATCCATAATAGGGTGGTATTCAAAATATTTTTTATGTTTATTTCCTTTACAGTAATCTAAAGATAGGGCAACTCTCGTTCTTCCCAAAAAAGCCGATGTTTTTTAATAATAGCTTTTACCCGCTCCTTATCCCCATCAAAATAGAGATAGGCATAGTAATCATAGCCAAAATGGAATTCCAAATGGGGATTGACCAGCTTACACCATATTTTCTCTCTAAGCATTAACTGTATGCAGGAAAGAGTTTCTTCCAATGTTAATGAATGTCCTTCTTCTAAGAAAGGATAAGCCATCAATACCTCACCACTGATGACTTCCAAAGAAGAAAGGTAAAACTCGGAGAGGGACATCATCTTAGCAACATCTCTAAAAACAGCCAAATAGCGTTTTTCCACCTTTTTATAAGCTTCTTGAGTAAGCTCTTGTCCCAAAAATATCTGTCCTATGTCCCTGACACTACTCCAGTCCTTGCTAACCCCATAGCGTTTTTTATCTTGACGACTTGTTTCATCATGTTTGGAAAAACACAGTGATGTCATCTTAGGACTCGCAATAACGAGAGAGTACAAGTACTGATTACCATTCATCTCATGGTAATCGTTAATATAGTTGAGAGCCTTCTGAACGGATGCTCTCCAATCATCACCTTGATAGCTCCAAACATCATAAGCCCAAGAAATATCTCCCTCTCTAAATTGATAAACATCTCCTCCCAAAATGAGTAATTGATGTTTCTTGACGCTAGCAATAACGTCTAAAATGTCCTTATAATCCCAAGCGATATCATTAAGATATAAGGTTTCTAAGTCATAACCTCTCTTGTATAAGTCACTTGACAATATCGTATTATAGTCGATCACAATCTACCTCATATGTTTGGATAAGTAAAAGTAATCATTCGAGTGACTATCACAACACAAAAAATGAAAAATACTATTCTTTCATAGATTAGCCTTCTAAGTTGATTGTCTCATCTGGACAATGAACATCTAGAATATATTTATTAGGTTGCTGTTTGTCAGCTACGATTTTTATGTTCCATCTTGCAATAAACATTAAAGCAGTTCCTCTCAATTCAATAGCTAAGTGAATATCAACAAAATGATTGGAAATAAAAATTAATCTATTTTTCCTCTCATCACAAATACAATCCATCATAGGATTATATTCAAACTCAAAATGTGACAACTTAATTTTTTTCAATATTATTTCTTCTTTCTTTGTCATTATATTTGGAGCGCTACTAGTGACTTTACTAATAACTATTCTTTTAAATTTTCATGAGTAGCAAAGCATTGCAGTATTTAACATGATGGTTTGAAAAAATTGATCGATATTTTCACTTAATACGCCATTCAAATACAAAGCAACTCTCTTCCTACCAAAATAAGCCATTTGTTTTGGCAATAATTTCTAAAAATCCGTAGTATTAACATCCAAAATATATTTATTGGGTTGTTGTTCGTCAGCTGTAATGTTAACATTCCATTTTGGTTGAAATGTTACAGTAGTTCCTTTTACTTCGATAGCTAGGTGGACGTCACCATAATTTTCTGATAAAAAAACTAATCTATTTTGTTTTTCATCAAAAGCACAATCCATAATAGGGTTATATTCAAATTCAAAATGTGATATCTTAATTTTTTTCAATGTTATTCTCCTTATTAATCCGCAATAATGTTTCCATCTTTATCTAGTGAGCCAATTCGATGCCCATCCTGTTTTAGCTTCCACCGACGACCACCATGTTGAGCAGTGTCTTTTTCTATAGTCTGTCTGCCATCTTTAAATGTTCCAGAATTTTTATTTAAGGGTGTATTACCATGTTTATCCTTAAATCTACCTAAATCAACCTTGCCCTTAGCTTGACCCTTAAGTTTCTTCTTAGAATATAGAATCCAAGCTTCAATATCATCATTAGGTCCTAAGACTACAATATCATTAGAATTTAATGAAACAGCATATTTAATACGTAATGTTTGCCCTGGGTGAATCGTGTAATTTTTGATGTTATTTAACGTAATCAACTCTTCCATACTGATACCATGAATGGAAGCAATGCGCCAGATGGAGTCACCCGACTGAACAGTATACGTTTTATCTTTGTGTTGACTAGCTATTGCACCAGTTTCTGATACAACAACGGTTTGTCCAGGATGGATGAGATTATTGGTGATATTATTCCACTTAATCAAATCAGCCATACTAATGCCATGATTATGAGCGATAAGCCAAACGGAATCCCCAGATTTAACCGTATAAGTTTGAGCTGAGGGTGCTGAATTTGCCTGACTAGTATCAGAAGATTTAGCTGGACTAGCTGGCTTGACAATCACTTGTTGACCGGGATGAATGGTGTAATTTTTGATGTTATTCCACTTAATCAAATCGTCCATACTAATACCATAGTTATGGGCGATAAGCCATACCGAGTCTCCAGCTTTGACCGTATAGGTCTTAGCTGGGCTTCCTGAGCTTGTCTGACTAGTAGCCGTTGACTTGGCAGTTGTTGCTGGCTTGACAATCACTTGTTGACCAGGATGAATCGTATTATTTTTGATATTATTCCACTTAATCAAGTCAGCCATGCTAATGCCATGATTATGGGCGATAAGCCAAACTGAGTCTCCAGCTTTGACCGTATAGGTTTTTGCTGGAGTTGTAGTAGGTTTATTTGGTGTAGCTGGTTTAACACTAGCTACAGGACGAATCAAAAGATTTTGCCCTGGGTGAATGACATTATTTTTGATATTATTCCATTTAATAAAATCACTCATGGCAATGCCATATTTATGAGAAATTGACCAAACGGACTCATTAGGTAACACTTGATGTCTTTTGCCATCGGCCGATAGCACTGTTGGTCTAACCAATAATTGTTGGCCGGGATGAATAGTGTACTGTTGGATCCCATTCCAAGTAATCAAATCCGTCATGCTAATGCCGAACTGATTAGAAATTGACCAAACCGAATCGTTCGGAATAACGGTATACTTATCACCTGCTAGATTGTAAGTAGGAATGGTTCGAGCACCTGCGTAATAAAATACGTTACTAGCTGCTCTAGCAGAATGATAAGGAAGCCTTGGTCCATAAGTTACAGTAGGTTGGTAAGGTCGGACAGGTCCGTATGGCTGAGCATAGGAACCAACACTTCCTGTGTAAACACTACTATAGCCAGCTGAAGAATGGGCATACTGCTTGGCTTGGTTGACAGCTCGGCTTCGTGATTGGGCATTGGAACGACTTCGTGATTGGTGCTGAGCTCTAGCACTCTTTCTTGCTTTAGCTTTTGATTTGGCTTGTTGATGATTTTGATAAGCCTGAACACCATTATAACCAACGTAAGCTGTTCCTACAGCACCAGCTGCGATAGCTAAAAGTTTCCCTGTCGCAATGGCAGCCCCAACAATTTCAGGACCATATAGCATGATTAACGGTGCTGCGATAGGTATAAACCGTTTTCTACGTGTTCCGGTCTCTCTTACGGCTGGAGACAATTCCTGAGCTTTCTTCTCAGATAACTGAAGTAGGTTATCTGTAAATTCACGTTCCGATGTTGCCTTGATAAGCTTGTTGTACTCTTCCTCTGTACTATTAAGAATGAGGTCATCCATAAGAGCAACAAAATCTTGCGCTTGTTGGAATTCTAAATAGTAGGCTTTTAAAGTGTCCTCAAAGGATTCGTCTGTTTCTTTGGAAGCTAATACCCGCAATTGTTCCTCAGAAAGTTGCTCCATAAAGGCTTCTAATTCCAGCAGACCATAATCTTCATTGATTTGCCTAATAAGAATTTCTTCAATGATGTTAGACTTCTCATCAACCGTTGTAGCGTTTTGAAAGCGAAACACCTCTTCTTGATTTAGTTGCGAACGATAACGCTCTAAGGCATTCTCAAAATCAAGGGGTTCACTACTAGAAGGAGCTGATTGTGCTAGAGACCTTTTAACTCTCTTTGGAGTAGAAGTCTCTTCAGAATCAGACGCCTCTGAAGGGGAAACTTTTTCTGGTGTTTCCTCTTGACGAGAGACTTCAGCTGACGCCTCCGTATTTGCTGGTGATGGTAATAGGGGATCTGACACTGTCTCTGCTTTGACTGATACTTCTTCCTCAGAGCTCATAGCCCGAGTCTCCGAAGCAGGAACAGTATTGTCCTCACTTACCTGAGTAGACGTTGCAACGTCAGAAAGGCTCTCTGCGACTTCTTGTCGGATGGTTTCCAGCCGTTCACGTTCTTGAGTTAGTTTCCTTTCTTCTGCATAAGCGACACCAGATGGTAACAGCGTAGAAGAAACTAACAACGTAACACTTGAGATAATCCCAATTCTAAACCTTTTCTTTAACCTCATGTCATTCCTCCTTGACAATCAAATAGAGAAACCAAATCATTGGTTTATAGTAATAATCCAGAGATAGTAAGCGCTTAATAATCTCAATATCATTATAATATAACAAGACCTAGAAGAAAATGTTATTTTATTTCGATTTGATGACAGAAACGTTTCGTTTTAGTAGCTCACTAATTAGCTTTTATGATATAATGGTTTTATCATTATTTGTTTTGCGCTTTTAACCTTAGAATGTTAGAATGGTCAGGTCACCTCCATTAATGGGGTGGCTTTTTCTTATTCCTTATCCATCACCTCTTGAATTTTAGAGAACGCCTTAACGTCACCGTTTAAGGCTTTTTGAAGCACCACGAGAGCCAGTGCCATCTCATTAGTTGGGGCATAACCCAAACCAATAAGCAAGTCTCGCATTTGCTCATTATTGACTTCTGAACTTAAAAGCGTCTCAAAAGCTCTCTTCAAATCGGCTCGCTGACGTCTGACTTTCCCTGAAGCTAAACCTCCTTTACGTGAGATTTCTCTTGCTTCCCTCTTGGTTCGTTGATTGATAGGAATTAAATTGTTGTCATTAGCCACTCCGTCACCTCCTAGAAAAGTTGTTTGGGTTTAATCCCTGTCTCACGTTCAAAACGGTTTAATATGCGCTGCACGTATTTGGGATCAAGTTCCATTGAGTAATTGATACGACCTAGCTGCTCACAGACCATAAGCGTTGTTCCGCTCCCTGCAAAACTATCTAAAATCACGTCTCCTTGGCGACTAGAGTTTCTCACTAAGCGTTCGATTAAAGCTGAGGGTTTCATGGTCGGATGGTCTGGATTGGCTTGTGGGCGGTTGACCCTTAAAATGGAAGTTGGTTGTGCTTCTTGGTAGGTTCTAACGAGGTCAATCAGCTCTGCCTTACTCTTCTCCTCCAAAGAGCTTTCTAAAACCGTTGATAAACTAAAATCACTCACAAAGTAATGTTTTGCCCCTGGTTTCCATCCATAGAGACAAGGTTCATGTTGCCACTGATAATCTTGACGTCCTAAGACAAAACTATCCTTGACCCAAATAAGACACTGCTTCTCTAACCACCCTGCAGCCGAAATCGCTTGAGAAAAGGATAGGCGTTCACTATTGGCATGCCAAATGTAAAAGGCTGCACCTGCTTTTAAATGGGGATCAACTGCTTGAAAGGCAGCGGTTAAAAAGGCTTGAAAAGCAGAGGTTTCCATCTGGTCATTTTGAATGGTTAAGGCCTCGCTCGTCTTTCCTGTGTAAGCCACGTTATAAGGGGGATCAGTAATATATAGGTCTACCTCTGTACCATCTAAGAGTTTTTCCAGATGATCTTTGTTAGTGGCATCGCCACACATGAGACGATGCCTCCCTAACTGATAGAGATTACCTTGGGTGATCGGCTCTGTCTCTTCCTCTTCTTCGCTAGACTCCGCTTTTTCTCCCGTTAAAGGTGAAGCTAAGAGATTAACCGAAAAACCAAACTGCGTCATATCGATGTCCATGATGGTGGTTAGCTCTTTTTTGAGTAGCTCCATATCAAAATCGGTATTTAAGGTAATCTTATTATGAGCCAAAATATAGGCTCGTTTTTGATTTTCCGATAAATGCTTGAGTCGAATGACTGGTACTTCGTCATAACCAAGTTCCTGTAGAGCAAGGTAGCGCCCATGCCCTTCGATAATGACATTGTTCTCATCAATCGCAATGGGATCATTATTACCAAAGGTTTCAATAGACTCTTTAATTTGCTCAATTTGGTATTTAGGATGTTTTTTAACGTTATTCCCATAAGGAACAATCTCTGATAGTAATAAGCTTTCAATTTGCATAATAGACTCTCCTCTCATCATCAATGCTGGTATAACATACCATTAATCTATCTCTCCTCTCTCAAAATAGTCATGAATGTGGCGCATACTTCTTCCTCATCTTTCATAAGTTTGTTCTTGACGATGGTAAGCATGGTCTCTTACCACCTGATACATTTTGGCATCATTTAAAATCGTATCTAGTTTCTCTTGCAAGACTTGGCGTTCCACCTGACTTTCCAATATCCGCTTTTCAAGTAACCCTCGATGCAATGTTTTTGGGTCTTCTTGATAGGTCTCAAAAATCAAATAAGCGCTGTCGTCTCCGTTCTCTAACCCTAATAGGGCAGCTGATAACTTGTTCCATTTATCAAGACGTTGGTCAATCTGATGTAACAAATCTTTGGTCTCATCCACCTTCTGACGAAAGCGTTCAGCCAACTCTTCAAACTGTTGGCTATTCGTGATATCATACTGCGACACAAATTCAAATTCACGGATCAACTGGTCAAGTTCAAAAATATTTTTGTGTTTGTTTAAGATGACTTGCCCATTGTTATAGGCCAATTGTCGCATCAAGGTATCTCCTCTGATGTAGCGAACATTTTGACTGTAATCATCATTTAGAAAATAGAAAAAATCGCTTTTTTTCAAAAACAATTCAAACCGTCCACCCTCTAAAGCATCAACCTTACTTCTTGACAAACGGATTGTCCCTCTACTGTGTAGCCCATAATCCACTTGAAGATAAAGACTATTCAGTGTCTCTTCTTTGACTTGCCATGGCTCAATAGTCAAACGCATTTCAAAATCAGCTTCTCTTTCTTTGACCAACTCATCATAGGCTTTAGGGATATCTTCAAGCGGTAAGACCACTTGATTTTTAGATAAGCGTTCCTTGATACTCTCCAAGCTATAATGACCTTTTTTAGATAAGGTTCGGTCTCTGGTATTTTGTTTTTGGTTCGAGTCCAACAAGCGATAAGCCGCATATTTCCCTGAGAAGTCAACTGCTAAGTTTATGGATTTGGCTTTTTTAAGGAAGTCCTCCAAAGTCTGACTATTCTTCAAAAGAAAGTCCAAACGTTCCTTTAATTCATAACGGAAAGTTTGTTTTTTGCGATAAGCGCCATATTTGGTATGGTTCATTAACTCTGATGTCGACTCTAAGATTTTAGCTCCATAAGGTGCTGCAAACTGATTGGTTAATTCAAATAAACGCTTTGTCGTGTGTTTTCCCCATCGAAATTTACGAAGCGTTCTGGTATCTGTTGTTGAAAAAATGATGTGATTATGAAGATGATCTTTATCCATATGAGTCGCAATCACGAACTCATGATGACCACCTGTCAAGGCCAGAATTGTCTGCCGACCAATCTCATGAATCTCTTCTGGAGTTAAGTTATCATCGGGTGAAAAGGATTGAATAATATGATGGGCAAGGACACCCTTGTCTGCTTTTAAGTCTGATGTTGTGGTGCGTCCTAAGCGATGATCGGCTAATTTTTTGGTCAAAAGCATCTCTTGAGCAGCGGCTTTGGGCTGCCCTATCAAATGAGCCGAAACCAATTGTTGGTACACCTCACCTTGTTTTGACACTAAAGGAAAAGAGGTATCGCTTGCTTGAGTAAGTACCAACGTTTTGGACTCATCCAAGATATAGTCAACCGAACGCATCAGACGATCAACCCGTTTAATTTGCAAGACTTTATTAAACACCATCGTCTCTAGCCTCTAACTCTCGCTTCATCAAAAGGGCATTGACTTTAGTTTCAATCACACCTAACTGATCTAAAACCTCGACAACTTGTTCTTGGCTAATGCTCTCATCCATATTGGCTACCTTGGCAATTTGGTTGATGTTTACCCCAATGCGATGAAGTTCTTGACGAAGAGTAATCAAATCGTCAAAATGGATAACCTTAACTTGACCGTTCGTTAACATTAACCTTGCGAAGTTGGAGAAATTCTCAATTTGTGCCTTTGCCATTTGTTTCTCAATGCGTTGTTTTTCATCTTCATTCACAAAAAATAATTTTGGAATGGGGCGACTACGCTTATCATTTTCTATTGTCATCATCTGTCCTTTCTAAGCTCTCAATGAACCTTGATATTTTAGCTCCGTTACCTTGGCAAGATTAGCATTTGTATATACAAATGCAAAAATCAAAGCGATAGCCCCGTCCCTAACCTCACTGCGTAGTGGCTAGAGAAAGGGACTATCGCTTTGTCTTTTGGGGAAATCCCCAAACCCCTAAGCAGGGCTAACGCCCTTTTCTCTCAGCCAGTCGGCTGGTAATTCGCCCTCACGGGTAAGGAGTGCCTTAGCGGTTTCGTACTCGCTATCGTTCCATTTGGCTAGAGTATTAAGCGTTGTTTTAATTGCCTCATAGAGGTCATCAATGCCCTCTAAAGAGGGAAAATCTTCCTGTAAGACGACCATGATACCTTGGCGAGAGAGCGCCATATTGGTTTCATTAGGCATTAATGTAGCATCATCGGTTAGGTCAAACAGGTAAGTCATAAGCGTTTCTTCAAGTGTTGTTGTCATCTTGGTTTCTCCTTTGTCTTGGTTGATTAGTGAGTAACGATAGGTTTTGAATGAGGGAGGTCAGGTTCTCTCCTGAACCTCCGCTTGGTCTTTTTTTAACGATTGTTCTCCCTCCTTAGTGACCGTTTGGCTCACGTTGACTTCTTGAGAAAGTGCCTCTAATCGACTTTCAAGACTATTGACTTTTGGGGTCTTGGTCAACTGGGCTTCTAAAAAGCTATCCATTGAGGTAATGAGCGCTTTAGCTTCTCTTTGAACAATATCTAGTTGGGCTTCAAGGTCTGAGAGGGCTTGTTTATCATCCACCCATGATGCCAAATACCCAAAACTGTAGTCACTGGTGTCAAAGCCATAATGATTAGCCACCACATAAGCGACGGACTCAGCCTGCAATTCCGCATGACTATACTTGAGGTTAGCAGTCTGCTCTTTAGAAGCATGTAAGTCACTATGAGCTAACTCATGGAAAAAGGTTTTAAGGGTTTGTTGTTCTGACATCCCTCCTTTAAGCGCGATCGTTTGGTCTTTAGCTGCGTAATAACCTTTAGCCTCTTTGAGGGTGTGATCAATGATGACCTTAACTCCCTTAGACTCCGCATAGGCCTTGGCAGCACGATAAAGATTGGCATAATCCTTGTGCGTTCCTTCCAGTTCATGGATGGCTTTAGGCAAGTCCTTTCCCTTCGTTTGAGACACATCAAAGACTGGAACTAACTTAAAGCGAAGAGCTGTTTTCTCATTGCCCTTCTCATCCAAAAGCACTTTACCTGTCTCAGGGTCACGCTGTTTAATGGTCATCGGCGCCCAAATGCGCATGGCTTTTTCCCCTTTATTGACCGAACGTTCAAAGGTTTCTTTCCATTGTTTAAAGGATGTGACGTAAGTCGCATTTGGATTTTGGGCTAGAATGAGTTGAATGTTTCGGGTAGAATAACGAGGGAATTTTGCCATAGTCGTCAGAAACCGTTTATACTGTTTGGAATTCAAATAGTCTTTAATACCCGATTTCATGTGAGCGGCTAACCCTTTAATGTCGTTCTTTGCCAGGTAATCATTAACCGTTGTGGTTTCCGCTTTCTCTTCTGAAACAGAGGAGACTTGTTCTAAAGATGATTGTCGATTTTCTTCTTTAAAGACAACCGACTCCAACGGTTCTAAATCACCAGCCTCTAACAAGGCTTTCAATTCCTGACCTTTATCTTTGACAATCGTATCGTTAATAGAAAGAGTCTGAATGGTGTTACCTTTCTTTTGAAACACTCCTAAAATGATATTGCCTTCTTGTTCTCTTTCCAAAGCAAGGTTTAATTTATGAGAGGGTTTTAAAACTGAAACTGGAAACGAAATATCCCCCATGGTTCGAAATGCCACAATAAGATGCTTGTTATCTGTACGAATAGCACGTTGAGCATTCAACGATTTCATCTTTTTTATCTCTGACAGGTGATCAAAGACAAAAGACTTAGCTTGAGTAATTTCTTGAAAGAGAGGAAGGACTTGGATCTTGTCGACAAAAGAACGACTTACTGTAATATTGTCAAAATGTCCTTGACCAGTCGCAAAACGTTCTAAGACCTTAACTGCGGATAAGTCCCTTCCAATCGGACGAACACCTGTCAAGTGAGCAAACTTTTCTCGTCCATAGTTAACCGTCATTGCTTCCACGCTATCGCCATTTTGGTAAAAATAAACCACTTCTGAATCTGCCACTGTTTTCAAGTACCATTGAGCTGTTTCCTGAAGTGTGGAAGCGTAGTAATTCAGATTTCGTAAATCTTCTGGAGTGATGACATGGTAACCTCCACGAACACTTGACATCTCTCGGTTATCAGTGCTAAACTTAAGGGGAGGATAGGATAATGTCGGGTGACTGGTAACAGTTTGCTCAAAGGTATCATCTTTTGATACAGGTTCGGCACTGCCTTGAGGAGTCTCCTCCAAAGAACCCCAACTCATATTGGTCCTATCGTTTAACATCTCCAGATTTTTATCTGGAGATGTTTTTATGTTGTCTATCACAACTTGGTCAATCTCTGCTAAGTCCTGAGCATAAGGGTGATGTTCGAGGATTTGACTAAGGGGTTGACTTTCATCGCCGATGTTATAGCGTAGGTCAACATCAATAACCGTTCCATCTGGATCAAGCAAATCAAATTTAGTCTTCTGGTAAGGATGAAGCCCATATTCCGTGATAGTATCTAAGGTGCCACCGTGGCGCTCCTGAAAGAGATGTTCATTTGCTTCGTAAGCCTTCTGCACAAATGTCTTATAAGACATGGTCGTCCCTTCTTGTTCGTTAAAGAGAGGGCTTTCTGACCATTGAATTCTGACCTGATAGTCCTTTATTTCCGTCAATGCTTCCTTATTTTGTTTTAAGTAATCATTCCAGTCCACTTTGCTTTCTCCTTTGTTTAGTGGGGGTAGGGCTGATGTCAAGCCAATTCCCTTATCTTCTAGCTTCTTGATAAATTTTCGCCCCGCCTCATCATTATCAATGGCAAGGGTGATGATGTCTTTATTTTGGTCGTCGTGAAAAGTCCTTGTGATTGCCGCAACTCTTGAAAGTGCTCTTGGGGTTTTGGTGCGTTCAAAGGTATACTCCTGCCCCGCTAGTTCTGCCTGCAAGGCCATATAGTAATGGCTAATCGTTCCTTCTTTTAAGCCATCCATAGCCACTAAGCGAACATCAGATAAAGTATTCTTGTGTAATTCGTAATAACTCATCAGATCGATCGGTGCTTCCGCAAAAACCAAGCGTTTGGGCTTGCCAATGGTCACAGACATGCCATAATAGCCATCCGTGCCCTTCATCAGCCGTTTTAAGCGCCCTCTCTCATGCTTGGTAGGATTAGCCACAATCCCTTGTAAGGAAGCCCCAACGACCTTTCCTTCACGATCTCGAGCCTTAAACACTACTACAGGCTCTGCTTCTCCTTGATAACGGTAAGTGGCTTCGGCTAGCACTCCTTGACTTTCAAAAAAGCGGATGGTTTCCTCTGACAAGCCTCGCTCATGGATGAGATATGCCCTTGCTTTGGGCATCTCTGCTACTTCATGCTCTGACAGACTGTAAACAAAGGGTTTCTTTTCTGGTTCGACAATCTCAATTTGGTCAAAGTGACCTGTTTCTAAAAAACGTTTGGCCTCCTTGAAACTAGGACGAGTCCCTGTTTGTTCCTCACGAATGGTTTGAACCAGTTCAAACACATCCCCATGCTTATCGTATTTAAACCACGAAAAGATATTTCTTGTGGTATTGATGGTTAGTGACGGATGCTCGACCCACTGGTAATTATCACTACCAACACGTTTTAACACTAACCCTAGAGCTTGTGCTACTGCTAAAATAGAGGTATTTTTAAGGGATTTCACACTTGCCATTAACTGTCCTCCTCATCGTTTTATTGATCATTATAATTCCCTCTCTTGTTCTAATGTTCGAGACTGTTCCTGTTTTAACAGTTGAGCAAGCTCGTCATAGCAGTCCTCTAGTAATTCAAAGTCTTCCAAGTCATAATCATAGTCTAAAGCCTCTAATAAGCCTTCATCTGAAAGCTCTAGATACTGGGCATCAAATAAGGTTATTGCGGCCTTTGTCATCACGTCCGCCAAAGGTTCTAGGCTTAAATCCTCTAAAGGAATAATGTAATAAGTCGCAACATCAGAATCCTCGACTAAGGACTGTTCTTGTGATGATAATGATTGTTCTGCCATAACCCTATCCATATCAGGTTGACTATCCACCAATAAGAGCTCATTTGTTTTCGGATTGATAGCAAGCAAAGTCAAACCATTAGTCAACAGGAGTTCGTCTAAGGCATCTGGTGTTTCTAGCTCCTCAAATAAACGCTCACCTCGACCCTTGACAGCGTCAAACACACTAGGCGTAGCTGGTAAGGGGGTAGCCTTTAACAAGGTGTCCTTAGCAAGGTCAGCTCGTCTGTAAGAAAAGAGATAAGGGGCAACCGCTTTAAAATCTTGGTAGTTCATGTATTCAATCGCTGTCGTTACTAAGCGATTTTGAAGCTCCGCATCTCTTAGGGTAGAGAGGTCTCCTTCATTCGCTAGCTGACGAATCGCCTCATAGAGGGCATAGTCTGGGATAGCTTTTTCAATGCCAACCAAAAAGCCAACTCCTAGAGCTGACTCTTCATTAACTTCTTTTTTGAGTGATTTTAGTTGTTTTTGAGATAACATCATTGTTTCCTTTCTGTCGTTATTGGCTAGCTAGCCTTTAGGGGTTCTCCAAAGCTCTGGGCTTCAACCTCTTTAGCAGTAACCAGTAAATAATCGTTATGAGCATGATCATAGTTAATCATCCATTCAGGAATATCATCCATGGACATGTCATAGTAATACCACTTAGGATCATCAGGGTCTTTGGCCAAAGCCTCATAGTTTGGATGATCTTCAAGCTGATATTTTTTATCTTTAAAGACATTCTGTTTCGAGATAAAGACCAGTGCTTCATCGATGCCAATACGAGCCACTTCATCGGGGGTCATCAAATCCCGTGAGATGGTCTGAATGGAGTCACTCGATGACCCGTGTTGGCTATAGGTGCGGGAGGTATTGCGAACCTGTATCGTCTCTTTACCGGATCGCATAGAGAAATATTTCATGGTGTCTTCGTCATTTGTCCCCAAATAAAGCAGTGTCCCACAGTTGTTAAAAATAGTCTTCCACTCCTCCCCATAGACCGTTTTTAATTGGTTTAGGGCTTGAATGAAAATGTCAATGGAAATTCCCCTTGAGCGAAGAGACGATTGTGACTCTGTAAAATAAGGGATTTTCCCCAATTGCGCAAACTCATCCATAAAGAGCCTAAGGTGCAGTAAATCTTTAGGCTTATAGACGGGATGACGTCCTTGTAAGATGTCATCAACGGTTTTGGGCAAGAGCCTAAGCATGGTCACAAAAAGCAAATTGGCCAAGAAATTATAAGTCTTATCGGTTTCAGGAATGGCAATAAAGAGAGCTGTCTTTTGGGTTACCCATGTGTCAATGGCCATGGTATCTTTCTGTGTTAAGATTCTAACCGCTTCATGGTCAAAGACTGAAAAGCGAGAAGCTGTGATGGCTAGGACAGAGGTTAAGGTCTGACCACCAAAGTTTTTCATAAAGAGTTTGAATTGCTTACAGGCATAGTTATTGGGCAGTTCTTTGTCTAAGGCATCAAAGAGCTTTTCGACAGGGCTAGGTTTCTCAGGGTCTTCTCGCTTTAAATGTCGCAATAAATCCGCCACCATACCAAGATGAGGTTCCCCATTTTTCAAGACCTTGCCATCAAAATAGAGGTAGCCAATCAGAGAACGGATCAAAAAGGCTTCCGCTTGCGCCCAAAAGTCCTCACCCTTATTATCAGATCGTTTCGTCCCGTTAATAAGAGACTCAGCCACACGGTCAATGTCTGTTTCATCTGTCATGTAATCAAAGACGTTAAAACAGCTAGAATTCGTTAAGTTAATCAGGTCTAGCACTTTGACCTGATAACCTTGTTTGCGTAGAAAATCACCTACCTCATAGACCAAAAGGCCTTTAGGGTCTGTAATGACAAAGGAGCTATTAGCTTGTAAGAGATTAGGGGTCAAAACGGAACGTGTTTTCCAGTCCCCTGGTAAGCCTGCCGTGGCTGTGTTCTTATTGACTTGTACAGCATAGGGGAGTCGCTTATTAAAGAGTCCCATGCGAGCATTTTTCGTGAACAACATGTCATTATTAGGATCTTTATCTCTAAACTTCATTAAGTCTTCTTTAGTCGCAAATTGTGCTGACCCATGTTCTTCACCCGTACGGTATTTATAGTTGGGTTCGACACGGTAAAAAGCCACAAAAGGAAGTAAGAAACCAAGACCTGTTAATATAAGAGGTAACCAACCAAATCTCAGCTCCCATAGTGGAATACGGCCAAAATGGTGAAGCGCCCATAACACACGTCCCGTCCCTAAAGGATCTTCTAGTGAGTTTGTCATAGGTGCTGCTAAAATACTGGCTCCTAAGTAACAACCGCCTAGCGCTAACACAATCGCTAAGATGAGGTAAGGTGTCTTTGATTGAGGTTGTCTCATGATTTGGTCACCTCTGGGCTTTCTTTTGCTTTGCTTCTCTTGCTTTGTTTCCCCTTAGCAGCTTGTTTTGCTTCCTCTTTAGCTTGTTTTTCAAGCTCTTTCAGACGTTTTTCTAAGGGTTTAGCCTTAGGATTAACCGCTAAGTCTTGTGTCATGTCTTTCGCCCCTTCTGGACTTGTCACATGATCTAAGAAGTGACTGAAGGCTTGGGCGATAATGTCTCGATTTTTGGCTTCAAAGGCAATACTCATCATGCCATTGCCTAAATCTCTTTTAGCAAACATGACCCCATACTGGGCTAAGTAAGTCTTTAAAGCAGCCATACTGATCTCACTGGCACGAAAGTCCTTGATACTTTTGTCTTCACGACTAGCCATCAAACGGTTCCAACGCACTTCTCCTGCCTTAGGTTTATCATAATAGGCTTGTAAAGCATCATTTGAGCGTTCAAAAAAGAGGAGAGCCATTTTGATTAAAAAATCACCTGTCACTTGTCCTACTTCTTTGACTTGGTAAATACTACGTTCTTGTTCCATCTTCTATCCTTTCCTGACTAGCACTAAAAAAGCAATCAAGGACTAAGTCTTGATTGCTTTTGTTTAGGGATAACTTGTTTCAACAGGTGTTTTCATAACCAAATAGCCATAAGGGGCTTTTTTTTGAGGTTTGATGCGTAAGGTTAACCGTTTCTTGGTTTGTCCTTGACTTGTCTTTAGCCCAATGACATAGGTCATATCATAGCCTTTAGCAGTCATCTTCCCTTCTTCAAAAATCACTGATTGGAGTTGACCTTCTTGTGGGGCTATAGCTGTATCTGTTCCCACAAAATCGGTAAGCTGCTCCTCTTTACCTGAATAGTAGTGCGGTAGAAAATAGCGACTAAAGACATCTAACTTGGGGATTTGTTTTAGGCTTTCTTGATCCTTAACAACTTGTTGTAAGGCTTTTTGCATGCTTACCGTCTCTTTTTGAAGAGCTGTGATCGTCTGATGATGCCAATAACCAAAACCTAGTCCTAAGGCCAAGAGAGATAGCACGAGAAAGACTGTTTTATGGCCATTGGGTCGTGTTTTATCCTGAACTGAGCTCTCAGAGGCTCTCTCAGCATGTCTTCCTGTAGTTTTAGTCTCTTCAGAAGCTGATTTGGTGGTTTTAAAAGGTAAACCTCGTTTTTTCTGACCAAACCCCATTAAGAAGCTATCGATAGACTCATCTAAAGGTAGCTGGATGGTTTTTTGTTGGAGGATTTCACCGTCATCTGTCACGTGACTAAGATCATAAATCACTGTCTGGTTTAGCGAGTTTACCCTAACATTTTCTTGTTCCAAAAAGCCAAACAAGTCGTCTCGTGTCGCAAAGGTTTTGGACTCATCTCCTCTCCTAGATACGAACATTAGGCATCACCTTCTTTACGGAAAGAGTGAGACTTCAAGAGCCATTCTTCTATCTCTTTATCTGATTTAGCACTTTGAGAAGCAAGGAGCGTTAAATAATCCGCACGGGCTTCTCGGTTACGCTGTTCTTGTTGTTTAATCTTTTCTTCTAAAGCTTCTTTTTGAGCCATTAATTTTATTAGCTCATCTTCTCCTTTTGTCATTTTCTTTTTGGCATCTTGCCAAGTTGCTTTTTTAACCATTTGATGAGTTCCTTTCTTTTGATGGTGTTGGTTCTTCAGATGATGGGGGTAACGTGCCATAATCAGGTAAGTTTGTCGGCTCCTCACCGCTTAGCTGAAGTATCGCCGCTTGAAGGTTATTAACCTTCAACTTTCCCTTCTCTTCAACATAGGTCAGTTTTAGGGTTGCCTGGTTACTTACGTTCTTTTGAGCTTTGTCATAGTTGCCTTTCTTTTCCAAGAGGGTATCTGTATAAGTCACTTGAGCAAGAGCCACATTGGTCTTGGTATTGACATAGATGTCAGCCTCTTTAAACTTAAAATCAACCACATATCCCTTATAGGCTTGATTAACGGGCTCATCTTCTTTAGCAGTCTCCTCTTGATACAGTGAATCCGTCATAAAGGGTTTATAACGGTTACGGTTCGTCCCAAGATCCTTTTTCGTGTAGTAGGCCACTAGAAAATCCTTGACCATGCCATAGCTCAACTTTTTGGTCGTTACGCTTTGTTGTGTTGTCTTTGAGGTATCCTTCTGCGGCTTTTGGGGGCGTGCGGTCATTTGACCAATCCCAAAAACAATGAGTAAGACGAGGCCAGCGACTAGCCCGATGACTAGCCGCTTTAGCCGGTTGACTTTTATTTCATCAATCATTACTGTTTAATCTCCTTTTTCTTAATTTGGTATCGCAAAGCTGTAGTAGATAGCAGGACGACAAACTCGCCAATGAATTTTATCTTGAACACCATTATAATTACATTCTGATACCAAGAAACTCCCATCCGCATTAACAGCCTCAACAATTCCCACATGACCATACACGGCAAAAGTCCCATCAAAGCCTCCAAGTGTGGAGACAACCGCTCCTTGCTTAGGCTCAGCACTCATTTTCCAGCCTTTAGCCACCAGGGAGCGAACCCAATCTTGACCATTACCAAGATAGCCATAACTGCCTGACAAGTCTTTAATCTCACCTAGTTCAACTAAGCGATTATAGGCATACCATGTGCATTGTCCAACAGGATAGCCTGACCCTGCTTGAGTTGTCATCGCAACAGAGGTTGGGAAATGTTTGAGTTTTGCTCGATAGGCTTCAGGGAAATCCCATGAGGAAGCTAGCGAACCGCCACCGATGACAGTCATGTTGAAATAACCTAACAGTTGTCGAGCAATGGCTTGACGCTCAGCTAATTTGTTCCCTGGTACACCTTCCCACTTGGCCAAGAACTCAGCCGTTAAGGTATCAACATCACGCTTACTCGTGATAATGTCTCTGAAGATTTTAATATAGTAAGGGTTATCCCCCTCTAACATAAAGTCTATCTGCAATTCCAGGTCATACCACTTTTTACCCTTTTTCTTGGCAAATTCCCTTAAGAGGGTATTTCGGATGGCGCCATCTGACGTATCTGTCCATTGCCCTAACCCCAACCCTCGATGAAGAATATTAGGGTAACCGCCGCCATAAATACTAGGGCCGCCCATGGTCAACCATTTCTCATCATCCCATGAGTTAGCGCTAGCCCCGACTGGTGGACTAAGGTAATCCCCTTCAGCTCGTTTGGGTTGGATGCCTGACTCGACACCAAAACAGCCAGCTACAGCTGCGATACCATTGTCTGTCGCCTCTTTAACTTTCTTTTTGATGAAGTCATAGAACTGTTTGGCTCGACTACTCATTTCCGTTGCTTCTTGAACAACCGTGGTTTGTTGGGCATAGGTCACAAAGGGGAAATAAAAACCTGGGTTCACCAAGACCCAAGTGTCAAGGCGATCGCCTTTTGTTTTTTCGGTAAAGCCATAAGAAACATCCTTGGTTGCGATGGCTTGGAGCCACTTGGCATCCGTTTCGTCCACAAGCCCATATTTCTTGGCATAGGCAATCTGTTGACTATCGCCAGAAACTTGTCCCAACTCTCTCCCCTGCTCAACCTTATCACCCGTTTTAACCCTGATATTTGTGACATCGTAGAAGATAAACCGTGCGTCCTTATCGGAAAGGATGATATTGGTCGGCTTGGTCTGTTGCCCTTTAAGGTCGGTCTTGGTGACCTTGATTTGACCAGCCATGGGCGCATAGAGGGTATCGCTGGCTGCTTGAAGCCTTGTGGTCGGATCAATCGTGTTTTTATCGGTATAGCCATAGCGCTCTGTAACGGTTAGGGTTTCCGTCTCTGCCTTATCATCACCGGCTTTGTAAAAGGGATTCGCCAATTCCTGGTAAGAGGTGTATTTGCCTGTTTCTTTAATCATCTCAAGGATTTCTTGGTACTCGTCAAGGTCATCCTTAGGCAATGTCATCCACGGTTTCCCCTTGGTATAGAGTTCAGCCATGGTTTTCAGATTATTGGGATCTTGGTTTTCCTCTTTCCAAATGTCATCAAGGGCATCTGAAAAGTGATTAAATCCAAAGAAACCACTGATTTTGCCTCCTCGACCATCCTCCCAATTGGCATCTGGCTCCCACTCGCCACCGTAACGGTAGTTCATATAGAGTAAGATGGAATCAATATCGGTGTAATAATCCACCTTATCCGTTGACTCTTGACGGTCTCTTTTCGAGAGGTGCAACCAGGATTGATTTAAGCTGAAGTCGTTTTGTTGGACAGGGTTCATGCCTAGCATTCCCATAAAAACAGACATTAGAATCAAGATGATAAAACCAATCACATAGCTAGTTAGCGATAAGGGGTTGGTGAGGATATGCCTAATAGGGGAAGTCAAAACTTGCATTACTTTGAGGGTTGTTTTACCCGCTTTGACGGCTTTTGTTCGGCCAACCCTCATTCGCATCCGTTTCAGGCGATGCGCTAGCTGTGTCTCCCACCGTTCTGTTTTAGGGGTTCTGGTAAAACCTCTACCACCTAGTTTGTTGTAAAAGCGATTGGACAAGCCGTAACCTACTTTGACGGTATAGCGTCCAACCTTACCCGCTCTCTTACCTAATTGCTTACTTTTATGAAAGCTGTACTTGGCTTTGCGAATGCTTTGGCGTTTACTAGCCACATCTCCCATAAGGTCATGATCGGCTACAGCACTTTCCGCAATTCTTCGGCTAGAGCTATGCGCTTTTTTAGCCATCTTGACCTTGCGACTACCACCATTACGTTTCAATTGATGGTGATAGACCCGTTTTTTGAGTTTAACCTGTCGCTTGGGCTCCTTAAGAGCTTCTTTATCAGCTCCATCTGCCTTTAACTGTTTAAAGGCTTTCTTCTCTAAGCGATATTGGCGTTTACTGGCTTTAACTGCTTTTCTCGGTTTTAAGCCTTGATAATCCGCTAAGTGTTTCTGTAATTCCTCTTTGGTCATAAGAATTACCCCGTAGGATCAGTCTGTGTGATTTGATAGAGCTTAGTGTGTTTTGGAATAGTGTTTTCAAAAGGCACTTTGGTCTCACCAGCAATCAAAAGCCCTGACCCTCTTTTCTTAGGGGTGGCAATATAGCGAATTAAGCCATCAGGGAGATCAAGGATTTCTCTCAAGCGGGCAATATCTTGGGGTTTTTGTTTGAGTAAAATCATGAACTCACTATTAGACAAGAGGTTTCGTCCCTCTTCCATAGCAAGAAGTGTTCCAAGGTTTTGGGTAATGCCTGTTGGCATGCCCCCATATTTCCGAATTCTTGCCCATAACTCCGCAAAGAAAGCCGCATCGGTTTGGGTTCTAAAGGTCAAATGTAACTCATCCCAATACAAGCGCAAGGTCTGAACCCCTTGAGCCGCAATTACCTCTTGCCAGATGTAGTCTTGAAGTACCAATAAGGCAAAAGTTTTGAGTTTATTGGATAAGCCTTTTAAGTCAAAGACAATCAAGTTTGACGTCATATCCACGTTGGTCGGATGGGCAAAGAGGTTAAGACTCCCTTTGGTGTAAATTTCCGTCTTAGTGGCCAGTTCCTTAGCGGCTGGTTCTGGTTGGCTTTCTAAGACCTCCTGCCACTCCTTAAGCGTGGGAGAGTCATACTGGTCATAGGTGAGTCTAGTGACTCGGTCCACTAAGGTTGAGTGATCATCGGCCACATCTTTTAACACGGACTCTAATAGGCTCATTAAGAGGTTAGCCTTGTCCGCAATAGGGTCAACGACTTCCCCATCATCATCCAAAATCACCTCATCCGTATCGGGCAAATCTAACAGGTTAAGGTGGGTAGAGGACGTTGTCGCCAGTTTAATCACTTGCCCACCAAAGGCTTTAGCAATATCTTGATAGTCGAGTAGGTTAGTGGTATTACTACCACCTTCCTCTCTAAGAACCGTACGTGAGAGTTTCCCCTCATACGGCTCAAGCATTTCATCACTCT
>JAKTNK010000090.1 GCA_029593465.1 Streptococcus suis
ACAACTGAGTTAGATGCACTTACTGACTCTGAGTTTGATGCTGATTCTGAAACTACAACTGAGTTAGATGCACTTACTGACTCTGAGTTTGATGCTGATTCTGAAACTACAACTGAGTTAGATGCACTTACTGACTCTGAGTTTGATACTGATTCTGAAACTACAACTGAGTTAGATGCACTTACTGAGTCTGAAGTTGATACTGATTCAGAATTTGATGCACTTACTGAATCTGAGTTTGATACTGATTCAGAGTTTGATGCACTTACTGACTCTGAAGTTGATACTGATTCAGAGTTTGAAGCACTTACTGAGTCTGAAGTTGATACTGATTCAGAGTTTGAAGCACTTACTGACTCTGAGTTTGATACTGATTCAGAGTTTGATGCACTTACTGAGTCTGAATTTGATACTGATTCAGAGTTTGAGGCACTTACTGAATCTGAGTTTGATACTGATTCAGAGTTTGATGCACTTACTGAGTCTGAATTTGATACTGATTCAGAGTTTGATGCACTTACTGAATCTGAGTTTGATACTGATTCAGAGTTTGAGGCACTTACTGAGTCTGAATTTGATACTGATTC
>JAKTNK010000091.1 GCA_029593465.1 Streptococcus suis
GATTCTGAATTTGAAGCTGCATTTGATACTGATGAAGCATTAGATGCTGACACTGACTCTGAATCTGATACGTATGTTGATGCTGACTCTGAAGTTGAAGTACTTACTGATTCTGAATTTGAGGCTGCATTTGATACTGATGAAGCATTAGATGCTGACACTGACTCTGAATCTGATACGTATGTTGATGCTGACTCTGAAGTTGAAGTACTTACTGATTCTGAATTTGAAGCTGCATTTGATACTGATGAAGCATTAGATGCTGACACTGACTCTGAATCTGATACATATGTTGATGCTGACTCTGAAGTTGAAGTACTTACTGATTCTGAATTTGAAGCTGCATTTGATACTGATGAAGCATTAGATGCTGATGCTGACACTGACTCTGAATCTGATACGTATGTTGATGCTGACTCTGAAGTTGAAGTACTTACTGATTCTGAATTTGAGTCTGAGTTTGATATTGATTCAGAGTTTGAGGCACTTACTGAGTCTGAGTTTGATACTGATTCAGAGTTTGATGCACTTACTGAGTCTGAGTTTGATACTGATTCAGA
>JAKTNK010000092.1 GCA_029593465.1 Streptococcus suis
AAAACAATGGTAAAATCCATTTTACACACAATGGATTCAAGAGTCATTCCATCAGATGATGAATTACTTCAACTAACAGATTATCTCTTTAAAGTTGAAAAATGGGGCTACTATGAAATCATTTTGTTGGGTAACTGTGTACGAACAATTAACTACAGCTCCTACTTCTTATTAACTAAAGAAATGTTAAATAATTACATCTACTCATCTCTGAATAAAACCAATAAACGGATCGTCACTCAGCTAGCTATAAATTGTTTAATTCTTAGCATAGATAAGGAAGAATTTTCTAATTGCTCCTACTTAATTAGTGAGATAAAAACCTTGTTAAATAATGAATTAAACTTTTATGAACAGACAGTTTTTCTCTATGCGACTGGTTACTTTGAGTTTAAGCATCAATTAGGTACGGGAATTGAAAAGATGAAACAGGACATACAAGTACTTGATATTTTAGGAGAAGACAAGTTAAAATTACACTATACTAGCCATTTTGATAAACTAGTCAACAAAGAATAAGTGAAATCATTCTTTACCTTTTAACGATAT
>JAKTNK010000093.1 GCA_029593465.1 Streptococcus suis
TTCGATGTTCTGTTGTTATATACAGTCCATTTTTCTGAAGCTTTCTGAAGGCACTCTTAATAGAGGGTGCTTTATCCGTTACTAGAACCTTTGGTTCTCCAAACTGGTTCTTCAGTCGTTTTAGAAAAGCATACGCAGCCTGTGTGTCGCGCTTTTTCCGTAACCAGATATCTAAGGTTAAGCCATCTACATCGATAGCGCGATATAAATAATGCCACTTTCCTTTAATTTTGATATAAGTCTCGTCCATTTTCCATGAATAAAAGGACTGTTTGTTTTTCTTTTTCCAAATTTGATAAAGAATCTTTCCGTATTCTTGCACCCAACGGTAAATTGTGGTGTGACAAACGTGAATTCCTCGGTCATACAGAATTTCCTGCACTTCACGATAACTCAGGTTGTACCGAAGATAGTAGCCGACGGCTACGATAATCACGTCTTTTTGAAATTGTTTTCCTTTGAACTGAGTCATCTTCATTCCTCCAAGCTATCTTTTTCAATTATTTTACCTCAAAATGAGCTTATCGGAAACTTTGCAACAGAACC
>JAKTNK010000094.1 GCA_029593465.1 Streptococcus suis
TAACCCGCATAAAGTAATAGCCGGCTTAGCTCAGTTGGTAGAGCATCTGATTTGTAATCAGAGGGTCGCGTGTTCAAGTCATGTAGCCGGCATATTATGCGAACGTAGTTCAGTGGTAGAACACCACCTTGCCAAGGTGGGGGTCGCGGGTTCGAATCCCGTCGTTCGCTTTAGAGGCGCCGGGGTGGCGGAACTGGCAGACGCACAGGACTTAAAATCCTGCGAAGGGTAACCTTCGTACCGGTTCGATTCCGGTTCTCGGCATTAGTGTAATAGAGCACCCTTAGCTCAACTGGATAGAGTACCTGACTACGAATCAGGCGGTTAGAGGTTCGACTCCTCTAGGGTGCATCATATTCGGGAAGTAGCTCAGCTTGGTAGAGCACTTGGTTTGGGACCAAGGGGTCGCAGGTTCGAATCCTGTCTTCCCGATAAGACCTTTGAAAACTGGATAAAGAACCAAACGTGCGGGTTACGGAAGTAACCTGTCAAAGAAGAAGTCAGAATTAGTCTGACTGAGCGCAGC